>CANKTP010000101.1 GCA_947486375.1 Candidatus Hydrogenedentota bacterium | reverse complement strand
TATGCCGACGCGGTCGGCGCGGCCGCCGCCGTGACCGGTGCCTCGACGACGCAGGTGGATGTCCAGGAGGAACATAGCGCAGGCGGGAACGCCAACGTGGGTTTCGACCTGTTGATGAAGAGCGGCGGGCGGCTTGCGGTCGACCTCACGACGAACCTTCTAAAATTCCTGACGGGTGCCTCGCGCGAAAGCGCCGTCTCTGCCTTGGCCGCCACTTTCACGCAGCCCTTGCTCCGGGGCGCGGGCCGCGACGTCACGATGGAATTCCTGACGCAAGCCGAGCGCGACCTTCTCTACGAGCTTCGCGACTTCACCCGGTTCCGCCAGACCTTTTCGGTCCGCGTGGCGGCGGCGTACTACGGCGTGCTCGAGTCGCGCAATTCCGTGATGAACAATTACCTCGGCCTGCAAAGTTTCGACCTGAGCCTCGAGCGCGAACGCGCCCTCGCAACCGAGGGCAAGAGCACGCAGACGGCGGTGGGCCGCATCGAACAGGCGCGGCTATCGAGCGAGGCGCGTCTGATCGGGTCCATCCAGGGTTACAAGCAGCAGTTGGATGCCTTCAAGATTCTCATGGGATTGTCCACCGACGCCGCCATTGTCCTCGATGAAAAGGAACTCGTCGCGCTGGGCGAGCGCGGGATCATCGACCACAAGCTGAACACCGCCGAGGCCGTGGACTTGGCCCTCGTCACCCGTCTCGACCTCTACATCGCGCGCGACCGCGTGGACGATTCCGAGCGCAGGGTGAAGATCGCCTCGAACGCGTTGTTGCCCGATCTCGACCTCGTCGTGGCGGCGAACGTGCCGAGCGGGCCGGGCAACCGGCCGCTGTCGCTGTCGGGCGAACCCGCCGAATGGAGTGTGGGCCTGGACTCCGATTTCGGGCTTGATCGGAAGGGCGAACGGAACAACTACCGGAGCGCGCTGATCACGCACGAACGCTCGATTCGCGACGCGGCCCTGGCCGAGGACGAGGTCAAGCTCGACGTGCGCAACGCGTTCCGGGAACTCGAACAACAAAAACGGAACTATGCGATCCAGGAACAAGCCCTGAAGTTGAACGAAAGCCGCGTCGAGGAGCAAGCCATCCTCACCGAGATTGGGCGGGGTAATGCCCTGGATCTCGTCGATGCACGGAACGATTTGACCGATGCGAAGAACCAGTTGACGAGCGCGCTGGTCCAGCACACGATCACCCGCTTGGAATTCTGGCGCGATATTGGAATATTGTTCATCAAGGAAAATGGTCAATGGGAGGAAATATCCGATGTCCGGCAACCCTGAAGTAACGCCGGGCGCAGCCGCGCCGGTGCGATCCCGTAGTCGTCGACTCCCCATCCTAATCGTGGGCGCGATAGTCCTTGCCCTTGGATACCAATTCTGGCCATCGGGAGAGAAATCCGAACAACGGGGAACCGTATTCGTCGCCAAGCGGGGCGACCTCGAATTGACGGTGGTCGAGGGTGGCAACGTGGCGGCGATGGAATCGCAGGAGATTCGCTCTGAAGTCGAGGGCCAGACCAAGATCCTGTCGATCATCCCGGAAGGCACGATGATTTCCCAAGAGGACATCGACAAGGGGACAGTCTTGGTCGAGCTCGATTCCTCGGAACTCGAGAACAAACTGACTAACCAGGAAATCCAGTTTCAAAGCACCGAGGCGGCCTTCATCGAGGCCGAGCAGGCCTACGACATCCAGATCAGCCAGAACGAAAGCCTTATCAAGGCGGCGGAACTGAAGGCAAAGTTTGCGCTGCTCGATTTCCAGAAGTTCTTGGGGAAAGTGCCGGTGACCGACATTCTGGGCCGGCTCAAGCTGGACAAGAAGGCCGAAGACATCCGTGCCCAGCGATTTGCCAAGCCTTCCGTGACCCTCCCGCCGATGCCTATCGAGCCGATTCCGCCGGTCGGCATGGGTGACGCGGTCGCCCCGCCGGTCCCCGGCGAGGGCGGCGCGGCAATGGCGACGGCCCAGGCCGGGAGCGACAGTCCGCGCGAAGGGCGGCAACGCCGCGGCGGCGGAGAACGCCGGGCCCGGGAAGCGGGGCAAGGCGGCGATGGCGGCGGGCAGGGCGATGCACCCAGCGACAATGCGGGCGGACCCGGTAGGGGTCCCGGGGGCGGTGGGTTTGGAGGCGGCGACGGCACCCCGCCGAAACCGACCGACATCCTCGCGGACGACGCGCTGATCGACAAAATTGCCGCCGCCGCGAGCGAAAAAGGGATGCCGGTCGAACCAGGGCGGTTCAAGGAAATGTTGAAATCGCGGGGGACGGTTGACGGGACGCTGTCCTCGGGAACGGTCGAGCGCATGTCGCAGATGGGGATCGATGTCCGTGCGATGGCGGTCGAAATGGGGAAGATCAAACCCGGCGAGGTGGCGCAGGGCACGCCTGCGGCCGAGATGCGCGTCGAGATCGACCTCGAATACATGGCGGCGCGCGAAGCAATCGATTTCACCACCTATGCCGACACGACGAAACTCGAGGACGGCGACGCACGGCAGGAAATCCGCAAACTCGAGGACGACGAGATCGTGGCGCGCCAGGCCCATCAGCTGGCGGTGCGGCAACTTGACGGCACCAAGAAACTCGTCGAGAAGAAATTCGCGACGGAGAACGAGCTCGACCGCGACGAACTCGATGTGCAGATGAAGAAGATCAAGGTGGATTCGGCGGAGTCGGCGCTTGACCTACACATCCGCTACACGTTTCCCAAGTCGGCCGAGAAATTTCTCTCGGAGTACGAGGACGCCTTGATGGCGCTCGAGCGGACCCAGAAGGAAGCCTTGTCCAAATTGGCCCAGGCCGACGCGAAGCTCAAGTCGTCGCAGGCGCGGTTTGCGATCGAGCGGACGGATCTCGAGAAACTGCGTACCCAGATAGACAAATGCACGATTCGCGCGTCGCGCATGGGCCTCGTGGTGTACGGCGGCGCGGAACGCCGCCCCTGGGATGACCCTATCCAGGAAGGGGTGACGATTCGGCAACAACAAATGATCATCAATATCCCCGATCTCTCGCAGATGGCCATCGTCGCGAAGATTCACGAGTCCGCCGTGAAGAGCGTGCAAGTGGGGCAGAAGGCCCGCATGACGGTGGAGGCCTTCGCCGACAAGGCACTCGCGGGAAGCGTGCATAACATCGGGGTGTTGCCTGACGGGGAAAGCCGTTGGTCGAACCCGGATCTCAAGGTCTTCTCGACGAAGATCCTCATCGACGGCGCGAACGACTGGCTGCGCCCCGGCATGAGCGCCTCCGTCGAGATTGTGGTTGACCAGCTCACGGACGTCCTCTACATCCCCATCCAGGCCGTGTCGTCGTTCGGCGAGGAACGCGTGGTGTATGTCGACCGTATCGCGGGCGAACCGGAGCGGCGTATCGTGAAGACGGGCACGTTCAACGCGGAGTTCATCGTGATCGAGAGCGGGTTGGCCGAGGGCGAGACGGTGCTGCTTCGCGCCCCCAGCGCCGACCGCGGCCCCGAGGCGGCGCAAGAGGACGAAAAGCCGGAAGAACCGGCCCCGGCGGCGGCCCCCGCCGCGCCGTCCGCTTAGTCTCCGGATGGGAACCGCGCTGTCAACGGAAGTCATCGCCCGGGTGGAGGATGTAACGAAGACCTACATCATGGGCGGCGATGCACTCAACGCCCTGCAGAACGTCAACATCGATTTTCACGCGGGGGATTTCGTCAGCATCATGGGGCCCTCGGGCTGCGGCAAATCGACGTTGATGAACCTGCTCGGGTGCTTGGATCGCCCCACGTCGGGGCGCTACCTGCTCGGGGGCCACGATATATCGAAAATGGATGACGACTCGCTGTCGGCGATTCGCGGGGCGCAGCTCGGGTTTATCTTCCAGTCGTATAACCTTATCCAACAACTTTCGGTGGTCGAGAACATCGAGGTCCCGTTGTATTACCAGGGACGGGCCGAGGACGAGAGCCGCGCGATCGCGATCGACCTGGCGACGCGCGTGGGCCTCGGGTCGCGGCTGTACCACAAACCCTTCGAACTCTCGGGAGGGCAACAACAGCGCGTTGGGATCGCCCGCGCCCTCGCCAACGATCCGCTCGTGATCCTGGCCGACGAGCCGACCGGTAACCTCGACTCGAAATCGGGGGACGAAATCTTGAAATTCTTCCACGAACTCAACGAGCAGGGCAAGACCTTGATCATGGTCACCCACTCCGACGAGATCGCCGCGCAATCCTTCCGCGTCATCCGCCTCCGGGACGGTCGAATCGAGAGCGATGTCCGCCGTTAGATTGTCCTCTTCCGGCGGCCCCTCGGTAGGCTCCTCGTTCACCTTCCTGCGATTGAAGCGCACGGTGCGGGTGGGCGTGAAGAGTCTGTGGATGCACCGGCTGCGCTCCCTGCTGACTGTCCTCGGCATCGTCTTCGGCGTGTGCTCCGTCATCGCGATGCTCGCGATCGGCGAGGGCACCAGCTACGCGGTCCAGGAACAGATTCGCAAGCTCGGCAGCTCGAGCATCATCATTCGGAGCGTCAAGCCGCCCGAGGCCGAGAAACCCTCGCAGCAGCAACGCAACTGGTCGATCGCCTACGGCATCACCTATGCCGACATCGAGATCATCAAGAAGACCATCCCCGGCGTCACCGTGGTCGTGCCGGCGCGCATCATCCGCCAGGCGGTGTGGAACCACGCCAAGAGCGTCAACGCCGATATCTACGGCACCGTGGCCTGGTATCCCGAGATGCGCAATCACCCCGTCGAGCGGGGGCGATTCTTCTCGCAAGACGAGGTGGATCGGACGATAAACGTCTGCACGCTCGGACACGAGACCGCCGCCGCGCTCTTTCCGGTCGACGACCCCGTGGGATTGAACGTCAAGGTCGGGGCGAACTATTACAGGGTCATCGGCGTGATGGAAGCGGGGGGTACGGGCGGCGAATCCATTCCGGGCCAATCCTCGGCCGCGCCCAAGGCCTCGCTGCACAAGATGTACATTCCGATCAGCGCGGCGAAGAGCCGCTTCGGCGAAACCCTCATGAAACGGACCAGCGGCGCGATGGAGTCGGAGACGGTCGAGCTCCACGAGGCCGTCATCCAGGTGCATAACCAGCAAGAGGTCAAGGAGACGGGCGAGATCGTCGAGGAAATCCTCGCCCGCAATCACAAGAAAAAAGACTACGAGGTGTTCGTGCCCTTGCGCCTGCTCGAGCAAGCCGAGAAGAGCAAGCAGATGTTCAACCTGGTGCTCGGGGCCATCGCCGCGATCTCGCTCATCGTGGGCGGCATCGGGATCATGAACATCATGCTCGCGAGCGTCACCGAGCGCACCCGCGAAATCGGCATCCGCCGCGCGCTCGGGGCGAAGAAAAAGGACATCATCGTCCAGTTTCTCATCGAGACCGTGATTCTCTCCGGACTTGGCGGGATTCTCGGCGTCATCCTCGGGGTGCTGATCCCGTTTTTCATCACCTACTTCAGCGACATGAAGACCATCGTCACGCTCTGGTCGCCGATCATCGCATTCTCGATCTCGGCGTTGGTCGGAATCGTCTTCGGAATCTATCCGGCATTGCGCGCGGCGAACATGGACCCGGTCGAGGCCCTGCGTCACGAATAGACCGCAGTTTGCATCCCGTGTACGCGCATTTTGAAACCGAAGCGCGGCTGTGATAGCGTAAAGTCCCGTTGGGGAACGGGACACTCCCACCTCCGGAGGCACGGCGCGCGCCTCTCTCGCCAACAAGTTGCCGCGCCCGAGGTGTTGGCGGATCATGGCGGACGACGCGAAGCCCCGCGTGGTGGCAATCATCCCGGCCCGATACGCCTCTACGAGGTTCGAGGGCAAAGTCGTCGCCGACCTCGCCGGGAAACCCCTTGTCCAGCGGACGTACGAACGCGCCCTGCGCGCGCGTCTCCTCGATGACGTCGTGATTGCGGTGGACGACCCGCGCGTGGCCGCCGCGTTGGCGCCCCACGGTGCCCATGTCGTGATGACCCGGGCCGATCATCCCTCGGGGACGGACCGTATCGCCGAGGTGGCGGAGACGCTCGAGGCGGACATCGTCGTCAATCTCCAGGGCGACGAACCGTTGATCGATCCGGAGACAATCAACCGCGCGGTCCAGGCCTTGATCGACCATCCCGAAATCCCGATGGCCACGGTGCGGTACAAGATGGACGATCCCCGCGATGCCTTCGATCCGAATGTCGTGAAGGTGGTTTGCGACAGCGATGGCCGCGCGCTTTATTTTTCGCGTAGCCCGATTCCCCATGTGCGGGGCGTGACCAACGCCTCGGAACTTCCCCCGTGTTACTGGCAACACATCGGCATCTACGTGTACCGGCGCGATTTCCTGATGTTGTACGCGCACATGGAACCGTCGCCCCTGGAGGAGCTCGAGAAGCTCGAGCAACTCAGGGTGTTGGAGCACGGGTATCCCATCGCCGTTGTCGAGACGAAGTACAAGAGCATTGGAGTGGACACGCCGGAAGACCTCGAGCGCGTGCGCAAACTATGGACGGAAAACGTCTCCCAATGAAGTTGTCGATGGCAAATACCGGCCATCCCAGTATTGGCCCCATATGTCCCATATGCCGCATAAGTCCCATTGTTAAGTAAACCGTAACACTACTTAAGCACAACACTATCTCAACCGGCGATTCGCCGCGATAAACGAAAAGCACAGCGGGGACAAGTCAATGCCAAAGTATGTGTTCGTGACAGGCGGGGTGGTTTCCTCGGTCGGCAAGGGGGTCCTGGCGGCAAGCCTCGGGATGCTCCTCGAGGCGCGCGGCCTCAAGGTCGCGATGATGAAGCTCGATCCGTACATCAACGTCGATCCCGGGACGATGAACCCCTACGAGCACGGCGAGGTCTTCGTGACCGACGACGGCGCCGAGACGGACCTCGACCTCGGCCACTACCAGCGCTTCACCCACGCCAACCTCTCGCAGCGGAGCAACATCACCACGGGCCGCATCTATCACTCGGTGATCCAGAAGGAACGCCGCGGAGAATATTTGGGCAAGACGGTCCAGGTCGTTCCCCATATCACCGACGAGATAAAGTCGCACATTCGCGCGCTCACCACCGGGGCCGACAGCGACGCCGACATCGCCATCGTCGAAATCGGGGGCACCGTCGGCGACATCGAGGGGCTCCCGTTCCTCGAGGCGATCCGCCAGTTCAAGTTCGACGTGAAGCCCAACGATTGTTGTTACATCCACGTGACGTGGGTCCCGTATATTGACGCGGCCGGCGAACTCAAGACCAAGCCCACGCAGCACAGCGTGCGCGCGTTGCGGGACATCGGCATCCAGCCCAACGTCATCGTTTTGCGCACCGGCAAACACAGGCTCGGCCCGGACGAAATTCGCAAGGTCGCGCTGTTCTGCGACGTGTACCCGAAGGCGATCATCTCGGCCGAGGACATCTCGCCGCTGTACGCCATCCCGATCGACCTGAAAAAACAGGACCTCGACGCCACCGTCCTCAAAATCCTCCATGTGACCGCCGCACACAGCCGGCTCGAGCAGTGGGAGGAAATGCTCCGCCGGATGAAGGCCCCGTCGCGGCATGTGCGCATCGCCGCCGTGGGAAAATACACCGGCCACGACGACGCCTACAAGAGCATCAACGAGGCCTTCGTGCATGCGGGCATCGCCAACGATTGCCGCGTCGACTACGAGTGGTTCGACTCGGAACAATTCGAGAACGGCGCCAAGGTGGCCGAGGCGCTTGCCCCATACGACGGGGTGCTCATCGGCCCGGGATTCGGGGGCCGCGGAATCGAGGGGAAGATCGAGACCGTCCGTTACGCGCGCGAGGCGAGGGTGCCCTTTCTGGGTGTGTGCCTCGGCATGCAGATCGCCGTCATCGAGCTGGCCCGGAACAAGCTCGGCCTGCCCAAGGCGAACTCGACGGAAATGGCGCCCGATACCCCGGACCCCGTCATCTCGTTGCTTTCGGAGCAGCGCGGCGTCACGGACATGGGCGGCACGATGCGGCTCGGGCAGTACCGTTGCGACTTGAAACCGGGGACCCGCGCGTTCGCGGCCTACGGCGAAAAGACCATCCATGAGCGGCACCGGCATCGCTACGAGTTCAACAATATCTACCGCGAGCGCCTCGAGGCCGAGGCCGGGCTCGTGGTCAGCGGCACGCACAACCTCGGCGAGCACGAACTGGTCGAGATAGCCGAACTGCCGGATCACCCGTGGTTCTGCGCGTCCCAGTTTCACCCCGAGTTCAAGAGCACGCCGCTCGCGCCGCAGCCGTTGTTCCGCGCCTTCATCAAGGCCGCATTGGAGCACGCGGCCTCGCGCATCTGATACCATTGGGCCAACGCGAGTGTTTCTCAACCGGAGGCCGTGTGCATGGTGTCCCCGGGTTCCGCCATTCAGATCCGGCTGGCGCTCTCCTACCTCGAGAGCGTCGACGCGCTTGTCCAGGACAGCCGCCGCGCCTTCGACACGGGTGCCATCGCGCAGGATCGTTTCGACTCGGTGTTCGCCTTTTATTCCGGGCACCGCGTCCGCGCCGAGGCCATCGTCGCCCGCCTGCGAGAGGCCGAGCGCCGGCGCCTTTCGAGCTTGGAACAGGAACTCCAGGCCGTCCGGAAACATCAGGCACAACTTTCCCGGCTCTTGGCCGACGGACGGATTACCGCCGGCCGCGCGAACGAGGACAACCGCCGGTTCGCCCGCGAATTGGAGTCGCTTGGCTTGGGTATCTCCGAGTCGAAAGCCGCACTCTCCGCGAAGCGCCCCGAGGACCTCGGCGGCCAAATCGCCCTTTCCCTCGAGGAGTACGCCCAGCGTTCCGGGCCCCTCGATAGGCCGTCCCGCGAGGCCCCACCCCCAAGACGAAACATCGCCATCGCGGTGGCCACGGCCCTTGCCGCCGTCGCCTTGGGCATGGCGGCGTTGGGCATATTTCCCGGCGGCGCGAACGTGTCGTTCGAGGCGCGCGCGTCGGGTCCGAGGAATGCGCTCATCACGGTGACCTGCAAGAATGCCGGCGCAAATCCGGTCCTCTTCCACGCGCCCTGGCCCGAGGGCCCGCGCGATGCCGCGGTCTTGCCCGAGTTTGGCGTCGACGTCTTCGTTTCCGGGGAAACGGCGGGGGATTTCCAGCTCCTGCCCTCGTGCGACGGGTGCTGGGCCTACGGCGGGCGCGTCCTCCTAGACCCGGCCCCCCTGGGGATCAACCCGGACTTCAGCGAATCCGCCGTCCTCGACGTGACGAAGATCGAGCGCCTGGGCCTTCGCCCCCGCCGGGTCCGGCTGCTCTGCACCGATGCCAGGGGCCGCGAACAATACCGGTTCGAGACCGAGATACAGTACTAAATGAGTGTGTATGCTAGTGTAGTACAAGTCCGGAAAATTGGCCCTGGAATATCGAGACGAATCCGCCGCCGGATCCTACGCCCGGGTAGTTTCCCGGGCGCGTTGCGCGAGGGAGCGCACGACGGCAGGCATCGCCGCGAATCGGGGGTCTTGGGTGAGGCCCTTGTGATAGCGCAGGTAAATCTGCTGGATCATGACCGCGCCCTTGTATAGCGCGAGGGCACAGTAGAAGGGCAGGCTGGACAGGTCGCGCCCGGAGAATTTTCGGTAGGCCTCGATCAATTCGGCGTGGGTCAATGCGCCCGGTTCGCCAAGAATGAAACTCTGCGACACGGTCGAGCGCGCGTTCGGGTCGGGCGGATACCAGCCGATCAAGGTCACGGCGAAATCGGAGAGGGGATCGCCGACGGTCGCCATTTCCCAATCGAGCACGCCCACGACATCGCACATGGAACTCGCATCGTAGACGATGTTGTCGAACTTGTAATCGTTGTGGATGAGCGATGCGCCGGCGTCCTCGGGCAACGCCGATTCCAGCCACGCGCGGACCTCGCGCATCTCGGCGAGGTCATCGGTCTTGGCGGCGTCCCAGCGTCTGGACCAGCCCTCGATTTGACGCTTGAGGTAGCCGGGGCCTTTGTAGAGGGATTCGAGCCCGACGGCGCGGTAGTCGATCGCGTGGAGCGCGGCGAGGTTCTCGATGAACGACAGACAAGCCGCGCGCACGCGATCCGGCGGCAGGGCCCAGCCCTCGGGTTTCCTCACGCGGTAGATGACGCCGGGGATTCGTTCCATCGCGTAGAAGCGCACGCCGAGGATCGATTCGTCGTCGCAGAACAAGATCGGTTTCGGCGCGGGACGGTAGGCACCGTGCAGCTTCGAGAGCACCGTGAATTCGCGGCCCATGTCGTGGGCGGATATGACGGTGGTGCCGAAGGGAGGACGGCGCACGACGAGTTCGCGTTCGCCCGCGCGCACGAGATAGGTCAGGTTCGAGTGGCCACCGGGGAATTGCTCGATCTGGATGCCCGCGACCGGCATGGGCAGTTTTCGCGCGAGCCATTCGATGAGGCGGTCGATACCCATGTCCTCGCCGGGCCGGATGGGCGCGCTTGCGTCGAGAAATGTCGGCACAACGATCGGCCTAGTACGACTTCGGAAGTTTCAGGACGTGTTCGCCGATATAGTTCAGGCACATCTCCTGGGACACGGGCGCGATCTTGTAGAGTCGGATTTCCCGCCAGAGGCGCTCGACGTGGTACTCCTTCGCGTAGCCCATGCCGCCGAGCGTTTGGAGGGCGGCGTCGCAGGCCTCGAAGGCGTCCGCGCCCGCGCGCAGCTTGGCCATGTTCGCCTCGGCACCGCAGGGCATCCCCTGATCGTAAAGCCACGCGCCCTTTTGCACCATGAGGTCGGCGACCTCGAGTTTCGAGTAGGCGTCGGCCAGCGGAAACTGTATCCCCTGGTTCTTGCCGATGGGGCGGTTAAACACAATGCGCTCGTTGGCGTACTTCACGGCGAGGTCGAGCGCCGCGCGGCCGATTCCGATGGCCTCGGCGGCCACCATCAAGCGCTCGGGGTTCAGCCCGGCGATGAGGTGATAGAAGCCCTGGCCTTCCTCGCCGATGAGATCGCTCGCGGGGACCTTTACGTTGTCCATGAACAACTCGTTCGAGTCCACCGCGTGCCGCCCGAGTTTTTCGATCTCGCGGATGGTGATGCCGGGCGACTTCAGGTCCATCAGGAACAGCGACATGCCGGTTGTTTTGCGCTCGACCTCCTCGTAAGGCGTCGTCCGCACGAGGATCAGGGTGCGGTCGGCGTTTTGCAGGTTGGTCGACCAGATCTTCTTTCCGTTGAAGATGTAGTGATCGCCCTCGCGGATGGCCCGCGTCGTGATGCGGGTCGTGTCCGTGCCGGCGTCGGGCTCGGTGATGCTGAAGCCGAGCTTCATGGTCCCGTCCGCGATCTTCGGCAGGTACGCGCGTTTCTGTTCCTCGGTGCCGTGTTTCACCACGGGCATTGGCGGGAAGATCGAGAAGTGAATCGGCGCCGCGCCGCTCGTGCCCGCGCCTGAGGCGCAGATTTCCTGGAGAAGGATGCACGCCTCGACGATGCCGAGTCCCGAGCCGCCGTAGGCTTCGGGGATGGCGATGCCCAACCAACCCGCCGCGGCGAAGGCGTCGAAAAACTCGTGCGGATACCGCTTGTGCTTGTCGCTGTCGCGCCAAAAGTCGAGGTCGAAGCCCGCCGCGATCTGGCGGACCTGTCGACGGATCATGGCGTGCTCTTCGGAGGGTATGAAATCCATGGGTGTTCCTTGTAGATGAACCGGTTCTATTATTGCGGACTAACCCTTCTTTACGTCCGCCCGTATGACCTTGCGGTCGATTTTTCCGTTCGCGTTCTTCGGCAGGCTCTCGACGAATATCACGCGCGAGGGCAGCTTGAACTTGGTCACGAACTTGGCCGCGTGGGCGATCATCTCCGGTTCCGTCGCGGTCCCGCCGGGCTTCAGCGCCACCGCCGCGACGATCGATTCGCCATAGGTGGCGTCGGGCACGCCCACGACCGCCGCCTCGGCGACGGCAGGATGTTGGTACAGCGCCTCCTCGATCTCGCGCGGCGAAATGTTCTCCCCGCCCTTGATGATGAGGTCTTTCATGCGGTCCGTCAAGTAGACGTAGCCATCGGCGTCCGCATAGCCCACGTCGCCCGAGTGCAGCCAGCCGCCGCGCAGGGCGTCGAGCGTCGCCGCCTCGTCCTTCAGGTAACCCTTCATCACGTTCGGGCCCTTGATGCAAATCTCGCCGACTTCGCCCGCGGGCAGAATCTCCCCGGCTTCGTTTTGAATCACGACCTGGACGCCCGGAATCGGCTTGCCCACGGCCCCGGGACGGATCGTCTCCGACGCCGGATACGAACAGGCCGTCGGCGCGCATTCGGACAGGCCGTATCCGTCGAGCACCTTGCAGTGGTAGAGGCGCTCGAACTCGACCCGCACCTCGTTGGGCAGGATCGACGCGCCGCTGTTGACGATCTCCAGGCTCGATAAGTCAAAGCGCGTGCGGTCGGGACAATTGATCAGGCGCACGAGCATCGTCGGCACGGCGGAAAACCGCGTGACCTTGTATCGCTCGATGGCCTCGAGCACCTCGACCGGCTCGAATTTCCGATGCACGGAGGCCGTTGCGCCGAAGATGTGGCACAAGTTCATGATCAGCACGCCAAACGAATGGCTCATGGGAAGGACCAGCAAGGTCGAGGAGCGTTCCTTCAATCGGCCAAACGACGCCACCGCGCGATGATTGGTGACAATGTTGTCGTGCGTGAGCATGACGCCCTTGGGGTGCCCCGTCGTGCCCGAGGTGTAGAGTAGGAAAGCCAAGTCGTCGCCCGAACGCTCCGCCACCGTCGCAATGGGCGCGGCACCGGCAATGTTCGCCGAGATGTCCGGCGCGGATGATTCGGGCGAGGCGCCGATGACGAGGATGCGGGGGGGATTCGCGATGCGTCCCGCCGCCGCCACCGTGCGCGCGACCGTCTCCGGCGCGGCGATGGCCACCTTTGCCTCGGAATGCCCGAGCACATAGGCGATCTCATTCTCGCTGAGTTGCGGCGTGATCGGCGCGATGACCGCGCCCAGTTTCCACGCCGCCTGGAAACAGGCGAGCACCTCGGGGCAATTCGGCATGACGACCAGCACCACGTCGCCCGGAACGACGCCCGCGTCGCGCAGCACCGCCGCCACGCGCCCGCTGTAGGCCGCGTGCTCGAGGTTGCTCCACGAGCGCCCCTCGAAATGAAAGGCCGTGTATTCGCCGTACTTCTCGATGCTCTCGGTGGCGAGCTGCGCCGCATTCATGGAAATGGACTCCGCATTCGGGCTGGGGGGGATGACCGGGGCGGAACACTACTGGAACCCGGCGCAAGGTGCAACTGGCTGGTTTGGCGCGCGGGCCAGGTTTCGGGATAGATTGTAGAAACTCGATGGATCGGGCAATCGCTAAGCCGGGCGCGGCAAGGGGAGGTGGATGGAGAAGGTGCTTCCCTTCCCGGGCGCGCTCTTGACCGACGCCGTGCCGCCGTGGGTCTGCGCGATGTGGCGCACGATGGCGAGCCCGAGTCCCGTGCCGCCGAGGCTGCGGCTTCGCGCCTTGTCGACGCGATAGAAGCGCTCGAAGATGCGGGCTTGGTGTTCCTCGGGCACCCCGCTGCCATCGTCCTCGACGCTGATGATGACCTCGCCGCCGGATTGCCGCGCCGAAAGCCGGACGCACCCCGCATCCGGGCTGTACTTGATCGCGTTGTCGAGCAAGTTGACGATGCCCTGTTCTATCAAGGGCGGATTAATCCGGGCTTGGATACCATCGTCGCACTCGACATCGATCCGGACACCCTTTAGTCCCGCGGCCGGGCTGCATAGTTGCACGGAATCGACCAACGATTGGCGAAGGGGTTCGAGGTGTAACAAATCATCCGCCGCATCCGCGCCCTGTTCGAGCCGCGACAAGGTCAACAGGTCCTCGATGATCGCGTTCAGCCGGTCGGCCTGCTTGGCGACGATCTTGAGAAAGCGCTCGGTGTCCTCGTGGTTGTCCAGGTTCCCGTTTAGCAGCGTCTCGACGAAGCCCTTGATCGACGTGATCGGGGTCTTGAGTTCGTGCGACACGTTGGCGACGAAGTCCTGGCGAATTTGCTCGAGTCGCCGCAGGTGCGACACGTCATTGAGCACAATCACCGCGCCGATGCCCTTTCCGTGGGCGTCGCGGAGCACGGCGCCGTGCGCCTGGAGGATTTGATCGCCGCCCTTGCGGAACCGAATCTCGCCCTCGACCGGCTGGCTGCTCGCGAGCGCCTGCACGGCGAACTCATGAAGCGCCGGATTGTTGACGACGTCGGCGATGTTCCGCCCGTGGGCGATCAAGGCGTCCGCCCCGACGAGCCGCGCGGCGGCCTGGTTGATGCTGATGATGCGCTGCGTATTGTCAACGGCGAACACGCCCTCCACCATGCTGGACAACACCGCTTCTTGCTCGTTGGATTGCTCGAACAGCGTCCGCATGCGGTCGTCGAGCTGCTCGGCCATTTCGTTCATCGCCTCGGCGAGCCCGGCGATCTCAAAGGAATTCGGTACCGGGAGACGTTGCCGCAAGTCGCCCTGCGCGAACCGTTCCGCGGCGTGCTTGAGTTCCTCGAGCGGCCTCGTGATGCGCCGCGAGACCAGCCAGCTGATCGTCGCCGCCAGCAACGCCACCACCGCGCCCGCCACGCTCATCTGGACGAAGAACGCCCACAACTCGTCGTCGATCACCGTGGTCGGAATGGCGACGCGCACGGCGCCCACAATTTTGTCCCCGGCATACACGGGTGCCGCCACGTACATCGTCTGCTGGCCGACGGTTTCGCTGAATCGTAGGCTGGTTTCTGTCGCGCCCGCCAAGGCTTGGACCACTTCGAAGCGGTCGCCGTGGTTCTCCATTGTCGCCGGGTCGGTGGCCGTGTCGCCCACGACTTCGCCGGACGGGAGCACCACCGTGATTCGGACTTCGGAAAGCTTTCCCAAGCGCTTGCACAGCGGATCGACCTCGGCCAATTGTCCGAGCCGCAACAGTTCGGCGACTTGCGGTTGCAACAAGGCCGCGCGCGACTGCAATGCGGCGCGCATCTGTTCCCGGTAAAACTCGCGGACGGATTGCGAGGTGTAGAACGTGATGGCGAGGAGCGAGGCCAGGATGACCAGGATGTAGCTCGGGAAAATCTGCCAAATCAGCCGGCGTTTGCCCATTCGCTGTTACTCCTCCCGGAACCGGTAGCCGACCCCGCGCACCGTCTCGACGTATTCCCCCGCATCGCCCAGCTTCTTGCGCAATCCCACGATTTGGACGTCGACCGAACGCTCCGTCACGGGGTAATGCTCGCCGCGGACGGCATCGACGATTTGGTAGCGCGTGAACACCCAGCCCGGCCGCCGCGCAAGGTAGTGCAGGACCTTGAATTCGGTATAGGTCAGGCTGACCGGCTCGCCGTCCACCAACACTTCGTGGCGGCCCGGATTTATGACGACATTATGGATACTGAGCGTTTGGTCTTCGCTGGCGGGCACGGCGGAACCCCGCCTCAGCACGGCCCGGACACGCGCAATCAACACCTTCGGGCTGAAGGGCTTCGTGATGTAGTCGTCCGCGCCAAGCTCGAGCCCGGCGACGATGTCCGACTCCTCGCCCTTCGCGGTCAGCATCACGATCGGCATGTTGACCATCTCGTCGTCCTGGCGCAGACGCTTGCAGACCTCGAGGCCGTCGAGTTCCGGCAACATCAGGTCGAGCAACACCAAGTCCGGCTTCTTCGATCGCGCCTTGGACAACCCTTCCTCGCCCGACGACGCCTCGATCACGTCGTAGCCCTCGCGCGCGAGGTTGTACCGGACCAACTCGAGGATGTCCTCCTCGTCCTCGACAATTAGGATGCGTTCTTTCGTCATGGGTGCCCTTTGGGGTTGCGAACTGCAGGGATGCCGGATTGTACCCCGGGGTTGTTAGAAATTCATGAGGCGCTTCCGCGGACAGGTAATTCGGGGACGGGCCACCCCGCACCGGGATGATCAGCGTTGCGCGGCGGCGAACAACACGTCCGCCCGCTCGGCCACATCGCGCAATGGCCGGAGTTCATCCTCATCGACGGGCGCCGACAACGCGCCCGACTCCGCCAGGTCCAACGCGATCTCGAATAACCTCCAATCGCCCGGCGGGATCGCCGCCGTCACGGGTAGCCCGAGCGCGAAGCGGAGGCCGAGCTCAATCAGCCGACGTTCCTCGAGTGGTTGGTACCAAAGTTTGCGCCACGGGCGTTCGGG
>CANKTP010000100.1 GCA_947486375.1 Candidatus Hydrogenedentota bacterium | reverse complement strand
GACGATGGAAGAGCGGCTTGCCGGGGAAGTCTTGGATTGTTTCACGAACCAAGGCTCGACGGTCAAGAAGAAAGAAGACACTCACCGGATGGCGGAGGCGAACCGCGCCTTCGCGCACTTCCGGTTCTAAGTTTCCGCGTATGCGGGATAAGGCAAGTTTAACCGACAGAGTTTAAGGTAGGCGTTCGCACGAAGCCGAAGCCTGGTCAGCGTAGCGAACTCCTTGAAACTCGCTACAGTTGAATCGAACTCAGCGTTAGGGCCCTGGTTCCCAGGGCAGGTATCGCGCTGTGTCTGCGACTCGACCCAATGACCGGGCGGTTATCTGCGTAAGCGAATGCATGTGCAGCCACTGCTTGGAGAAAGGTAAGTCGTGCCACGGCGATACCCACTTGAAATGACCCGCAACATCGGGATCATGGCCCATATCGATGCCGGCAAGACCACCGTCACAGAACGTGTCTTGTTTTACTCCGGCCGACTCCACCGCGTGGGCGAAGTCCACGACGGTACAGCGACCATGGATTTCATGGAGCAGGAGCGGCAGCGCGGCATAACTATCACCTCCGCAGCCACGACGTGCGAGTGGAATAGCCATCGCATCAACATCATCGACACGCCCGGGCACGTGGACTTTACCGCCGAGGTTGAGCGGAGTCTCCGGGTGCTCGATGGCGCAGTCGCGGTGTTTTGCGCGGTCGCCGGTGTCCAGCCCCAATCCGAGACGGTCTGGCGCCAAGCCGACAAGTATCGCGTTCCCCGCATTGCCTTCATCAACAAGATGGACCGCACGGGCGCCAGCTTCGATCGCGCGGTCAAGAGCATGAAGGACCGCCTCGGCGCGAACGTATGCCCCATCCAGTTGCCTGTCGGCGCCGAGGAAACGTTTCGCGGCACCATCGACCTCATCAAGATGCGGTGCGCCACGTGGGTAGGCGAAGGCGCGGACACGGAACAGGTATTCGGCGACATCCCGGCCGACATGCAGGACGATGCATACCTCGCCCGCCAGAACATGATCGAGTCCATCGCGGAAGTCGACGACGGCATCATGGAACGGTTCCTCGCGGAGGAAGAATTCACCGCGGAGGAATTGGCGGCGGCGCTTCGCGCGGGTGTCCTGAAAGGCATCATCACCCCGGTGGTCTGCGGCACGGCGTTGCGCAACAAGGGCGTGCGCATGATGCTGGACGCCGTGGTGGATTACCTCCCGGCCCCGACAGACGTTCCCGCCATTGTGGGCAGAAACCCGCACACGGACGCGGAAGTACTGCGGCACGCATCGGACGACGAGCCTTTCTCGGCGCTGGCCTTCAAGATCATGACGGACCCTCACGTGGGAAAGCTCACGTTCATCCGGGTCTACAGCGGGGTCTTGAACGCGGGCGACCAGGTCAACAACACCCGGACCGGACGCCGCGAACGCCTCGGGCGCTTGCTCGAGATGCACGCGAACGAACGCATGGATATCAAGGAATTGCGCGCGGGCGACATCGGCGCCGTGATCGGCTGCAAGGACACGACCACGGGCGACACGCTTTGCGACCAGAAGGACGAGGTCGAGTTGATGTCGGTGGACTTCCCCGAGCCGGTGGTGCACGTCGCCATCGAGCCAAAGTCCAAGGCCGACCAGGACAAATTGTCCGACGCGCTGAACAAGTTGAGCGACGAAGATCCGACTTTCCGGATCCGCTCGGACGAGGAAACGAACCAGACGATCATCGCGGGCATGGGCGAGCTTCACTTGGAAATCCTCGTGGATCGCATGCGCCGCGAATTCAAGGTCGAGGCAAACGTCGGCAAGCCAATGGTGGCGTATCGCGAGTCGATCCGGCGCCTGGCCAAGGCCGAGTGCAAGTTCGTCCGCCAAAGCGGCGGTCGCGGGCAGTATGGGCATGTGGTACTTTCGGTCGAACCGGGCGAGCCTGGTTCGGGCTATACATTTGAAAGCAAGGTGGTCGGCGGTGCGATTCCGAAGGAATACATCCCGGGCGTCAACAAGGGCTGCAAGAACGCACTCGAGGGCGGGATCGTCTCGGGCTACCCGACGGTGGACGTGAAGGTGACCTTGCTGGACGGTACGTACCACGAAGTCGACTCGTCGGAAATGGCGTTCGAGATCGCGGGATCGATGGCGGTGAAGGACGCGGTGCCCAAGGCGGGCCCCGTGTTGCTTGAACCGGTGATGAGTATCGAGGCGGTTTGCCCCGAGGAAAACACCGGTGACGTGATCGGCGACTTCAACGGCCGCCGCGGACGCATGGAGCGCATGGAACACCAAGGGTCGCTGACGAGAATATACGCGATCGTGCCGCTGTCCGAGATGTTCGGATACGCGAACGACCTGCGCTCGAAGACCCAGGGGCGCGCATCGTTCAGCATGGAGTTCGACAAATACGAGGCGGTACCGACGAGCGTCGCGAATGAAATCGTCGAGAAGGCCGGCGGGACATACAAGTTTTCGTAACAAGCGGGAATTGAACGGCGGCGGCGAGCGCCCCCGGGTTGCAATGGGTCACCAAGGAGAGATTTTCAGTCATGGGCAAGGAAAAGTTTGAACGGACAAAGCCTCACGTCAACGTGGGCACGATCGGTCACGTGGACCACGGCAAGACGACGTTGACGAGCGCGATCACGAAGGTGCTCGCGGAACAGGGCTTTTCGAAGCCGATGAACTTCGAGGACATCGACAAGGCCCCCGAGGAACGCGAGCGCGGGATCACGATCTCGATCGCGCACGTCGAGTACGAGACGGAAAAGCGCCACTACGCGCACGTCGACTGCCCGGGCCACGCGGACTATGTCAAGAACATGATCACGGGCGCGGCCCAGATGGACGGCGCCATCCTGGTGGTGGGCGCGGACGACGGCCCGATGGCGCAGACGCGCGAACACATCCTGCTGGCGGCCCAGGTCAACGTGCCGGCAATGGTGGTGTTCATGAACAAGGTCGACTTGGTGGACGATCCCGAGCTGATCGACCTCGTCGAGATGGAAATGCGCGAGTTGTTGAGCCGCTACGGTTTCCCCGGCGACGATATCCCGATCATCAAGGGCTCGGCCCGCGCGGCGATGGAAGGGAACAACCCCGAGATCGGCAAGAAGGCGGTGCTCGAGTTGATGGCCGCGGTGGACGCGTATATCCCGATGCCGGCGCGCGCGCTGGACAAGCCCTTCCTGATGCCGGTCGAGGACGTGTTCACGATCACGGGCCGCGGCACGGTGGTGACGGGGGCGATTAGCCAGGGCGTGGTGAAGGTGGGGGACAAGGTCGAGATCATCGGCATCGTGGACACGCGCGAGACGACCGTGACGGGCGTCGAGATGTTCCGCAAGATGATGGACGAGGGTCAGGCGGGCGACAACGTGGGCTTGCTGCTTCGCGGCATCGAGCGCACCGACGTCGAGCGCGGGATGGTCATCGCCAAGCCCAAGAGCATCACGCCGCACACGAAGTTCGAGGCCGAGATTTACGTTTTGACGAAGGAAGAAGGCGGGCGTCACACGCCGTTCTTCACCGGGTACCGTCCGCAGTTCTACTTCCGGACGACGGACGTGACGGGGAACCTGCACCTGCCCGAGGGCATCGAGATGGTGATGCCGGGAGACAACATCCGGATCACGGCCGAGCTGATCACGCCGATCGCCATGCAAGAAGAACTTCGGTTCGCCGTCCGCGAGGGCGGGCGCACCGTCGCCTCCGGCGTCGTCACCAAGATTTTGAAATAACACGCGCGCGCAATCGCCCGGAGAACCGTAATGGCTGCAACAAATAAGATTCGGATCAAGCTCAAGGCCTACGATCACAGCCTGCTTGACCAATCGACACAAGAAATCGTCCAAGCCGCGCAGCGCACGGGCGCAGGCGTGGTGGGCCCGGTGCCATTGCCGACGGCGATGCACAAATACTCGGTGAACCGGTCGCCGCACGTGGACAAGAAGTCCATGGAACAATTCGAAATGCGGATTCACAAGCGCCTGCTTGACATCCTGAACCCGACGGCCCAGACGGTGGACGCGCTGATGAAGCTCGACCTGCCGGCGGGCGTGGACGTGGAAATCAAGCAATAACGCGCGCCGGGGCGGCGGAAACCGAAGCCGCCCCATCGCGAGGACCCATATCATGGTGAATGGAATGATTGGTAAAAAAGTGGGAATGACCCGCGTCTTCACGGACGACGGCCGCTGGATCGACGTCACTGTCGTCGAGGCGGGCCCGTGTACCGTGACCCAACGCAAGACAAAGGATCGCGACGGCTACGACGCCGTCCAGCTCGGATTCGGCGAGGTGAAAGTCACGCGCCTGAACAAGCCGGAACGCGGCCACTTCGAGCGCGCGGGCATCGAGCCCAAGCGCAGCCTCCGCGAGTTTCGCGTGGTCGAGGCAAGCGCCCTGAAGACGGGTGACGAAATCAAGGTGGACATCTTTGCCGCGGGCGACCGAATCGACGTGAGCGGGACCTCGAAGGGCAAGGGTACCGCGGGCGTGCATAAGCGCCATCACTTTGCCGGCGGTCCTGGCACCCACGGATCGAACTTCCACCGGCGGCCGGGATCCATTGGCCAGAGCGCCGACCCCTCGAAAGTGTTTAAGAACGTCGGGATGCCGGGACGGATGGGCAATGAACGCGTCACCGTCCAGAACCTCGAGGTGGTGACCGTCGACGCGACCAAGAACCTGTTGCTTGTGCGCGGCAGCGTGCCGGGCGCAAACGGCGGGTTGATTATGCTAAGCAAAAGCGCGAAGGGGGCCTCCTGATCATGGCGTCCGCGAAACTATATACGAAAGACGGCACGGTCGGCGCGGATATCGCGCTCAATGACGCGATTTTCAACGTAGTCAACAACATGCGCTTGGTCCACCAAGTCGTGAAGGTGCTCATGAGCGCCCGGCGCCAGGGTAACCACGAGACCAAGACGCGCCGTTTCGTCAGCGGCGGCGGCATCAAGCCGTTCAAGCAAAAAGGCACCGGCCGCGCGCGCCAGGGTAGTTCGCGCGAACCGCACATGAGGGGCGGCGGCGTGGCGTTCGGGCCGCACAAGCGGAGCCACCGCGAACATGCCCCCGTCAGCGTCAAGCGCCATGCGTTGCGTTGCGCGCTCAGCGACCGCGTCCGGAACGACCAGCTTTGCATCCTCGACGGGTTTTCAATGGACGCCCCGCAGACCAAGCCAATGGCGGACCTGTTCATGGCCTTGTCGCCCGAAGGCCGGAAGACATTGTTGGTGACGGCGAAGAACGAACCGAATATCGTGACCTCGGCGCGGAACCTCGAGCGCCTGACGGTCCGTACCGCGAGCGACGTCAACGTCCTCGACGTGCTCGACGCGCGCCGCGTAATCATCATCCAGGACGCCATCGGTGCGTTGGAGGACCGCCTCACATGAACCGGAACCATCCCTACTACGTAATCAAGGCCCCCGTGCTGACGGAAGAATCCACCATCCAGACGCAATCCAAGGGGAAATATACCTTCAAGGTGATCCCGACGGCGAACAAGAAACAGATCAGGGACGCGATCGAGAAACAGTTCAACGTGAAGGTCCTGTGTGTCAACACGATGAACTACCAGGGGAAGTGGGGCGCGGGCCGGATGAAAGGCTCTACCGGACGCAAGCCTGACTGGAAGAAAGCCATCGTGACCCTTCGCAAGGGCGACACGATCGACTTGATTTAGGAACGACGCGACTCATGGCAATCAAACGATATAAACCGACTACACCGTCGAACCGGGCCAAGACGACCATCGACTTTTCCGGCCTGACAAAGAAACGTCCGGAGAAGGCCCTCACCTCGCACATCAGCGAGAAGGCCGGGCGCAATAACCAAGGCCGCATCACGATGCGCCGCCGCGGTGGCGGTCACAAACGGCTCTACCGCCAGATCGATTTCCGGCGCGACAAGGACGGAATCCCGGGCAAGGTGAGCTCGATCGAGTACGATCCGAACCGCACGGCGTTCATCGCGCTGTTAACGTACGCGGACGGCGAAAAACGTTACATCGTGGCCCCGAACAAGTTGGAAGTGGGCATGGTGTTGTTCAGCGGGGCCAGCGCCGAGTTCCAAATCGGGAACACGATGCCCCTCGGCAAGGTGCCCTTGGGCACCGTGGTGCATAACGTCGAGCTCGTTCCCGGCAAGGGTGGCCAATTGGCCCGGTCGGCGGGGAACGGTTGCCAGCTCCTCGCAAAGGAAGGCGACTTCGCGGCATTGCGGCTCCCGTCCGGCGAAATGCGGCGAGTGCCGATCATTTGCCGCGCCACGATTGGCGAGGTGGGCAATGCGGACCATTTCAATATCAATATCGGCAAAGCGGGCCGCAACCGCTGGTTGGGCAAACGCCCCAAGGTGCGTGGCGTCGCGATGAACCCGGTGGATCACCCCCACGGCGGCGGCGAAGGCCGCACCTCGGGAGGGCGTCACCCGAGCACCCCGTGGGGTATCAGCACCAAGGGCCACAAGACCCGCAAAAAGGCCCATCGGACCAACCAATACATCATTCGGAGACGTAACGGGTAATCCCCGGAACGACAGGAGAACTACGGCGTGCCGCGTTCAGTTAAAAAAGGTCCCTTCGTGGACTACCACCTGATCGAGAAAATCGTGAAGCACCGCGCGAGCGGGGACCGGAAAGTCATACGCACCTGGTCCCGGCGTTCCACGGTGACGCCCGACATGGTTGGGTTGACCATCGCAATCCATAACGGGAACAAGTTCATCCCTGTATTCCTCACGGAAAACATGGTGGGGCACAAATTGGGCGAATTTTCGCCGACGCGTACCTTCAAGGGGCACCCGTTGACCAAGGCCGTCGTGGCCAAGAGGTAGAAGCGAATATGGCAATCGCAATAGCAAGTGTGCGGTCGGTTCGCATTGCGCCCCGCAAGGTGCGCCTCGTGGCCGATCTGATTCGCGGGAAGAAGGTGGCGGACGCCATCGGAATCCTGCGATATACGCCGAAGGTGTCCGCGCCGATCATCCGCAAGGTGCTCGAGTCCGCGGTCGCGAACGCGGAGCACGCGGCGGCGGAATCGCGCGCGCGGATAAATAGCGAGGAAATGATCGTGAGCCGGATCGTCGTGAACGAGGGCCCGACGGGCCGGCGTTTCATTGCCGGTCCCCGTGGCCGCGCGATGAAAGTGCGCAAGCGCAGCAGCCAGATCGAGCTAACGATCAGCGACCAGGGCATCTAAGGAGAGCGACGGTGGGCCAGAAAGTACATCCGTTGGGATTTCGCCTCGGCGTCATCCGCACGTGGAGTTCCGTGTGGTACGCGGGCCGGAATTACGCCGATCTGCTTCACGAGGACCTGAAGCTGCGGGACTACGTCAAGAAGCGCCTGTACCAGACCGGCGTGGCGAAGATAGACATCGAGCGGGCCGGTCGAAAGGCCAAGGTCCATATTTACACGGCGCGCCCGGGCCTGGTGATTGGCCAACGCGGGGCCGAGGTCGACAAGCTGCGCTATGAGCTCGAGAAACTCACGGGCCGCGAGTTGTTGATCAATATCCACGAGGTGTTGAGCCCCGAGATGAGCGCGCAGTTGGTCGCCGAGAGCGTGACGCAACAGCTCGAGAAGCGCGCCTCGTTCCGCCGCACGATGAAGAAGGCCGTCCAGAACACGATGCGGCTCGGCGCCAAGGGCATCCGTTTGCGGCTTTCGGGCCGGTTGAACGGCGCGGAGATCGCCCGCACCGAGGAGAACCGCGAGGGCAGCGTGCCACTGCACACCCTGCGGGCGAACGTGGACTACGGTTTCGCCGAGGCCCATACAACCTATGGCCTGATCGGCGTGAAATGTTGGATTTACCTGGGCGAAGTGATGCCCGGCGAGATGGTGCCCGGAGTCGGCGCGGAGGCCCAGACCGCGCAACGGCGCGGGCGCGGCGGTCCCCCGGCCTCTTCCGGCCGCGGCCGCTAGGAGAACAACGCGAATGTTAATGCCCAAGCGAGTCAAGTACCGCAAGGTCCAGCGCGGCCGCAGGAGCGGCAAGGTGAAGGGCGGCGGCAATATAGATTTCGGACAGTTCGGCTTGAAGCTGCTCGAGGACGGTTGGATCACGGCCCGGCAGATCGAGGCGGCACGTATCGCGATGACGCGCAAGATCAAGCGCGGCGGCAAAGTCTGGATTCGCGTGTTCCCGGACAAGCCGATCACCAAGAAACCCGCCGAAGTGCGTATGGGCAAGGGTAAAGGCGCCCCCGAGATGTGGGTGGCCGTGGTGAAGCCCGGACGCATCATGTTCGAGGTCGAGGGCGTGCCAGAAGACCTGGCGCGTGAAGCCATCCGGTTGGCCGGGCACAAGTTGCCGGTCAAGTCAAAGTTCGTTAAACGCGGCTAAACCCGCCGGAGCAAAGGTACCGTGAGAGCAGACGAGATTCGAGAAAAATCCGACGCGGAGCTGGAACAGCTTATCGTGGAAAAGACGGACGACTTGATGCACTTCCGCATGCAGTCGGCGACCGGCGTGGTGGACGATGTTCGTGCGTCGCGCAATGCGCGGCGGGACATCGCGCGCGTCCACACGATTTTGAACGAGCGCAAGCGCAAGGCGGCAGGAGCCGGAAAATGATCGATCAAGAACGGGGTAATCGCAAGGAACGCGTCGGGCTGGTGGTAAGCAACAAGATGGACAAGACCATCACGGTCACAGTCGACCGCCTTGTGCCCCACCGCCTTTACAAGAAGACCATGCGCCGCACCAAGAAATACCACGCCCACGACGAGGCAAACACCTGCGGCATCGGCGATTTGGTGCGCATTCGCGAGACGCGCCCGCTGAGCAAGCTAAAGCGTTGGCGCCTCGTGGAAATAGTCAAGAAGGCCGACTGAGACCGACCCCGCCGCCGAGGCGGGTTCCAAGGACACCGATACTCATGATTCAAATTTACTCGAACCTTCTCGTGGCCGACAATTCCGGCGCGCGCCGCATCCGTTGCATCCAGGTGATGGGCGGATCGAAGCGCCGGTACGCGCGTCTCGGCGACATCATCACCGCGTCCGTGAAGGAAGCGCTGCCCAACGCCGGCGTCAAGAAGGGCGACGTGGTCAAGGCGGTCGTCGTGCGCATTCGACACGACACGCAACGCCCCGACGGCACCGTCATCCGCTTCGACTCGAACGCGGCCGTGCTCATAAACAAGGACAAGGAACCGCGCGGCACCCGCATCTTCGGGCCAGTGCCCAGGGAATTGCGCGAAAAGGGGTTCATGCGAATTATCTCGCTCGCCCCCGAAGTCGTGTAAAGGACGATTACGATGCATATCCGAAAAGGCGACATGGTGATGGTAATCACCGGGAAGACCAAGCACCACGGCAAAAAGGGCCGCGTGCTGTCGGTCCAACGGAAAACGGACCGCGTGATGGTCGAGGGCGTCAACATCGTCCGTCGCCACACCAAGCCCAGCGGGCGCAATCAGTCGGGCGGCATCATCGAGAAGGAAGCCCCGATTCATGTTTCAAACGTGGTGCCCTGGTGCGAGTCGGCGGGAAAGCCGTCGCGCATCGTGATGAAGGTCCTCGAGGACGGAAGCCGGGTCCGGATTTTCAAGATCAACGGCGAAACCGTCAAAGACAACAGCAGGTAGGAGCGCGCGGACCGTGGTACCGAGATTAAAAGAACGATACGATGACACCATCGCCAAGAGCATGCGCGACCAATACGGGTATACCAACCCGATGCAGGTGCCGCGCCTCGAGAAAATCGTGGTGAACATGGGGGTTGGCGACGCCAACGCCGATGCCCGCCTGATGGAACAGGCCGTGGCTGAACTTTCGATCATCACCGGCCAAAAGCCGAGCGTCCGGCGGGCGCGCAAGTCGATCTCGAATTTCAAGCTCCGCAAGGACCAGGAAATCGGGGCGATGGCGACCCTTCGCGGCCGGCGGATGTACGAGTTCATGGACAGGCTGTTCAACGTCGCCATGCCGCGTATCCGCGACTTTCGCGGGGTCCCGCGCACAAGTTTCGACGGGCAGGGAAATTATACGCTGGGCCTCCGTGAGCAGACGATTTTCCCGGAGTTGGTCATGGACACCGTGCAACGCGTGCGCGGGATGAACGTGACATTCGTGATCGCAAACTCGCGCACCCGCGAGGAAAGCCTGGATCTGCTGACCCAATTGGGAATGCCGTTCCGCAGCCAGAACCAATAAACTAATAACAGGACCACCGGCCGCCCGGATGAAGGGCGCGTTCCCGGCGAATATCCAGGAGAGGACACCGTGGCCAAGAAATCGATGATCGTCAGGGCGAGCAGGCCGCCAAAATTCAAGGTGCGGGCGAAGAACCGTTGCCGCCGTTGTGGCCGGCCGCGGGCGTTCATGCGGCGGTTCCAATTGTGCCGCATATGCTTTCGTAGCTTGGCCCTCGAGGGCAAGTTGCCTGGCGTGACGAAGTCGAGCTGGTAGGAGAAAACGAACGATGTCCATGAGCGATCCCATCGCGGATTTGTTGACGCGCCTTCGCAACGCGCTGCACGCGGGTTATCCCAGCGTGGAAATCCCCGCCTCCTCGTTGAAGGAGGAGATGTGCCGCGTGCTGAAGTCCGAGGGCTATATCCGGGAATTCACCCGGATCGAGGACGGCCGCCAAGGCATGTTGAAAGTCCAGTTGAAATATACCCATGACCGCAAACCGGTCATCCAGGGAATCCGCCGCGTGAGCAAGCCGAGCCTTCGCGTGTATGCGGGCCATGACGAGGTCAAGCCCGTCCGCACGGGACTGGGAATCTCGATCCTGACAACCTCGCAAGGCGTGATGACGGGCAAACAAGCCCGTGTGGAAAAAGTCGGCGGCGAAGTATTGTGCGAAGTGTGGTAGTGCCAGGCTGCCCCGAACGCAAGAGGAAACTACAGTGTCTCGTATAGGACGTTTACCGATAGCGATCCCCGGCGGGGTCAAGATCGACAAGACCGGCGCCCACGTAAAGGTGACCGGGCCCAAGGGAAGCCTTGAGGCGTCGTTCGACCCCCGCATTGGGATCAACGTCGCCGCATCCGAAATCGTCGTGGTACGGCCCAATGATCGGCCCGAGTTCCGCGCGAAACACGGGATGACAAGGGCGATCTTGAACAACATGGTCACGGGCGTCACCACGGGTTTCGAGCGCGTGCTCGAGATTCAAGGTGTCGGCTACCGCGCGGCCATGCAGGGAAGCAACCTGACCCTGCAGGTCGGCTACAGCCACCCCGTGGTGGTCGAGCCCCCCACGGGCATCAGTTTCGCGGTCGACAACCTGACCACGATCAAGGTCCTCGGCATCGACAAGTGCCTCGTGGGCCAGGTCGCGGCAGATGTCCGCTCGTGGCGCAAGCCCGAACCGTACAAAGGCAAGGGTATCCGGTACAAGGGCGAGCAAGTGCGCCGCAAAGAAGGCAAGTCCGGCGGGAAAAAATAGTCCCGCGCGCGACGCTCCAAGGAGAACGAAACAATGTCCCATAGTCTAAAGAACGCCCAGTTGCTGGCGCGGCGAAAGCTGCGCGTGCGCAAAAAAATCACCGGCACCGCCGAGCGCCCGCGCTTGAGCGTTCGCCGCACCTTGAAACATATCTACGCCCAGGTGATAGACGATTCCACGGGCCGCACCCTTGCCGAGGCCTCCACCGTTTCGCTGAAGGTCGACGGAAAAAACGTCGACGCGGCCAAGCAGGTCGGCATCGCCCTCGGGCAGCGCGCCAAGGAAAAGAACATCGCCAAGGTCGCGTTTGACCGCAACGGCCGCATGTACCACGGGCGTATCAAGGCCCTGGCCGAAGGCGCCCGCGAAGCGGGGCTCGAGTTCTAGGCAGCACACAACGAGCGCCCGGATCGGGCGCCCGATAGGAGAACCGGATTTTGGGTACGGCACCAAGAGGCAGTAGCGGCAATAAAAAGGATTCCCGTGGCGATAGGAAGCCCAGGGAAGCCCGGGAATCGGAATGGATCGAGGACGTCGTCAAGATCTACCGTGTCGCCAAGGTCGTGAAGGGCGGACGCCGCTTCAGCTTTAGCGCCGTCGCGGTCGTCGGCGACGGCAAGGGACGCGTCGGCGCCGCGATGGGCAAGGCCGCCGAGGTGCCCGAGGCGATCCGCAAGGCCGTCGACCGCGCCCGCAAGAACCTCATCCAGGTGCCGATTGTGAACACGACCATTCCCCACGAAGTCATTGGCCGTTCGGACGCGGCCCGCGTACTGCTCAAGCCGGCCTCGCTCGGTACGGGCGTGGTGGCCGGCGGACCGGTGCGTGCGGTGCTTCAGGCGGCCGGATACAAGAACATTCTCACAAAATGTCTGGGATCGAACAATGCAACCAACGTCGTATGGGCGACCATCGCGGGCTTGAAAGAATTGCAAACCGTCGAGCAGATCGCCGCGGCGCGCGGGCTGGAAGTCGCCGAAGTCCTCTAGCGAACGGAAAATTCAAGGTGCGGCGCGCCCAGCGCGCCCACAAAAGGAATCGAATCCATGGATCTCAGCACGTTGACACCGGGCCCCGGCGCCCACAAGAAGCGCAAGCGCGTCGGCCGCGGCCCCGCGTCGGGCAACGGAAAAACCTGCGGGCGCGGCCACAAGGGCCAGAAGTCCCGCTCGGGCTATAGCAACCGCGCCGGCTTCGAGGGCGGACAGCTCCCGTTGGCGCGCCGATTTCCGAAGCGCGGGTTCACGCAGGTGCCGCGTCATCCCTTCGCTCAGGTGAATTTGGACTTGCTCAACCATAATTTCGAGTCCGGCGAACAGGTCACCAAGGAAACCTTGTTGGCCAAGCACCTTATCAAGGACCTCAAGGGCGGCATCAAGGTCTTGGGCCGGGGCGACATCACGAAGAAGCTCATCATCAAGGCGGACTCCGTCAGCGAAGGTGCCCGCGCGAAGATCGAGGGTGCCGGAGGCAGCATTGAACTCATCCCAGTGGCGCCGTCGAGGGCCATCAAGCCCCCCCGCCGCCGCAAAGGTACGGCCAAGGAGGCCTAGCCGGTGTCCCAACCCATAGAAGCGTTCCGGAACGCTTTCAAGATTCCGGAACTGAAACAGCGGATCATCTTCTCGTTGATCATGATCGCCGTGTACCGTCTTGGCTGCCACGTGCCCACCCCGGGCGTGGACGGCCAGATGCTGTCCAAATTGATGGGCGAGCAGGGCGGCCTCATGAATTTCTACGACATGTTCGCGGGCGGCGCCCTGTCCAACGCGACAATCTTCGCCCTCGGCATCATGCCGTATATCAGCGCCTCCATCGTCATGACACTGCTGGTGCAAGTCATCCCCGCCCTCGAGGTCTTGCACAAGGCCGGCGCAGAGGGACAGAAAAAGATTAACGAATACACCCGATACGGCACCATCGTCCTTTGCATCGTCCAGTCGATCGGGATCGCCCTGTGGTTGCGCGGGCTCAACGTGCAGACGCCCATGCTCACCAGCGACGGCTGGACATTCTTCGCCATGTGCATCATCTCGTTCACCACCGGCACCGCATTCATCATGTGGCTCGGCGAACGAATCAGCGAGCACGGCCTTGGCAACGGGATGTCCTTGATCATCTTCGCGAACATCATCGCGAGCATGCCCGCCGCCGTCGCGACCCTGGTCCGGTTGAACCGAATCGGCGACATCAGCATCTTCAAGGTCCTCATCCTCATCGTCGTGATGGTGGCCGTCGTGGCCGGGGTCATCATGGTGACCACGGGCCAACGCCGGATTCCCGTCCAGTATCCCCGCCAAGTCAAGGGACGCAAGGTCTACGGCGGCGCGCGGAACTATCTCCCCCTGCGCGTCAACCACGGCGGCGTCATCCCCATCATCTTCGCGAGTTCGCTGTTGATGATCCCGAGCATGGCCGCCTCGAATATCCAGGTCGAATTCGTGAAGAACTTTTTCAACGAATGGTTTAGTCCTGGAGGCTGGCTGTACAGCATCGCCTATGCCGCGCTGATTATTTTCTTCTCGTTCTTCTATACGGCGGTCACCTTCAACCCGATCGAGATGGCGGACAACCTCAAAAAATACGGCGGCGTCATCATGGGCGTCCGGCCGGGCAAGGCCACGGCCGACTACCTCGGCAAGGTGATGACCCGGATCACGCTGGTCGGCTCGCTGTTCTTGGTGGTCGTTTCGTTACTGCCAAACATCGTGTATAGCTTGTTGGAAATTTACGACTGGAATATTGTCCAGTTCTTCGGCGGCACGAGCCTCCTGATCTTGGTCGGTGTCGCGTTGGACACGGTCAAGCAGATGGAGCAGCACCTCATCATGCGTAACTATGAGGGCTTCGCGCCGAAGGGACGTAAGATACGATCCAGGCGAGGATAATACAGGCCCATGGCTTGCCGAATCGTCATATTGGGAGGACCCGGCGCCGGTAAGGGAACGCAGGCGCGGCGCTTGGCCAAGGCCTTTGGAATGGCCCACATCTCGACAGGGGACATATTTCGTTCCCATGTCGACAACAAGACGGAAGTGGGCCGTAAAATTGAAGAGTATATGAAGTCAGGCAAACTGCTGCCCGATGGGCTCGCGTGCGGGATTGTCGCGCGGCGTCTCGCCGAGGCCGATTGCCGGGATGGCTATGTCTTGGATGGGTTTCCCCGTTCGATACCGCAGGCGCGCGAACTCGAGCGATTGCTCGCCGAGCGCGGCGAAGCCCTCGACTTGGCCCTGAATTTGGACGTGACGGACGACGAAATCGTCGAGCGCGTGGCGGATCGATGGACGTGCCCGGTTTGCGGTAGAATATACAACGTCAAGTCCAAGCCGCCAGCCCGCAAAGGCCTCTGCGATAGGATCGAATGCGCCGGAGCCGCCTTGATACACCGCGATGACGACACCGAGGACGTGATTCGTCGGCGTTTGGAGGTCTATCACCAGACTACCGAGCCGATCATCGCGTTCTACCGCGAGAAGGAATTGTTGGATACCGTGGGCGGGGCAGACCTGTCCGCGGACGAAGTGACCCGGCGCATCGAAGCCGTGCTCCGGGCGAGGAAGAAGCTGTGAGCCGATGATTGCCATCCGGACAAAACGCGAGATCGAGTTGTTGCGCGCCGCCAACGTTATCGTGGCCGATGTGCTGGTCTCGCTCGCCGAGAAGGTCGAGCCGGGCGTCACCACCATCGAGTTGGACATATTGGCCGACCGGCTGATCCGGGAAGCTGGCGGGGTGCCCTCATTCAAGGGGTATCACGGATATCCGAATTCGACGTGTATCTCGGTAGACGAAGTGATCATTCACGGGATTCCCGGGAAACGGGCGTTGAAGGAAGGCGAAATTGTCAGCATCGACGTGGGCGTAAATTATAAAGGCTACTTCGGCGACGCGGCCCTTTCGGTTCCCTGCGGCAATGTCGACGCCAAGCGGCGCCGCCTGATGGAGGTCACCGAGCGCGCCTTGGCCAACGGACTGGCCGCCGCGCGTGCCGGAAATTACCTGCGCGACGTGTCGCGCGCGATACAACAGACCGTCGAGCCCGCGGGCTTTACGATTGTGAAGAATTTTGTGGGCCACGGAATCGGGACGGAAATGCACGAAGATCCCCAGATTCCCAACTTCGACACCGGCGACAGGGGCCCGCGGCTGAAAGAAGGCATGGTAATGGCGATCGAGCCGATGGTGAATCTCGGCACCGAACGCGTGAAACTTTTGAAGGACGGATGGACGGCGACAACCGCCGATGGCGCGCCGAGTGCGCACTTCGAGCATAGCATCGTCGTCCGGGACGGATTACCCGAAATTTTGTCGATGTCGCCCCGGCGGAGCTGGGGGCTGCCCAGCGCGGCCTGAGTCAATGGGCCCGGAAACGCCGGAGGCCGAGGACGGCCTCGTGATTGAGGCAATGCCCAACGACATGTTCCGGGTGGAATTGGAGAGTGGCCACAAAATGGTGGCCCACATCGCCCCCGCGATGCGCATGGCGTTCACGCGCATTGTGCCCGGCGAGCGCGTGCGGGTGGAGGTGTCGTCCTTCGATTTGACTCGGGGACGAATCGTCCACCGCTATAGTTGAGACGAGTACATGACCTGCCCCGGCACAAGCCGCGGCCCAGGAGAGAACGATGAAGATACGCAGCTCGGTAAAGAAAATTTGCGAGAAGTGCAAGATCATCCGGCGGCACGGGCACGTGCGCGTGATCTGCGAAAACCCAAAGCACAAGCAGCGCCAGGGCTAAGCCGGAACAAGGAGAGGTTGAATGGCACGCATTGTCGGAGTGGACCTGCCAAACGCAAAACGCGTCGAGGCAGGCCTGCAATACATCATGGGAATCGGCCCGGCGCGGGCGAAGAAGGTGCTCGCGAAGGCGGGCATCAATCCGGACACGCGCGTCCATGCCCTCACGGACGAACAGGTCAACCTGTTGTCGGTCGTGGTCCAGAACGAATG
>CANKTP010000099.1 GCA_947486375.1 Candidatus Hydrogenedentota bacterium | reverse complement strand
GCGCCGAAGGTCGCGGCGGCGATGTACTTCTCCGTTGCGGGGAGGGAAAGAATGGGGACGGAGAGGGGCGCGAGCGCGGCGCCGCCCGCGAACACGACGGCGGCGGACGCGGGACGCAGCCATGCGCGCCTGGGACGCGAGGCCCAACCCTCGATCGCGATGGCGCCGGCGGCGAACAACACCGGGTAGGCGGGGGCGAGGTAGTAAATCTTGCTGGCGATCAGGATGAGCAGGAGGAATACCGCGACGTACATGTAGCCGAACATGGCGTAGGGCTTTCCGGCTTTCGAAAATAGCAGGAAGCAGAGTCCCGTGATCCACAATGGCGGGGCGAAGGGGCCGAGATAGAGCAATTGGCCGATAATGAATTGGACGGGCGAAATCTCGCTCATGGTGCCTTCGTTGAGCCCGCGCAGGAACACGAGCGTGGCCCAATCGTTTTGCGATTGCCAGACGATGTTGGGCAGGAAGACGAGCGCGGCGACGAGGCCGCCCGCATAGAGCCACGGGGAACGGAAGTGTTTGCGCTGGGAGGTCAACGCGAGGGCGACGACCAACCCGAAGCCGAAGAAAAGCATCGAGTGTTTGTTCATCAGTCCGAGACCCGCCACAAGCCCCACGCCGAGCCAAAGCCTCGGGTTGTCTTCCTGGACGATTCGCACGAGCAAGTAAAAACCGATGACCCAGAAGAAGGGTTCGAAGGCCGGGATGCAAAGCATGTTTCCGGAGCGTAGGTATACCGGGGCCATGAGCATGGCGAGGCAGGCAAGGGCCTGGGCGAAGCGTCCGCCGCCGAGACGCCGGACGAGCAGGCCGGTCAGGAATAGCGCGGCCGTGCCCGCGAGAAGGGGAAACAGGCGCAGCCCGAACAACGAATCGCCGAAGAGCGTCTGCGCCAGCCGGGCGATCCACGGAGTCATCGGCGAGTGATCGACATAACCGAACGCGGGATGCTGGCCACAGGCGATGAAGTACAGCTCGTCGTGGTGATAGCCGTAGCGGTTGAGGACCGGCAGGTGAAACAGGAACTTCATCAGGGCGAAAACGCCCGGCACGATGACGTCTCCGGCGGCGATCGGTCTTCTGGATTCGTTCATGAATGCGTCCGTCCCATGCGAAGTGTGTGGTCTTCCCGCTCGTTAGACCCGCGGGGTGCGGAAAAGGTTGACTGCCGGGGCCGGGGAGGCGGCGGGAATGGGCACGATGGACTTGATTGACGGGATGGACTTACACCTCGCGTCGTCGGTAAGGGGGTCTGATTGGTGAACCACCCACGAATTGGGGGTTGATTCCATGGGGGGCGCGCTTTACCGTGTCGATTCCATTGACAATGTCCCGGATACCCCAGCGCATGGCCTCCCTCGTCCCGTGGTTCGAAGCGAATCCGATTTTGTATGGGATCGCGTTTTTCCTTTCGGTCTGTCTTTTTCTGATGGTTGTACTGACGATTATGTTTCGGAGGGCGGGACGTTCGTTGCGCCCGATCGTGTTTTTCCTTGCGTTTCTCGCCATAATTGCTGGCCCGCAAGGCGTTGGACACCTGCTCATGTTGAAGGCACCCGGGACGCTGGACGCGCCGTCGGCACCGGGGTACTTGCCCGATGCGTCGGCATTTGCGGTCGCAGATGGCCGGTTCGCGAATCCGCAGCGTGTCTTTGGCGATTCGGTCGATCTCGATCTGATCCAAAACGCGGTGCCGATTTTTCCGGAGATGCTCGCAAAGGCGCAGGCGGCGGAATTGGCCTTTGCCCAAAGCGGAGAAATGACGCTGGCGGCGATTTTTCCCGATGAGGCCTCTGCCCAGGGAGCGCACGATTCGTTCGGCACGATCATGCAGTTTCGGGACGCTGAGGGGAGCGACGCCGCGGGGTGGTTCGCCACGCGGGGCACGGCGGGGGATCGCGTGTTCCTGCTGCGCTCGGGCGCGATTGTCATGGCGTGGACCGGTGCCGACGACGAGGCGATTGCCGCGCGGCGGGATGCCTTGTTCTCCCCGGTGGCGGGCGCGGAACCCGTGGCGGCCGTATCGCCGCCGGTACCGTTTGCGAAGCCCATACTGGAGTTTTTCAGCGATGTGCGGATTCAAATCGCGGGTGTCCTGCTTAACCTGATCGCCGCCGTGGCGTGGTTCTTCGTGATGTCGACCTGGGCCGTGCAGAAAGGGCCCACGCCCGGCGCGCCCCGGGCCTCGTTGGCCGAATTGATGGAACGGCTCCGGGCAATAAACGGTACCGGTGCGCCCTTTGACGTATTGCCCTCGGACGATCCGAAGCGGATCGAGGCGACCTGGCGCGTGGCCGATGCGCGGTGGATTTCGATGGCGAGCGTCCACGGAATCCGGCGGACCCACAAGCTACGTTTGTTGCTCGACGAGGGATCGCGCACGGTGCGCGTCCGTGAGTATTGGGCGGCCTACGATTGGTCGGCGCGGCACGATGCGTTCAGCCTCAATTGGAAGGCGGCGACGGGGATGATGTTTTTCGAGTACGAGAAACAGAGGGTCTATGGCATTCAGCTTGGACCGGATGGGAAGCCCACGGGCGAGTTGTCGTTTGAATACACATTCAACCTCGACGAGATGAAGCAGCCGTTGATCGACGTTGTCACGCGGGCGGGATGGACGTGGAGACCAGTGATGTTGGCGTTGCGAAAATGAGCGACGCCCGTCGCCAGTCTCGTCCCGCATAAAAAGTAGAAAAATCGATCGCAGGGAACACTGCGCGGCATGGCCGCAACCAAAGTTCGAATGTCCATGCCGGCATATCGATAAATTCTTTGCGCTCTCTGCGTTCTTTGAGGCCAATTGATTGCGTCGGAAATTGGCCTCAAAGAACGCAGAGATCGCAAAGAAGTACGCCCCAACTTTCCGCAAACGAAAACAGGTTTTTGATGGGTTGCGGAACGAAGGGATGGAAGGAACAGCAAGGATGGAAGTGGGGGTTGTCGACTTTTGTCGGTGGCTTCATGAAGGGCTGGGATTGTGGCGCGAGGCAATCCTCGCCGCATGGACGTTAGGGGACGAAGAAGCCATTCTGGGGGGTAGCAGTGCACAAGTGCGCTTTACACCATCGCTCAAATTGAACAGCGCGCCCTAAGGCCCGATGGTTTCGGTAAGTCGATAAGTTCAAGCGGCGAAACTAGATACGGGCCGAATGAGGGTTCGCTCATGTTTTGGCATCGGCCTTGCTCTTACCCGGCGGAAGTTGTCGTAACGGGAATTCAAGGAGATTCGTTGTCATGAAGTTTTCAATTCTTTCGCTTCGGGTGGCTGCGGCGGGCTTGGGCCTGACGGTCTCCGCGTACGCCGGAGTCGTGGATCAATCGGCGACCAATACGCCGATCACCTATGCGAAGCAGGTGTCTCGCCTGGTTCAGGCCAATTGTGAGTCCTGCCATCGTCCGGGACAGATCGCCCCGTTCTCGTTGACCAACTACCGCCAGGTGAAGGCTTGGTCGAAGATGATCAAGGAAGTCGTTCAGAACAAGCGCATGCCTCCCTGGCACGCGGACAAGGGCGTGGGGCATGCCTTCGGGAATGACCGGAGCATGACGGACGAAGAGATCGAAACCCTCGTGTCGTGGATTGATGGCGGCATGCCCCTCGGCGACGAGGCCGATCTCCCGGAAAAGATCCAGTATTCGAGCGACTGGCGCATCGGCGAACCCGACATGGTGTTCGAGATGCCCGAGGAATACGTGGTCGAGCCGATTGGCGTCGTTCCCTACCAATACTTCACGACGGAGACAAACTTCACCGAGGACAAGTGGATTACCATGTCCGAGTGTCGGCCCGGCAACGCGAAGGTGGTCCACCACATCATCATCTTCGTCCGCGATCCCAAGGACTCCGGCGCCTCCCTCGCCACCAGCGAAGGCGGCCAGGGGTTCTTTGATGCCTACGCCCCCGGTTCCGAGGCCATGATGCTCAAGCCGGGCTCCGCGCGGAAAATCCCCGCGGGTGCCTCGCTCGTCTGGCAGATGCACTACTCGCCCACGGGCAAGCGCGAGGCGGATCGTTCCCAGTTTGCCATCAAGTTCGCCGACGGCCCCATCGACACGCAGGTGACCACGACCGAGGCGATCAACACGGGCTTTGAGATTCCGGCGCGCGCCAACAACCACCGGGTCGAGGCCGAGTTGACCTTCTCGAAAGGCGCGACGATCTTCTCGCTGTCGCCCCACATGCACTACCGCGGCAAGGCCTTCGAATACAGCTTGGTATACCCCGACGGCCGTGAGGACAAGCTGCTGCAGATAAGTAACTACGACTTCGGTTGGCAGACAACCTACGAGTTGGCGGAGCCCGTCCACGTGCCCACCGGGACGACAATGAAGTGCGTGGCCCACTTCGACAATTCGGAAGCCAATCCTTACAACCCGCAACCCGGCAAGTCGGTCCGCTGGGGCGACCAGACTTGGGAAGAGATGATGATTGGGTTCTTCCACCTGTCTTGGGACAAGGACGCCCAGCAAGCCAAGGCACAGCCCGAGGCGGAGGGCACGCTCTAATACCGAGACCGTTTTTCTCGAACTCCCGTTCGATGCAAGTGGCGGGGGGCACAGGGCGCCCAACCCTGTGTCCCTCGCCGCACCGTTTTCCACGGAACCGCCGTGATTGCATGGACTTGGGCCGAACAGTAGGATAGGAGGGTCAGTTCGAGGAGCGCCGGATGGATCGGGTCAAGTGTCCCCAGTGCGGGCACATCAACGAGGCGGGCGGGACCGCGTGCGTGCAGTGCCGCGCGGCGCTTCCCCGAGTCAACGTGCAGGTACAGGCGCCGCCCCGACGCGAACCGACGCCTCCGGTCTCGCCGCGTGCGGGGGAATTCCGGAAAGGCCAACTGGTTGCCAACCGCTACCTAGTGCACAACATCATCGGCCGCGGCGGGATGGGATGCATATACAAGGTCCACGACAACGCGCTCAACGAGGTCGCCGCGCTAAAAACCTTGTTGCCCCAATTTGTCTCTGAACAGATGGTCGTCGAGCGGTTCTTCAACGAGGCCCGCATTGCCCGGCAACTGTCGCACCCGAATATCGTGCGCGTCCACGACATCGGATCGGCGGACGGCATTGTCTACATATCGATGGAATTCATCCCCGGGAAATCGTTGCGGGGCATGATGGACGACTTGCCGCCGGGCCAGATACTTCCCCTCGACAAGGTATTGAAGCTCTTCGATCAGCTGTGCGCCGCCCTCGACTATGCCCATCGCTACACCGTCCATCGGGACATCAAGCCCGAGAACGTGATGATTGGGCTCGACGGCCGGATGAAGCTGATGGACTTTGGCATATCGAAGCTCATGAACAATTCAAACATGACCGCGGCCTCGATGGTGATGGGAACGCCGCACTATATGTCGCCCGAGCAACTTCGCAATAGCGCCAAGGTCGACGCCCGGGCCGATATCTATAGCGTCGGGGTCATGCTCTACGAGGTGGTCACGGGGCGCACGCCCACGTTGATCGTAAAGTCGGCGTCCGGGGGAACGGGCAACGTGCCTGCGGCCTTGGACCCCATCATCGCCAAATGCCTCGATCCGGATCCGGAGAAACGGTATCAGTCGGCCGCCGAATTGGGCGCCGCTCTCCGGGCGGTGGCGGCCGGGATCACCTCCCCGGGTACCTCGTCCGATGCCGCCCGCTCGCGCGCCGCGTATCCGGGTTCGTGGGCAAAGCGGTTGGCAGGCGTCGTCTTATTGGCCGCCATCGTGCTGTCGGCGTACGCGGGCATCGTTCGCGCGGAAAAGCTCCGCAAGGAAAAACTCGAGGGTGCCCAGGCCGGTGCGGCGAATGCCCCGGCGCACCAAGCGGCCCCGTCCGCGCCGACGCCCCAGGCGGAATACGACCGCATGAAGATTCTCGTTGAACGGGCCAAGAAAATGCCCGCAGCATCGACGAGCGATTGGACCGCGACGTACCTCCCGGAAGCCGAGGCGGCGTGGGCGGACGCCCTGGCCTCCGAAGATTCGGACCTCAATGCGGCCAAGGCGGCCGGATGGAGGGCCTTGAATCGCTACACGGCGCTCGCGGTATGGCCCGATGGAATGACCTTCGTACCCGAGGGGATTGTGTCCATCGAGGACCCCGCGACCGGCGCGCCCAGTGAAGTTAATGTGGGCGCATTCTTTATCGACGTGAACGAGGTGACCGAGGGGGACTTCTCCCATTTTGGGGCCGAATGGAGGCCAGGCGTTTGGAATACCGATCCGGATTCACGCATACCCATCGCGCGGGTCGCCTTCTATGATGCCCAGGCCTACGCCGCGTCCATCGGCAAACAGCTTCCGACGGAGCCCCAATGGGCCAGGGCCGCGTCGAATAGCGACGGTTCCGTGAGGGATTTTCCAACGGGCGACTCCTTGGGCGCGTGCGTCAACGTGAATTCGGACGCCCCGAAACCGGCCGGAGAATGTGCCGAGGATAAAAGTCCGTTTGGCTGTCTCGATTTATATGGCAACGTCATGGAGTGGACCCGAAGCATCAATGCGCCGTTTCCCTACGATCCCGCGATTGCGGAGGACCCTCAACGCATCATGTTCGGGACCGCAATGGTGTTGCGAGGGGGAAGCTTCGCCGACACGGACACTGGGGTATATAACCGGCGCATTCCGTACGTATTCGAGGGCCGTGGCGATTCCCTCGGGTTTCGATGCGTGTATGAGCTACCCTCCACGCTCGACGGAATCGATTCATTGCTCGCCCGCCGGCGCCTTTGAATTCGCACGCACATGGAACGCCACCGGATGGGAAGGAGCGCATGAACCCATTGGGTGAAGCGCCATTCACGCAAGGAATTGGCATGCACGCGATGGCGTCATCCGCCGAATGGCGGACCCGGTCGAGGGCATCGGCATGAACCTCATGCGGATTTGCATCGGGACCCCGGATTTCATCGGCGAACCCCGGAACAGCTACGACGACATGCCGAAGGGCGAATCCGACTTGGCCAAATTCTCGATCGAGAAGGATCGTGCGTATATCCTCCCCGCGTTGAAGTGGATCGGATTGACCGCCAGGCCCGCTCTCGGCCCGAAGTCCGTGTCGACGCTCCGCTGGCATCCGGCCGGGTAGGCGTGATTCGATGCTGCATTGCGGCGATTCTTTCCTGCGCGATCGCCCCGGACACCACCGCCGCGACAGGGTTCATCTCGCTGGCCGATCCAACCGCCGTCCCCGATTGGTTTCCCTTTGAGGTAAGCAAGATCGACGTGACGTCGCCGGGAATCCTCCGCTTCGACCAGTTGGGCTCCGTCACTGAAGTACGGGCGATACCGGGGACCGCTTTCCGCGTAGGCGAGACAACCTTCTCCGTCATGGGCGAGCGACCTTGGTCTGGGCTTCTCCGCAACGAAAACGGATCGTCGATGGCCATGATTCGATGGGGTAACTCCGCCAACGGTGAAGGCGCGCGCGTGGCGCTGACCGACCGCGTCTGGGTCCGATTCGACGAGAATGTGGCGATGCGCCTCGAATGGCACGAAAGCGCGGGCGAGGCCGAGACCGCCCTCGCATCCGCCTTGCCCCAGCTCGAATCCGCGCAATGGGGGATCGTGGAGGGCGGGGTCACGCAGTGGTTCACTTCCTTTGCACCCGGGACCGGCGCCATCCTCAAGGACGGGACGCGCGCCACCTTGGTCGAGTTCGTGGATTCGTTTGTGGACGACGCTCTTGGAAGGCCGGCAGTGCGTGTGCGTTTCGATCGCGAAGGCCAACGAGAGGAGGAGTGGTGTATTGGCGAGGCGGACCGCAAGGGGGCACGGGTACAATTCGAGTGTCCCGCGTCGAGACCCGTCGTCGTGCGCGTCGCGGCATGGGCGGAAGGGTCGGCTCGATTGGGCGTATCCGTGGGGGGCACCCTCGCCGACTCGGGTATCCTCGACGCGGATATACCGTGGCAGGTCCCGGGCACCGAGCACGAATTAAGCATTGAACAAGTCCTTGCCAACGCATTCTACATCGCCCCCGAACAGTCGCCCTGGAAGGAGGCGGTCGTCCGGAATGCCCGCGCGACGATTGACGTCCGCGAAGGCGAGGCCGTGCGCGAAGGCGACGCGCTATTGAGCTACATCCGCAAGGAAGATGCGCGGCGAATCGCGATGACCCTGAGGCGGGCGGACGGCAGCGAAACCGTGGCGACGCTTGACGGTGGCCGGGAAATCGAGATTGCGGATGGCGAGCGGCGATTTCGCCTGCGATTCGAGTCGCGCGATTCCGGTGACGGCATTCGCGTGGAGGAATTGATGGACAGCGAACGTTTTTCCCCCGCGTTGGTTTTTTGCATGGCGCTCGTCCTCGTCGCGTTTGCCGGGATCGCCAGCGCCGCCAACTGGAAAAGGCGCCTTCAACGGTCTCGTTGATGCTCGCCGCGGCGTCTCCTATAATCACGCCACGTCGCCCACCCGGAAGGATGTTCCGATTGTCCGAATTGCCCGAGCACGAATCCAAGAGCTCCGCCGAAGTCACCCCGCGGCCGGATTCTCCGATCTCGGAGGCCGATGCAGCCCTCGAGGCGCGCCTGTCAGAACCCGTCCTAAAGGGGACCCAGGGCCTCGACACGGCGCAAGTCGTCATCAGCGCCTTCCTGATTGCCGTCATCGGGCTCTTCGCGTTCTCGAATACGTTGAATCGTCCGTTCCAGTACATGGACTACGCCGCCATTGCCGCCAAACCCGCGATGCACCATGTCGCCACCGTGGCGTCGGCATGGGACGCATATCGATTGCGCCCGCTCCCGGCAATCACCCTTGCCTCGAACTGGATGCTCGGCGGAGGCAGCATGCCCGGGTTCGCCGCGGTGAACCTGGCCATTCACCTCGCGAACGGCATCCTCGTGTACCTGCTCGCCCGGAAGATCATCGGGAAGTCCATTCCCGAGCCGATCTACATGACGGCGGGCCTCCTGTTCGTATTGCACCCGGCCGTCACGCAGGGCGTGAACGAGATTTCGCGCCGCTCGGTGTTGATGGCCACGATGTTCATGCTCCTGTCCCTCCTGTTCTATCTTCGCGCGACATCGCCCGCCCGCGATCGTTCCTACGCCGCCCTGGCCGCCTCGCTCGCCTTCTTTGTCCTCGCGTGGGCTTGCGACGTGTCCGCATGGGTACTTCCGATCCTGATCGCCATCGCGGAATCGATTCGGCCGCGGGAGAACGGCGAGCGGCGCGTCGACGCCCAGACCCCGTACTGGGCCGTCTTGATCTTGTTGCTCGTCGCCCATGGCGTCTCGGGCGGCGCGGCGGCGCGCGCCTTCACCGTGGCGACGGGCCAGGCGCACGCGCACCAATTCGACGCCGTCCTAAGGGCGCTAGCATGGCCCGATGCACTCAGCGTGGCCCATCCGCCGTTTCCGGCCGCCGAAGGCCTTCCGTATCCCTGGCTCGTTTGGATGGCGGCGGGAATGCTTGCCCTCGGGATTGCCAGGGTCGCCGGCTTCGCGATCCTCTGGATGGGACTGGCATTCGTCGCGCCGGGTCTCTTCGTGACCGGCGACGCGCTTGATGAAGCGAGTTTGTACCTGCCTGCGGTGGGACTTGCCGTGGTCCTGCCGTGGGCGTTGTCCATCCCAATGCCCGCCCCCGCGCGGGTCGCCGGCGGACTGGCCGCGGCGGCATTGTTGATGGGCAGCGGAATTGCCGCCTACCAGCGCAACGCCGCATGGGGCGACGAGCTGGCCCTGTGGCACGATGCGGATGCAAAGTGCCCCGATTGTGTCGAACCCGCGGCGCGACTGGGTTCCGCCCACTACCTCCGGGGCGAACGCGCGGCCGAAAACGCCGAAAAGACGCTACAGTTCCAACAGGCGGAGACCTTGCTCGCGCGCGCCGCCGGCCTTCACGGTACGAGCGCACAAACGTGGTACGAATTGGGCATGACACAGGCGCGGCTGCAACGAGAAGGGCTTGGCCAAGCGGCCTTTCTTACTGCGTTGAAATCGGACCCCTCGCACCAAGCCGCGTTGCTCCAACTCGCGGCGATCGCCGAATCGTCCGCCGCGATCCCCTCGAGCGCCGCCGCCGCGCTCGACTACTACGCCCGGGCCATCGATCTGGGACCCGTGCCCGCCCAAGCCGGGCGACGATACAGTCAACTGTTGGCGGATATCGGTGATCTGGCCGGCAGCCGCGAGGTATTGATAACGGCCTCGGCCACGATGGCCGGGCCCCCGCGGGAACTCGATGAGATGAACCGGGGCCTGGCGCTCGCCGCCCGCCTGCAAGACCAGGCCGACGCCCTCGCGGCGAAGGACCCCGGCGATGTCGAGGCCGCCAAGCTGCACGCGCAGGGAATGCTCATCCTCGGAAAAAACCTCCGCGCCGCCTACCTCCTCGAGGACGCCATCCGCACACACGCGATGGATGCCGGCCTATGGTTACTCCTCGGCGTCGCCAAGGCCAAGATGGACGCCATGAAGCAGTTTTTGGCCGAATGGCCCGACCCCCCCGCAGGGACCGGAAACGGCACGCCATGGCGCGAACTGGCCCGTCGTTGCGCCGCCAACGGGGCATGGCCGGGGGCCCTGCTTGCGCTCGAAAACGAGGCCGCACGCGATCCCATGCGCCCATCGCCCGCGCTTTCGCTCGCGGAAATTGCGCGCGAGTTGGGCAATATACCGCGCGCGGCGAACATCCTCGCGCAGGCCGCGCGCGACCGCCCAGGCGATCCCGCGCCCCTCCTCGCGTTGTGCGACATGGCCATCGGGGCGAACCAGCGCCCGGCGGCGGTCCAATATCTCGCCGAGGCCGAAAAACGCGGCGCGCCCCCCGAGGCCCTGCGCGAACGCCGCGAAAAACTCGGCATCGATCCAAACGCCGCCCAACCCGGGGAACGCGTGTTTATTCGGTAGCCGTCCGCGCGAAGCGGATGCTCCACGAAATCGGGCCCGCCTCCTTCGACCGGAATCGAATCGTGACCACGCTCTCTTCCACGCCCAGTAGCGCATCCCCCGTCGAGGCTTGGGCAAACTCCGCGCGATAGGGCGCCGGCACGAACGCGCGGAGCACATAGTCCGTGGCGGCGGCCGAGTCGACGATGCCGCCGAGTTCGCCGCGCGCGCCGTCCCAGGACACGCTGCGTGCCCCGGCCAAGTCCATCGCGAAGTGGCGATTGACCGCCAGCAACACCGGGCGGTCCTCCCTCGGCCCAAGGAGGAGGAATCGTGCCTGGCGCGGCAAGGCCTCGACCTGAAGACGCGAGTCCGCCGCGCCGAGGTAACGTTCCGCCCAGACATCGTAGACCGTGTGAAACGCGTTCGGATCAAGGCCCAGCACCGGGAGTCCGAGGTCAAATTTTCCGGGCCCATCGGATTCGGAATTGTCCAGCACAACCAGGAACGTGTGTGCCTGGCCCAGCGGCAAACGCGCCACCCACAACGCCGGGCTGGCGGACACGAGCGCATCCATCGGCGTCGCGGGACGCGCGAGCGCCGGGGAAACCGGCGCAAGCGCCATGCGGAGCGGCTCCGGGAAATCCGCCAGCGATCCCGCGATGATCGGGCCGGCCGCCGAGACGGATTGCACCTCGAGCCGGGCCATCGCGCCCTCGTTCCACTCGCCGAGGTTGGGCCAAGCCGCGCGTTCCCGGAACTGCGATGCCCACAAGTGCGGACTCAGCATCGCGGTGGCGCCGACCGAAGTCCGGTGACCGGGATGATCGATGCGCGCGTCGGCATCCAGCCTGAGCCATGCCGGCGCCGTCACGGTCAGCCGGGCCCCCGCCAATCCTTCGCGCAACGCGGCAACGGCCGCGTGCAAGTGCTCGATACGAGTGCTCGCCCCGGTCGAATTGGCGGACGCGAGCGGCGCCGGCGCGGTATCCATGTCGACAACCCCATCAAAGCTCCAAGTCTTCGCCACGAGGTTTCCCCGCTCGCGCAGGACCGCGGCGGATTCAACGCCGCCAGAAGCGCCCGCCGCCGGGAAAAAGCGCGCCGTCAGCTCGATGGCGATGCCTTGCGCATGGGCCGCCCCCGTCAGCGCCGCGAAGCCTTCTGGAAACCGCGCCGGATCGGGTTCCCACGGATTGTCCTTCGCCTGCCATCCATCGCCGATGACAAGGTGCGTCCATCCGTACCGCGCCAGGCTCGCCGAGAGCGCCTCGATTTCGCGCATTACCGACGCCGCATCCGTGGGGGCCACGACTAGGGTCGGCTCGGGCGTCCTCGCATGGATGCCGTTCGCCACGGCCACGGCCCGCGCGTAGCGTTCCAATCCTTCGAGGGGATTCGGCTCGGCGACGGAAAGGTAGAGCACCTCCGACTCGAGACTCTCGCCCGGCGCGACCTCGATGGGCGGTTCAAACTCGCAAATGGCACGGAACAGCGTGAACCGGTCCGGCTCATCCGCTTCGCCCCCGATCACGATCCTGTTCAACGCGCGGCCATGCGTGATGAACCCGGCGACAAGCGAGCGGCCTGAGACGGGATTATGAATGAGGGCGTGGCCATGGCCCGAGAGCCCGGCCGGCTCTAGCGGCGCACCCAGGGCCTCCTCCATGAGAATCGCCGAATCCCGCGTCCCCTCGCCGAGGTGCAATGCGCCTTTTTTCGACTCGCCCACACACCACGGCAACAGGGACCGGATTTTCACCGGCTTCTTCGTGGTATTGACGTAGGCCACCTGCACGGCGAGATACGGTTTCCCCGGGTACGCGCGAATGTGCCATTCGCAGTCCTTCTTGGCGAGACGCATTCCCTGGCCCTGCCCAAGCCGGTCGTCCACCGCCGTCCGTTCGCTCCAACGGCCGTCGACAGCGAGCATCCCGGGGGCGTCCTCGCCCGCGAACCAAACCATCGGGAAGGCATTGGCAAATACGAATTCGCGGGTGGCCAGGGCGAGGTCGACGCGTCCATTCTTCTGCACGCCAAGTTCGTACAAGTCCGTGTTGAGCGACCGGAACTCTTGCCCCGGGCGATAGGTGATCGTCTGCGCGGCGCAGAGACCCGCCGCGAGCGCCCATGCGCACGCCGTGCGCCCAAGCGCTCCAGAATGTTTCGCCATGAATTCCCCGGGGTTCAATCCACCTGCGTGCCCGCGACTCCGCACGTATCCTCGTTCGCTATCCGTACACTATCTGCGTCGCATCTCGCGCGGGCGCAGTGCCAAGCCCAATGCCGCCAACCCAAGGACCAACGCATCTCCGGCCTGTGGCCGGCCCGAATCCGTCAAGCCGGACGCCGATCCGCACCCGGGGTCTTCGCCCTCGCCTTCGCCTTCGCCGCCTCCGGGAATTGTGACCTTCCCCCGCATGCTGGACGGATGCGCCTCGCACCGGTACCCCGGCGAACGATCGCCTTGTATCAGCGCGTCCAAAAGGCCTTGCGAGACGGTGAATGTGATCCGACCGACTGGACTGCCGCCATCGTCAACGAACGCCACCCCGGGATCGTCTTCCAAGTCGCCCGCGCCACTCCCTTGCGACAACAACACGACGTCGTCCACTGCCCTGTTCCCGAGCGCAACGATCTGGAACCAATGCGTGCCCGCGTCGTTGTTCACGATCGTGTACCGGCGGCCCACCTCGAACGCGATGTCCGGGTCGTTTGCCGGAAGCGGACCGCTGAATATCTCCGCGGAACTCACTGCCACGAGCTGGTATGAAACGAACCCTCCGTTGGCGAACGTGAGCGTACCGTCGACCACTTCACCCTCGCCTTCACCTTCTCCTTCGCCTTCGCCTTCTCCCTCTCCCTCGCCGCCGAGGACCTCAGAGCCGTCCAAAAGGATATCGGACGCCGCATTGACGAAATCGGGGATTGCGCCGCCTTGTCCCAGAACATTCAAGTATTCGGTAAGATTTGAAATGGCGTCCAAATCGAAATCGCCCGTGGCGGAATACGGTTCATCGATTCCCTTTGTGTGCTCGTGGGAGGGGAGAGAACCAGGCAGGGGAAAGGACACGGGAGTGTAATCGCCCGTAAGCGCCAAGCCAGCGCCCGCCAGCGCCGCGGACACGGCCATGTGGGTATCGTGGCTAATCAGGAGCAGCGCCGCGATCGCTTTCCGGTAGGGGGCCAGTTCCGCCGCGTCCGGCTCGAGATCCGAGGCCTCGAGATTCAATGCGTAGGCCAGTTGCGTGGCATCGTGGAGAAGCCGATCCTCGCCGCCGCCGCATGCGGCAAACTCGACCAGTCCCAACGCGAAATTCTCCGGCAGGCCGTCGCCGTCGAGATCGTCCGGATCGGAGATGGACCCGCCGAAATCGGACAAGAAATCCGCGAGCTGGGCCGGAATACCGGTGTCGAGTTGGGCCCCCGTGCAGATCGTAATCTCGCCCACGCCGCCGACGGCGACGAATACGACCCCCTCGCCCGTAAAATTTATGGTACCGCCAAAGAGACCGGGCAACTCCGGTGCGAATCTGACTAGAACTTCATGGGAAGCCCCCGATTCAATGACGTACTCCGCGCCCGAGACGACGCTTAATGGGGGCGACGCGAAGGCCGACCCCGTCAACGTTCCACCCCCAACGTTTCGGACGACGATCGTCGTCTCGGCAAAGGAGCCCACCGGCACAATTCCAAAATCGTATGATCGGGGCGTTACCTCGATAATCGGCTCTCCCTCTCCCTCTCCCTCGCCCTCTCCCTCTCCCTCACCCTCACCCTCACCCTCACCTTCGCCTTCGCCTTCTCCTTCGCCTTCGCCCTCTCCTTCGCCCTCTCCTTCACCCTCTCCTTCACCCTCTCCTTCACCCTCTCCTTCACCCTCTCCTTCACCCTCGCCTTCGCCCTCGCCTTCAGCCCCTGTTCCAGATACCGGAATACGGATTCCCCCGCCTCCCGTGAAAACCAGGCCGGTCTCGTAGAATCCCCCGGTCGTCGGGCTGAACTCGACGAATACTCCGTGTGAACCGCCGGCGGCGATCGCATAGGCGGCGCCGGATGTCACGCTGAATGGGGCGGTCGGATTTTCGACACTGACTTCGCCCACCAGGGTCCCGCCGCCGACATTCTGGACAATGAACGTTTCCGTCGGATGGAGCCCGATGGGGGTCTCGCCAAAGTCGAGGGACTGCGGGACAATATGGATCAAGGGTTGTTCTCCCTCTCCCTCTCCCTCTCCCTCCCCTTCTCCCTCTCCTTCTCCCTCTCCTTCACCCTCGCCTTCTCCTTCGCCCTCGCCTTCACCCTCGCCTTCCGCTCCGGTTCCCGATATAGGAATGCGAATACCGCCTCCGCCCGTAAACACGAGGCCCGTCTCGAACAGGCCTCCCGACGTCGGACCGAAGGTGACAAATACCGCATGGAAACCCCCGGCGGGGATCGCATAGTTGGCCCCCGCGCTAACGCTAAACGGCGCAGACGGGTCCTCGATGGAAACTGTCCCGGTCAGGGTTCCCGTACCGATATTTTCGACAATAAAGGTCTCTTCCGATTGAAATTCAATGGGAATGACGCCAAAATCCAAGGACTCCGGCGTAAGCCGGATCAGCGGTAACTCTCCCTCGCCTTCGCCTTCACCCTCCCCTTCGCCTTCACCCTCCCCTTCCCCTTCCCCTTCCCCTTCCCCTTCACCTTCCCCTTCACCTTCCCCTTCACCTTCCCCTTCACCTTCACCCTCGCCTTCACCCTCGCCTTCACCCTCGCCTTCACCCTCGCCTTCACCCTCGCCTTCGCCGCCCTCGATTCCCTGACCGAAGATTGGCACGATCACGCCACCACCACCGCTTAACGAAGCGGTCTTTGAATAGAGCACCGGAAATACCGGCGCAAAGCGCACTGTCACTTCGTGCGTGCCGCCTGCGGCAATCGAATAGCTCCCGCCCGACACGATGCTCAACGGCGACGAAACATGCGCCACGCCGGTAAGCGTCCCGGTCCCCGTATTGCTGAGCGTGAGAATGGTGTCGGCATGCGCGCCGACCGCGACTTGGCCAAAGTCGTATTCGACCGGGGACACATCGATGATCGGCACTTCGCCTTCGCCCTCACCCTCGCCTTCACCCTCGCCTTCTCCCCCGATTGTCCCTTCGCCGAAAATGGCCACCACCGCGCCCCCGCCGCCCGAAAAAATCGCGGACTTCGAATACAGGATGGGGAATTCGGGCGCAAACCGGACCGTCACCTCGTGCGAGCCGCCGCCGGGAATTGAATACGCGCCGCCCAATTGGATGCTCAACGGCGGCGAAACGTGGACCGTTCCAGACAAGGTCCCTGTCCCAATATTGGTGACGGTCAGTATCGTGTCGGCATCGGCGCCCACGGCAACCGGGCCGAAATCGAACTCGAGCGGATCAATGCTGATCACCGGTGTTTCACCTTCGCCTTCTCCCTCGCCTTCTCCCTCGCCTTCTCCCTCGCCTTCTCCCTCTCCCTCGCCTTCTCCCTCGCCTTCTCCCTCTCCCTCACCTTCTCCCTCACCTTCTCCCTCGCCCTCACCTTCTCCCTCACCTTCTCCCTCACCTTCTCCCTCACCTTC
>CANKTP010000098.1 GCA_947486375.1 Candidatus Hydrogenedentota bacterium | reverse complement strand
GGCCCTCATGCGCAAAATCCTTGTCCTTATGCGGGCCATCCTAATCACCGAAAAATCGTACGAACCAAACCACAACACCTGTGCAAAACTCCACCTACAACTCAATTCATGAACGAAAAAAACCTTGACATATGAACACACCATCTCTCTGTGGTTCAACTGCTCTTTCTAGGTTCATACACTGGGGTCATTGCCCAAAACCCGGGCTTCCGGCGATTTGCCCTATCTCCCGGGTCTGGGTTGCCGTGACGATACTAATGATGCCCCGCCTTGATCGAGTCCAAGCGCGGGATCGAGTACGTTCCCATGTGCATCTGGTTGAACACGCTCACCTCGGTGGCGTACTCGCGCGCCACCTCGACATCGATCAGGCCCTGTTTGAACAAATTCATCAAGTATGTCTCGAACAAAAACGAATGCGAGACCGTCTGCTGCATCCCGATCCGGATGTTGTCCGTGTCGCCATCGATGATCCCGTCCGCGATCGGCTTGATGTCGTTGAACATGATCTCGAGCGCCGGGATGCGCCCGCCGCCCCGCTTCGGCACCAGCCGCTGGCAAATCACACATTTCAGGCAATCGCGCAATTGCAGCTTGACCAGGTCACGCTCGACCGGATCGAAGAAACTCACGATGCGGTTCACCACCTCGCTCGCGCTGTTCGCATGGAGCGTGCTAATCACCAGGTGGCCCGTCGCCGCCGCGTTGATGGCCGAGCGGATCGTGTCCGGGTCCCGCATCTCGCCGATGACGATCACGTCGGGATCGTGCCGCAATGCCCCATACACGCCCTCGTTAAACGTCAGCACGTCAATCCCCATCGTGCGCTGCGAGATGATCGACTTCTTGTTCCGGTGAACGTACTCGACCGGGCTCTCGATGGTGAGAATGTGCAGGCACTTGTTCGTGTTGATCCAATCCACCAGCGCCGCCGCCGTCGTCGTCTTGCCGCTGCCCGTCATCCCCGTCACCAGCAACAACCCCCGGTGCAACCCCGCCAATTCCACCATGGTGTCCGTGGGGATGCGCAAGTCCTCGAACGACGGGATGGTCTCGGGCAAGTAGCGAAACGTCAGGTGCGGGACCCCCGATTTCAAAAAACACGAGACGCGGGCGTACCCAATCCCGACCTGGTGAAAGCTGAAGCTGCTTTGCTTGTGGACGAGAAATTCCTCCCAGTCCTTCTCGGGGCTGATCTCCTTGATCACCGCCATGATCTGCGCCCCCGATAGCGGCTCCATCAACTCCGAGCGGCGCGCTTGGTTATCGACGCGAAATATCGGCGGATCCCCCGGCGAAAGGTGCGCGTCGCTCGCCTTGTATTGCACCATCGCCTGGAAGATTAACTCGACGCTGACCGGGTCGACGCGGTACTTGTCGCCCTCGAAACGCCACACCTCGGGAATTCGGATTTGCCGGGACAGCGCGTCCATCGCCGCCCGCGCCCCCGCGTAGTCATTCGAGCCCCGGGGCGGGCACATCACCCGTACCCAGCCGTCCTCGGCGGTTACAAGGCAGACCGGTCCCAGTTCCCCGGCAGTCTTCTTGAACGCATCGACGGACTTGTCCGTATCGAGCACGCTCAATACGAACGTCTCGAAGTCCCCCTTGAACGCCCCGCGCTTCGCCACGAACTCGACCGTGTCGGTCCGTCCCGTCACTTGGCGTGGTATCCCCTGGGTCCGCCGAAGCTCGGCCTCCCCCACGGCGATCACGCTGCGTATGCTTTCCTGCCGCCCGACACCGATTACGAATACCGACATGCGCATTCCTCCCGCCGCGTCCGCAAGTCAAACGGACGCCAATATACACTGTCGCGAAGGGCAGCCAAAACGGCAACGGCGCCCGCGTGCGGGCCTACCCCGGATACGGCCAATCACCCATCAGGGCGGGAAGGGGAAGCGAGCTAATCGCAGGAGTGAGCGAGTAGGCGCGATCGCCCGGATAGACCACCCAGAGGTGCGTCAGATCGAGGACGCTAGCCGCAAGTAATTATTCGGAAGGGGAAATAGGGGCTTTCCCCTGGAACAGGACGATCGCGCGCGCGCGTCCGGGTCCGAGTTGCCACCGGAGGAAAGGACCCGTGTCCGAGGTCTCCGGAGCGAGGGCCCGGCCCTCGCCCGACTCGGTGTCCCACTCTTCGGCGGCGCACTCGCCCCGGTTGGGAAATCGAAGTACGAAGTCCGCGGACCACTCTCCCTCATTCGCGACGAATAGGATTTCCGTCTCCTCCCATGTCCGGCGGTGCATCTTGAGCTCCGCAATCGTGCCGCCGTCCTGCCGTTCCACCGTGGGGGACATGCGGAGTTTCGCGCGCACCGCACGCACCGCCCGGCTGTAGTCAAACCGGTCGATCCCATCGATGATCCGCTCCGCATATTCCGTCACGAATCGCGTGCCATCGCCCGATTCGACCCCGTCGATCATGGTCGGGGCCGACCCGACGGATATCACGGCGCCGCCCGCCACGGCAAAGTCCATCAGCAGTTCGAGCGTGGTCGACCTGAGGTTCATCATTGGGGGAAGGACCGCGATCGAGTACTGCTGCTGGCCCACGGCGAGTCGTTTTCGATCCACGCGGCCATGACGCGCCAGAATCTCCGGATCCCCGTAGTCGAAATCGATCTGCGCGTCGAGCAGCGCGAGCGACAGCGCCGAGGCATGCCGGTCAATCCAGCCCGCCGCCTCGGTACCCTTGCCGGGACGGCCCGAATGGCCGGCCTGGACGCATGCGACCGGGTGCAGGAGCAACACCTCGCACGCATGGCGCCCCTGGGTCAGGAGCCAACTCGTCCGCGCCGCTGCCGTGAGCGAACTCGAGTCCAGCTGCGCCCTGTCGGCGTCGTGCAATCCGATGAATCCCGCGCCGAGCGCCATCTGCACATTGGCCGCAGCGCGCACCCGTTCGGGCGCCAGGGCAATCGGACCGGGACGGTAACTCCCGGTGAGGAGCCCTCCTTTGCCGAGCTGATGGTCAACCGAGGCCGCCTGTTTTAATGCCATTGTCGCGGCGGCGTAGCGCGCGGCGGGCGCCTCGAACCGCAGGAAGTCCTCGAGCGGCACATCGAGCGCTGCGCGGCCCTCGAATTCGTGCAGGGCCATGGCCGCGCCCAGGCGGGGCGCGGCGATACACACCGGGGCTTGCGCCGCATAATGCCCCGAAAACATCAATCGATGCTTGCGGCACCAGGCGTCCAGCGGCGCGGCAAAGGCTTCACGGAACATTTCCGCGATCAGCGTCCAGAAGTCGAAGCGGATCCTCTCGAATCCTTCCACGTCATGGAACAGCGCGGGGAGTTGCGGCACAAGCGGGTAGCCCCGGGTCTCGCGAAACACGGTCTCGATATCCGGGTCCCATGGAATGGCGTTGTCGTGTACCGCCAAGCCCGCCTCGCCGACGAAGCTGTGCAACAACGAATGCCCGAAGTACCGGCGAAATTCCCGCTGGTAGGGATCATAGACGCGCGATATGAAGGAGCCGGTGCTGCGCGCGTCAAGGAAGTTAAAGTCCAACGGCATGGTTTCGCGCCGGAACACCGCGTGGCAGGCCGCTTCCGTGTCCAATGTCGTTTCGCGCTCGATGTTCGCGAACCGCGGGGGACGCCCGGATGCCGGGAGACGATCGTCCAGCCGGAACACGGCCACCCAATCGGGGCCCCACTCGAGGGGCTTCGAGCCGCGCTCGTGAACGTCGAGACGAAGCGATTGCGCCGCGGCCCCGGGATGGTCCGCGAGCGGAACGTCGTGCAACCCGATGGACGCCTTCTTCCGGTACGCCCGCCGCACGAGCGCGGACATGGCGCCGGTCCAAGCCTTCTCATTGTCACGCGATTGATGGCTCAGGCCCGACAGCGCCGCGCCGCCCATCCCCGCCTCGATGGCCGCGTCGAACTCGGCGAGCAAGCGGTCCGGATCGAGGAAATCGCGCCCGAACCACAGGGCGATCGGGTGGTGATTGCGCGGCGGAGACCGGAACGATTTCCGGGCGATGCGGAGGTTCACGGCATCATCCGAAAACGGAACGACGCCGGGGCCTATTCATCGTAGGTGGGCTCCTCGGTCTCGTAGCGGTGAATCTCGCCGCTCTCGATCAAGCCGATGAACAAGTCCGTGATGCGCGTGTCGAGCCCGACGCCCGAACATCGCTTGAGTTCGGTCACGACACGATCAGGCGACAGCCCCTGCCGGTACGCGCGGTTGCTCGACATCGCGTCGTAGGTGTCCGCCACCGCGATGACGCGGACCCGGTCATCGAGTTGATCGCCGGAGAGACCGTCGGGATATCCCGTGCCGTCGATGCGTTCGTGGTGCGAGCGGATGAGGCTCAGGTGGTCCTTCGACAGGAAACCGACCGGCTCGAGCACGTCGTAGCCGATCACGGGATGAAGTTTGATCTGCTGCCACTCGTCGTCCGAGAGGCGCTCCACCTTGTTCAATATCTCGTCCTTGACCCCGATCTTGCCGACGTCGTGAAGCATCGCGCCCAGCCGCAGCGTCTCGACGTCGCGCTGGGACATGCCGAGCTTCATGGCGGCCATGACGGAGAAATTGCGGACCCTCTCGCTGTGTCCGTGGGTATAGGGGTCCCGGGCCTCGAGCGCGAGCGCCATCGACTTGATGGTCGATAAATGCGCCTCATCGACGGTGCGAATGAGCCGTACATTCTCGAGTGCCACTGCGGCGTGGTTCGCCACGATGCTCAGGATTTTCAGGTCGCCCTCCGTGAAAAATCCGCCGCTCTGTTTCCGGTTGACGTTGAGCACCGCCAACACCTTGGGCTGTTGGCTCGGGAACTTGTACCGCCCCTGCTGTTCCGAGGTCAGCTTGCGCTCGAGCGGCACCGAGATAAACGAGGCGTCCTGGAGTTTCCGGCTCATCTCCTTGAGATCGGGGTTCCGCCCGATGTCCTCGACGACGAGCGCCTTCCCGTGCTCGGCGACCCAGCCCGAAATGCCCGCGCCCATTTGCACATGGGTGCCGACGAATTCCTCCTGGACCCCGACGCTCGAGGCCATCTCGAGGGCGGAGCCATCGGGCGTGGTGACCATGACCGAGCCGCGCTCGGCCCCAACACGGCTCAACGCGGCCTTGAGGACGAAATCGAGCAAGGCCTGTTCCTTGTGGAAGGTGGCGATGGTCTCGCTGATGATGAACAGCTCGGTCAAGTCGCGGAGCCGGGCATTCTCGGTGGCCAACTGGTGGCGCTCGAGCGCGTTCGCGACGACAAGCTTGATTTCGCTCAGGCTAAACGGCTTCAGGACATAATCGTAGGCGCCTTCCTTCACGGCGGCGCGGGCCGATTCGAGCGTCGCGTAGCCGGTCATGACGATGGGGATCAGGGAGGGGCTGATGAGGCGGGCCTCGCGAATCAGCTCGATGCCCGTCATCTTGGGCATCATGATGTCGGTAAACAGCAGGACAATGTCGCTGTCCTCCCGGAGAAGATTGAGGGCCTCGAATGCATTGGGCGCGGACTCGACGTTGTACCCCTCGTCGGTCAGGATATCGATCATTAATTCCCGGATGACCGCTTCGTCATCCACGACTAGAATCTTGGAGTTTTCGCCGGCCATTCGTCCTCGCTGGGTATTGCCTCTCGACTACGCGCGCATCATACCATACCGTGTGAGGCGCTGGAGTCAACGAACGAGGGACTCCCGCGGGCGCCGCGGAGCGGCCCCGATTCGGTCCGCTCGGGCGGGTTTGCTCTCTTTCGGGGGCCGCGCTACAATCGCCCCATGACGAGGCGATTTCCATGACCCGGGTCCCCCCATCGATAGATACCTTGCCGCTGCAATCCTTCGAAGCGGGAGAAATCCTCGTGCGGGAGGGGGGTGCGGAAGGGTGCTTGTACTTTCTTGGCAAGGGGACGGTCGAGGTGTCGAGGGAGGGCCAGTCGATAACCCGTGTGCGCGAACGCGGGGCGATGTTCGGGGAGATGAGCGTGTTGCTCAAGTGCGGGTACACGGCGACCGTCACGGCCATTGATCGGGTCGAGTGCCGGGTGGCGCGGGATCCCGAACAGTTCCTCGAGACCCATCCCGAGGTTATTTTCTATATCTGCTGGGTCCTTGCCCGCCGCCTGGATTCGCTCAACCGATATTTGGTCGACATCAAATCCCAATTCCACGACCGGGAGGACCATTTGGGGATGGTGGACGAGGTACTCGGCGCGATCCTGAACCGGCAACCGCGGGACATCGCGCCTCAGCCCGATCCGGGGCCTTGAATCGGGCCACCGCCCGACAAGGTGACGGTCTGGGTGTCCATCTCCGAGTCCCAGGTGGCCTCCATTGCGTTGAGGTCGAAGACGATAGTGGCGGGGGTCGAGGACATTTGCCGGCCGGGGTTGAAGACCCAGGTATTGTCCACCTTGTCGCACCAATGACCCTCGACACGGAACGGCGAATTGTGGATATGCCCGCTGAGGACTAGGTCAGGCGCGTACTGGCGAATGAGGCCCGTCAGGAAGGTATCGCCAGAATAGTTCTTTCCGTTCCAACTCGTCTTCGCCCCGTCGGGCGGCGCGTGATAAATCCAAATCCACGGGCGGCCCTTTTTTTCCGCCTCGCCGGCGAGGAAGGCCGCGACTTCGTCGCGCGTGTGTGGGCCATCCCACCACGAACAGATGCTGAACTGGCACCCGCCGGCGACGAGGCTTTGGAGGTCGACGGACACGCGATTCGCGTCGAGGTGGACGAGCCACTCGGCCGTGCGCTCGCCCTCGCCCGACACGGCGTCGAGGTCGTGATTGCCGGAACAGACCGCGACCGGCACCATCACGCCGAGACGGCGCAGGTACTTTTCGACCACCACGGTCTGCGTGTCCAAGTCCGCGTGGCCCGCGAGATCGAGCAAGTCGCCGCCGATGACGAGGAGGTCGAAACCGGGCGCGGCGCCGCAAAGCCAGTCAAGTTGCTTCAGGCTGTAGTGAATGTCGGATACGAACAAGATACGCATTGGTTCGCGGTAGCGCCCCACGGAAGGCTTCGAGGGTAGTATAGTGCGATGCGGCAGGGGAATCGAGAATCCCGGATGGGTCCGCCGGTTTCACCGCAGCCTCGGGGGATGGTACCATCGGCGAATCGTCCTTCGACCGGAGCCCAATTCGTTGGTTTACCTCAATGCGATCCTGCTTGCCCTGGTGGAAGGGATCACGGAGTTTATTCCGGTTAGCAGCACCGGGCACCTGATCCTCGCGGAGAAGATTTTCGTCCTGACCGGGGATCCGGGGTTTAACAATGCCTTCCTAGTCATCATCCAGCTCCCGGCGATCCTGTCGGTGGTCGTCTATTTTTGGCGCGACCTCTGGCCATTCTCGACGAGCGGCGAAAAGCGCACCGCGTTATACCGGCTTTGGTTTCATATCGTCATCGCGGTGTTGCCGGCGGTTGGGTTCGGCCTGCTTTTCGACGACATCATCGAGCGCCATTTGTTCTCGCCGCGCCCGGTCGCGGCGGCGCTACTCGTGGGAGGCGTGGCCCTCATCGTCATCGAGAAGCGCCCCCGGCAGGGCGTCCCGACGACACTTTCGGGGCTCACTCCGGCCCTCGCGCTGTACATCGGCCTGTTCCAATGCCTGGCCCTTGTCCCCGGAACTTCGCGTTCCGGGGCCACCATTGTCGGCGCGATGCTCTTGGGGTTGGGCCGCGCCTCGGCGGCCGAGTTTTCATTCTTCCTGGCGATCCCGACCATGGCCGGGGCGACGGCGTTGAAGTTGCTCAAGGGAGGCCTGGCATTTACGCCGGAACAGTGGTCGATCCTGGCGCTCGGATCGGCCGTCTCATTTATCTCGGCCTACGCGGTCATCCACCTTTACCTCGGGTATATCCGCAAACGGGACTTCGTGATCTTCGGCTACTATCGAATCGGGCTCGCCGCCGTCATCTTCGCCTGCGTGTGGCTCGGTTGGATCTGAGGGGTCGCGGTGCGTTTGGCCTCCCGTTCGCCCTACTGGCGGACGAACATCATTCCCGACGATCGATTGGAGAATACCTCCAGGCTGCTCACTCCTTGGGCGGCATCTTGAATGAAATGGACGCTGAAGGCCGGATGCAAGAACCAGTCCTCGACCGTTGGCCTGATCGCGGCCGAGCGGCCCCGCCCGGTTTGGATTCGGAGTTGATCTTGATCAACGGAGACCGTCGCGGCGACGTCCAGTTCGTCGCTGAAATAGACACCGGCGCATGCCTGTAGCGCTTCGGGCGTCGGCTTGACTAATTCCGCCTCCGTCGCGACATCGGTCACGCCCCCCTCGCGAGTCATTTCGAGGCGCCGCGTGGCGCCGTCTTTTTTGAACTCGACTTCGCGGATGGGGATATTTTCTTGCGGTACGAATCTTCCGCCGCCCTGGGACACTAGGGGAAAAGTCCAACCGCCGCGGCGGAGGTTGATCACGCCGTCCTTTACAAATGCCTCCCACAACGAGCCGCTGCCCTCGTGGAAGTATCGCCCCTCGCGGCGCTTCAGGTTGCCGTCCGCGCCGCCCTTGGGCGCGGCCTTCGGCGGCGCGGCGAATTCGCCGGCGAGGTAGATGTCGGCGATGCGGTAAGCCAGCGCGGTCGGGTCGGCCTCCGAGGTGTTGGCGAGGATGACGACGCTGAATTTCTGGTCCGGGAATCGCATGAGTTCGGCGCGGTATCCGTTGATGCCGCCCGCGTGCGCGACGACGTGGAGCCCCCGGTATTCCTGGTGGCCCAACCCGAATGCGTAGTCGTAGGTGGTCCCGTTTTGGAGTTTACCCCGGGTAAGGGCGAGGTCGATCGCGGCTTGTCCAAACGGGGCGTCGTAGAACATTCGGTCCCAGCGATAGAGATCGCGCACGGAGGTGTAGAGCCCGCCGTCGCCGACGAACTCGAGGTAGGGCATGTCGAGGGCGTAACCGGCGCCGCGCCGGGAATAGCCGAACGCGCGATTGGGGATGATCATGCCCAGATCATCGCAAAAAACGGAAAGCGTCATCCCGAGCGGGCCGAAGAGTTCCTTCGCGGCGAACTCGCGGAGGGTCTGGCCGGTGGCCTTCTCGACGATCTGGCTCATCAAGAAATATCCCGAATTCGAGTATAGATAATCCGTACCCGGCATAAAGTTCGTCGCCTCCTGGCGTTTCAACAGCTTCATGATGTCATCTGGCTTCATGATGGCGGCGCCGGGAAACTCGCCGCGCAGGCCTTGCATCGTGAAGATATCGCGGATGCCGCTCGAATGATGCACGAGATGATTGACGGTGATGGTCTTGCCGTACTCCGGAAAATCCGGGAAGTATTTTTGGAGGGAATCGTCGAGAGAAATCGCGCCGCGCGTGGCGAGTAACGCAATGCTAAAGGCGGTGAACTGCTTCGAGGTCGAGCAAATGTAGAAGGCGGAGTCCGGCGAAATGGGGACGCCGTGCTCGAGGTCGGCCATGCCGTAGCCGCGCTCGTAGAGCACGTTGCCGTCGCGGACAATGCCGACCGCGCAGCCCGGCGTCACCGTGCTGTCCCATCGCGCGAAAAGCTCGTCGACCTTGTCCGAACGATCGTCGGCGAGGGCAGGGGTGGCGATCAGGGGCAGGATCGCAAGGGCCAGAAGCCGAATTATGCGAGGAGCAAACATTGGGGCAAGGTCTCCTTGTAATAAAGGGTAGTGGGGAAGGACTTGCGACGGGAGCATATCCTCAGTTCGTTGCCTTGTCCAGGGCGCGTCTCGCGAGGATTTTCGACAGCGGGCCGACCGGAAATGCGGAGTAGTGATTCTGGAACTCGGCTATCTTGGCGTCGAGAGCAGCGCGGGTGTAGAGCTTGCCGCGCAGGATGACGGCCTCGATGGTGTCGAGCGCGGCGAGGGAGACGGTGGGGTCTTCACGGAAGACGATGGCGTCGGCTTGGAGACCCGCCCCGATTCGGCCAATGGTGGGGTCGCCGATATTCTTGTAGGCTGCGGCAGTTGCGTACGTCCATATCGCCTCTGCGGGAATACCGGCCTCTTCCCAGAGGCGCATTTCCTGGTGAACCGCGAGTCCGGGCGCGACGAAGGGCTGCAGGGTGTCCGAACCGACATGCAACGTGGCACCTTTCTCGTGGAGCATGCGGAGGAGTTTCTTCTTCTTATCGAGGCTGGCGGCAACGTCGTCGAGATACGCTTGGTCTAGACCGCGATAAATGGGCATGCCCTCCGTGGGGCTCCAAATGACGTTGGGAAAAAACGCCGGCATCAGGCGGGCGGCGGGGTTTTCGAGCGCGGCGGCGTAGTCCCGGTACGAGAGCAGTTGCGCGCTGGACACGAGTGTCGGCGTATTCGCAATGCCATATTGAAGCGTGGCGGCGACGACGGCATCGAGCCGCTCATCGTCCACCTCGCGCCAGGCGGCGATGCGATGAAGCATTGAGTCGCCCTCGGCTTTCTCTGGCATTGGGACGCCAAGGAAATGTTGTGTGTCGGGGACGCGTGCTTCCTCGTACGTCAAGTTGTCGGGGACATGCCCAAGCATGCCCATGCCGTATTTCTTGCAGGCGGCCTCGAGGGCACGAATCATTGTCGGCGTGAGGCCCTCGTAAAACTTGACGAACGAGTTTCCGCCAGCCTTGAGTTGTTCAACAGCGAGGTCGGCTTGCAAGGAGCTGGTCAGCGACATCGTATTCGGCCATCGCGGTTCGCCGGCGCCGACAAATGGGCCCGAGGTGTACATTCGGGGGCCCGGGAATTCCCCCGATTCGATTCCCTCGCGCGCCGCGGAATTCGCCGTGCCGTCGACGTCACCGGCGTCGCGAATGGCGGTCACGCCGTGGGCCATGTCGAGCAGGAGGAAATACGGGGTGAGTTTGAGGGGGTTGTCGGGCGGCAAATGCTCGTGCATGTTGACGAGTCCCGGAAGGACGAACATGCCGGCGAATTGCGCCAGTTCCGGAGGAGCGCCGGGGGGAATGCCTTCATCGCCCGTGCCGTCTTGGAACGCACCCGCTTTTACGATTACCGTGGCGTTCGGGGTACGGTTGACGCCGGGGTTGATGACCGTGACCCCGCGCAGGGTAAAGGTCTCGGAGAGGGGTTCGACGGCGGAAGGCGGAAGGAACGCCCAGTAGAAATAGAACGCGGCCAAGGCCAAGATGGCTGCGATGGCGGTGGCGAAGCGGGTAAGGGTTTTCATTATTCAGGCACCCGGTGCGGCGGCGGTTGAACTGCGAGCGTCACTGTAATGTAATGTCTCAAACCGCGCAAGGGGCCTTGCGCGGCCAATCTGTCAGCGCAATGGACAACGTAATGGGTGAGGAGCGGGACGGATGCCGGGATCAACGGATGTGCGGGTTGTGGGCGTTTCGCTCTATTTTCTTCCCATTGCCACGCGTATGCCGTTGAAGTTCGGCGGCGAAACGTTGACCTCGGTGACCGTCGCGCGGGCCTCCGTCCAGGTTTCGGGCGTGGCGGGTACGGCGACGGGGTGGGGCGAGACGCCGCTTAGTGTGCAGTGGGTATGGCCTTCCGCGTTACCGTATGAAGAGCGCCACGTCGCGCTGAAAGATTTCACGAGTTGTCTCGCGGGGGCATGGGCCGGCTTCGACGAGATTGGCCACCCGATGGAGATTGGGCACGCCTTCCTCGAGCGGCACCTGCCGTTGCTACTGGACGAATTCAACCGGGACCGGGCGGAACCGATGCCGCGCCTCGCGGCGTTGGTGTGTTGCTCGTTGTTCGACCTCGCGGTCCACGACGCCTTTGGGACGCTTCATCGCCGGCCCACGTACACTACCTACACGGCGGAGTTCATGAACCGGGACCTTGCAGCGTATCTCGCGGCGGATGCGGGGGATCCTTTCGCGGGGCGGTACCCGGCGGATTACCTTACAACACCGGCGAATCGACTCGACGCATGGCACCTCGTCGGCGGCAAAGACCCCATCGACGAATCGGAATACGACGGTTCAGAACCGGACGATGGATACCCCGTACTGCTGGCGGATTGGATTCGGCGCGACGGCCTGCGCTGTCTCAAAGTCAAGCTGCGGGGCGACGACGCGGCGTGGGACTTTGAGCGGCTTCGAAGAGTCGGAGAGGTGGCATTGCCGCTGGGTGTGACGGCATTGAGCGCGGACTTCAATTGCACGGTCCACGATCCCGAATATGTAAACGAGATTCTGGATCGGCTCAAGGCGGACGTGCCCAGATTGTTCGAGCGTATCCTCTATGTCGAGCAACCGTTTCCCTACGATCTTGAAGCTCACCCGATCATCGTCCACGGCGTGTCCGCGCGCAAGCCCTTGTTCATGGATGAGAGCGCGCATGACTGGCGGTTGGTGCGGATGGGGCGGGGCCTCGGGTGGACGGGGGTCGCGCTCAAGACTTGTAAGACGCAGACGGGGGCGTTGCTCAGCCTGTGTTGGGCACGCGAACACGGCATGGCGCTGATGGTGCAGGACCTGACGAACCCGATGCTGGCTCAAATTCCCCACGTACTCCTCGCCGCGCACGCGGGCACCATCCGCGGTGTCGAGACCAACGCGATGCAGTTCTATCCCGAGGCCTCGCGTCCCGAGGCAGCGATTCACCCTGGGGTTTACGCGCGGAAGGATGGGCGGATCGACGTGTCGAGCCTATTGGAGGCGCCGGGGTTTGGGTATGGGGAGGCGGTATCGGTGCGGGAGTTGCCCGGGGCGGTCTTCAGCGGATAATTGGAGCCGCCTGCGATTGCCCCTGTTTCCCCTCGTTCCCAGTACAATTTGGGAACGAGAGGAAACGGGAAGGCTTGAGGGGGAGGCGTCGGCAACGGTTGGGCGTTTGTGCCGACGTGGACGCAAGCGTCCACAGGCAGGGCGGCGGCAAGCCACCGCACTCCAGAAGGCGACGAGTCGTTGCAGGGTGACCGGTTGTCGTGGCGTTTTGCGGGGGCGGGGGTTGGTCGATATAATCCCCGCCTTGACCCATCTGGGTCCGAACAGGAGGAGTTACCGTGAAGAACAAATTTGCCACGTTTGGCGTCGTCGTGTTGATTATCGCCGGACTTGTCGTGTTCAACCAGTATCAGCCGTCGCGGGTGGCGCCCGCCGAGGCGGAGGCGGCGGAGAAGGCGAAGGAGGATGTGGCGAAGGCCGATGGGGAGGAGGCGCGGTTGATCGCCCAGGCGGAAGAGAAAAAAGGGGCGGAAGAAGGGGCGTTCCAAGTGAAGTTCGAATGCACCAACGGGGACTTTACCGTCGAGGTGTATCCGAAGTGGGCGCCGCTCGGGGCCGCGCGGTTCAAGGAAGCGGTCGAGGCGGGGGTCTACAACGACGCCGCGTTCTTCCGGGTCCTTCCGGGTTTCGTGGTGCAGTTCGGAATTCCCGGCACGCCGGCCGAGGCGGCCAAGTGGGACAAGGCGAACATCAAGGACGACAAGGTGATCGAGTCGAACAAGAAGGGCACGCTGACGTTCGCGACGGCGGGGCCGAACACGCGCACGACGCAGTTGTTCATCAACCTTGGCGACAATACGAATCTCGACTCGATGGGCTTTGCGCCTTTTGGCAAGGTCATCGAGGGCATGGCCGTGGTCGAGAAAATCTGCTCGGACTACCAACAGGATCCCGACCAGAGGCGTATCAAGGACGAGGGCAACGCCTACCTCAAGGCCAGTTTCCCCAAGATGGATTACATCAAGAAAGCCACCATCGTCGCGGCCGCGGCGCCTGCAGCATAACGCGGCCCGGCCGCGAAGGAGAATCCATGCCAGACCTCAACGCCGTCATCGCCACGAGCAAGGGCGATATCTCGCTGGTTTTGTATGCGGAGAAGACGCCGATCACGGTGACGAATTTTGTCAACCTCGCCCAACGCGGGTACTACAACGGCATTCTGTTCCATCGCGTTATCAAGCAATTCATGGTCCAATGCGGGTGCCCCCTCGGCACGGGGACGGGCGGCCCGGGCTACAAGTTCGAGGACGAATTCGAACCGAGCCTGCGCCACGACACGCCGGGGGTCTTGTCCATGGCGAACGCCGGGCCGGTCACGAACGGCAGCCAGTTCTTCATCACGCACGTGCCCACCAATTGGCTCGATGGAAAGCACAGCGTGTTCGGCCGGGTGACGAGTCCGGCGGGGCAAGCGGTGGTCGACGCGATCGCGCAGGGGGACAAGATTGTCTCGATTGCGATCGACGGCGATACCGCCGCGTTGTTCGAGAAGACGAAGACGCACTTGGATAAGTGGAACCGCGTCCTCGACAAGAAATGACGCTGGGCCGCTTGTCCGCCGCCGCATGACCGCCCCGTGCGGACCGATTCACAGCCTCACGGGCGTGCGGGCCTTTGCCGCGTTGTGGGTCGTTTTTTTTCACTTCCGGCACAACGTGGGAGTGGTCGAGTCGATCGAGTTTGGCCCGCTGGTTCGACGGGGTTATCTCGGGGTCGACGTTTTTTTCGTGCTATCGGGACTGGTGCTTGCGTACACCTACTCGAACCGCTTCGAGCGCGATTCCAGTCCGCGGGCGTTCATTGAATATCTGTCGCTCCGGCTGGGGCGCATCTATCCGCTGCATGCCGTCGTGCTCCTCGCCTATGCATTGCTTTTCTTGGCTGGGAAGGCGGGGGGATTCACGCCGTTGGATCCGCGCATCACGGGCATCTGGGACGGCGCGATGTCGGTGTTGATGCTGCATGCCTGGGGTTTCACGGATCGCCTCGCTTGGAATGAGGCATCGTGGTCGATTAGCGCGGAGTGGTTCGCGTATCTGTTCGTCCTTCTGCCCGTGTTACGCATATTCCGCCGCTGGGGACCCGTTCCATTGGTCGCCTTGGCCGCCATGAGTTGGATTGTGCTTTGCTACTTCGCGCTAAACACCGCGCGGCGTTCGCTCGATTTCACGTATGAGTTTGGGGCGTTTCGCTGTGCGGTCGAGTTTTTCGCCGGCTATGCGGTTTACCGATTCGCCGAGGCGCGTCCGCTGGGGCCGCGCACAGGCGACGCGCTCGCCGCGATGGCCCTGGTCGCGCTCGTCATGTCTGTCCGGATACCCGGTGTCGAGATTTGGCTATTGCCCTGCGTCTCGGCATTCTACCTCGGGCTGATGGCGCGCGGTCCGCTCAGCGAGGCGATCCTGGGAAACCGTCCCGTGGTGTTCCTCGGGGAAATTTCCTATGCCATTTACATGGTGCACCTTTTGGTGAGGATCGTGTCGAATGCGATCATGAAGAAGGTGGACTTCGAGCCGTCCACGGGATTGGCGGTGACATTGCTGAGCGTGCAGATAGCGGCCGCGATCGGGCTCGCCGCCGCGGCGTACTACCTCGTGGAGAAACCCGCCCGGGAATGGGTGCGGCGCGCCTTGGCGCGTTCGCGTGGCGCTTCCGGAACGCCGGCCGCCGGAAACGAGGCACCGTGAGCGCGTTCGACGGCTGGGCCGACTACTATGACCTTATCCATAGGGGCTTGCCCGGCGAGGCGGAATTCTACGTGGGGCAGGCTGTCCGTATCGGCGGGCCCGCGCTGGAGCTCGGGTGCGGCACCGGGCGGCTCGCCATCCCGATGGCCATGTCCGGCGTCGACGTCGTGGGGCTGGATAATTCGGCGGGGATGCTCGAAATCTGCCGCGAGAAACACGCCGCCGTGGGTCCCGTGAGCGGGTCGCTCGAACTCGTCGAGGCGGACATGACCGTCTTTTCCCTCCGGCGGCAATTTCGATTTGTCGCGATGGCCTACCGGACGATCATGCACTTACATTTGCCGGCGCAACAACGCGCGGCTCTCAAGTGCGTTCGGGCCCATCTCGCGCCGGGAGGCATTTTCATCCTGAACACCTGGGCGCCGTCGCCCTCGACGATCGCCGCGCCGCAACCCGCCGGGTTTGTCGAGGCGGGCCGCTACGATCTGCCCGACGGCGGCGTCGTCCGGCATTCCTGCCGGACGCATTTCGACGGCTATCTCCAGCGGCTGGTCGAGGAACACCGCATCGAGGAAACGGACCGATCGGGGCGCGTGGTGGAATCGAGGTCACTGCCGCTCGTGCGGACTTGGACGACATTGCGCGAGATGGACAACCTGGTCCGCCTCAGCGGGTTCGATGTCGAGGCGGTGTTCGGCGACTTCGATTGCAACCCGATCGGGCCGTCCAGCACCGAGATGATCTGGGTGTTGCGCCCGTCGGACGATCCCGCTAGCAGCCCGTGGCAAAAGTCTCGCGCGCGAGATTTTTCTTGACAGATCGGATTTTATATTGCACAAAGGCGTAGCGGCAACTGAGGAGAGATCGCGATGTCGATGGGCAGCAAGAAGCGGAAGCAACAAGGGGAAATGTGGGTAGATGCGGGCCTGCTTCCGAGCGCCCCGGCACACCCGTTTTACTCGAAACTCGACGAGGTGCTCAGGGCAATCGCATCTAAATTCTGATGACGTCCTTCCGGCGCGCCTGACCGGGCCGTTTATTTTGGGTTACGCGGGGATTTTTTCTTGGGGAAGCGCGCCGTGTGAGCTTTTCGGGTTTGTTTGACGATTTCGTCGGCATACTCTTGGG
>CANKTP010000097.1 GCA_947486375.1 Candidatus Hydrogenedentota bacterium | reverse complement strand
TGGATTTCGGGTATCGAGTTCAAGCCGGGCAGCGAGGTCGTTCACCACATCATCGGCTACAGCCACGCGCCGGGCGAGGCCATCGGCGGCACGGGCGAAGACGGCTCGCAGGATCGCGGCATGCTCGGGGGTAACGCCCCGGGCGCGGACCAAGAGCAATGGCCGGAAGGGTACGGCATCCTCTTGAAGAAAGGCTCGCGCATCACCTTTGCCATGCATTACCACAAGGAGAGCGGACCGGGGACCGGTGTGTCGGATTCCTCCGAGATCGGCCTTCAATTTCACACCAAGCCTGTGCAACACCCGATCGAGATTTCGAACATCGCCTACGGGACCTTCGAGATTCCGCCCAATGAACCGCACTGGCGCGTCGGCGCGTCGCGGTTGTTCGAGGAAGACACCATCCTGCTCGGCCTGCTGCCCCACATGCACCTGCGCGGTTCCGCGGCGAAATACACCGCCTTCTATCCCGACGGCAAGACGGAGTTGCTTCTCGACGTGCCGAAGTACGACTTCAACTGGCAGACCGGCTACAAGTACGCGCAGAATAAATTGATCCCCGCCGGCACCCGCATCGAGATGGAATTGGTCTACGACAACTCGCCGGAGAACGCCGCCAAGAGCGGATTCGACTCGAACAAGGCGATTCGCTTTGGCGGCCCTACCACCGACGAGATGGATCTTGCGTGGATCACCATCGCCCCGGCCAAGCCGCTCGACCTCGCCGCCGCGCAGACCGCGACAAAGGCGGAGGCGGGCGATTAGACCCCTTCTGGGCGGCCTCTCCCGCCCGGTTCCCATGGCGTTGCGCCCGGCACCCGGCGCCCGGATGGACGCCGGGTGCCGGGTGTTTTTTTTGGAAACGCTATCGGATCATCGCCTGCGTTCCCGCCGCGCCGTCGGCCAAGGTCAGGGCCCGGAAGTCCCGGATCCGGTGGAAGGTCATGAAGTTCGCGTCGTGGCCCCGCGGCGCGCCGCCAAGGCCGTCGTCGGAGGCCGTGCGCGACACGGCGATGAGGTCGTCCCCGTCGAACAACCAGTCGACATACTGGAACGCGTGGCGTTCCGCGTCAGGATGGTAAAGGACGATGCACCGTATTTCCCACGTCGTCAGGTCCGGCGAAGAAATCAACGCCAGTGCGTTCCGCACCGAGGTCGGATTCAATTCCTTGTGCGGCGCGAGGACCGGGTTCGACAGGGCCCAATAGGTTTTGGCCACGGGGTCCCAGCGAATCGTGAACTTTTTCGATCCACCGGGGAAGGGCCGCAGGTCGCGTGTGTGATCGAAGGAGGCCTCCTTGCCGTCCGCGCTGATGTGTACCATCGCGGCCAGTTCCGGGCCGGGCTTGTAATCGACGCGCAGGACATTCACCAGCTCCCCCTGCGGCGACACCACCGCATTCCCCTCGAGCCAACCCCGGAACGTGCCGTCCAGCCAGGTCGTGTCGCGGCACAACGGCCGACTCATGGTCCAACTGTCGGCCCGGAGCAGGTCGGCGTCCACGGGCGCGGACATCATCAAGGAACGATAGCGTTCGCCCCAGCCGCCGGGCGCGTTTGCGTCCTCGAAGCCCCGCCATAGCCGGCCGTTGAACTCGATCACCGGCACGGGCGCGGTATGGTACTCCCCCGGCGCGAGGATGCCCGAGACTGCGTCCCTGGTTTCGGTCCAGGTCTTGCCGCTGTCCATCGACCGGCGGATGAGCACGGCCCCGTATTCCTTGTGCGTGCCCATCAGGTACAACGCCCCGGCATGTACGAACAGCGACGACCATAACGCGCCCTCGAAGCGGGTCACCTGTGTCCAAGTCTCGCCGTGATCGTGCGAATTGAACACGCGCGTATAGGCATTGGTGTAATACTGCGATTCCGGCCCGAACTCATCGTGCGAAGCGGCATAGGTCCCGTCGGGCAGCACGGCGATCGCCGGCGATCCCACGTACCGTCCCGCGGACGCGGGCATATGGCTGATCACCGTCCCGGGCGCCAGGGAAGTATTCGGTTCCCCCCCAAAAGCCGGGCCGAAGAACCCCGACAGCGCTGTCACAAAAACTAGGGCGGGATACGTTCGATACATGGCGAAGAACTCCTGGAAATTTCCGTCGAGAATCGACGGGGATGAAATTCAGGTGCCGATGCGCGATGTGACGCCGGGCCGCGACTAAGAAATCTCCGCTGCCGCGTTCATCTCGGCAAGCCCCTGTTGGCGCGTCATGCGGCCTTCGTAGCCGAGTTCCCGGCGGGCCTTCGCGTCGTTGACCGTGAGCTTCTGACCCATCACGTAGAGGACCGTGCACGGGAGCGGCGGTTCACCCTTAAGCTTGAACGTGCGCCATGCCCATTCGCCGCCGCTGGCGACAATGCGCGCGAGCCACATGGGAACCGATTTGTCGCCGGGGGAGACCCCCTGGGTGTTCAGGTAGGCAGAGATAAAGTCGCGGAAGTCCGCGGTTTCACCGTCGGAGATGAAGTAGACCTCGCCGCCGCGACCCCGCTCCGCCGCGCAGAGCAATCCCTCGACTACGTTGGCGACGTGCGTGGTGGTGTGGGCATAGTGACCGCCGTCAAACCACGTCCACCGGCCTGCGCGGACGGCGCCGATGAGTTGCGGCAATACCGAGCTGTCGCCCCTCCCCCAGATCAGCGGCGGGCGGACGGCGACGGTGGTTAGTTGGGCGCTGTTTGCCGCGAGGACGCGTTGCTCGGCGAGGCCTTTTGTAAGAGGGTATAGCCCTGCCGGTTTCCTCGGATAAGGCCACGTCTCGTCGGCGTCGACGATGGGTTTGCCACCGGCGAGCACCGCTTCGGTGCTGACGTGGACGAGGCGGGTCACGCCTGCGGTCTTTGCGGCATCGATGACGTTTTGCGTGCCCCGCACGTTGATACGGTGGAAGTAATCGGGGTCGCCCCAGAGGGTGACGACAGCGGCTGCATGAAAGACCACGTCGCAGCCGGTCATGCCGTCGCGCATGGCCTCGAGGGAGTCGAGATCGCCGCGGATTGCGGTCGCGCCTGCGGCTTCGACGGCGGCAATCGCGGCATCGGAACGGGCGAGCGCACTGACTATAACGCCGCGTTCAATCAGCGCGCCAATCAGATTGCGACCGACAAAGCCCGAACCGCCAGTGACGAAAGCTTTACCGAGGGAGTTGGACATTTACAGCGACATTTCCCATATGGTTCCGCTCGTGACCATCCCGAGCAAGTATCCTCTGATCATACGAACGCCCGCCAACGTATTCAATACTTGTTTTGTGATCTCCAATCCTCTTTGAGGTACTTTACGGCCCAGTAGCAGCCATCGGAGGCGACTTTCAGGGCCGTTCGCGGGAGTCCGGACATACCATTCCATCGGGTCTTGAGTTATTTCCTTCGTTGCAGATGCCACGATGCATTCGTCGAATCGAGCACGAGGGGGGTATACATTCCCCGGCAGCATGCTATAGTGAATTTGGGAGAGAAGCTACCATGTCAGATACCTCGCTGGTGCCGGTTTCCCCGCGCGACTGGAACGAATCGCGCGCCCGGCACCTATTGAACCGGGCTGGATTTGGGGTTCCCGCCGCGCGTGTCGACCGATTGGCGCGCATGGAGCCCGCAGCGGCGGTCGGGGCGCTGCTTGACTACGAATCGGCGCCGCGCGAATTGACCGATCCCGATTTCCTTCTTTCGCCGGCCGATGTCCGGGCCCGGAGGGAGGCGTGGCGGGGTCTTCCCGACGACGAGCAACGGCGGCTCCAAAACGAACTCCAGCAGGAAGAGCGCCAGGCCATCCAGCGGCTGAAGGCATGGTGGATTCGCCGCATGGCGGCGGGACCGCGCCCGCTCGAGGAGAAGATGGCCCTCTTTTGGCACGGCCACTTCGCCACCTCGGCGCAAAAGGTCCGTTCTTCCGCCTCGACCTACCAACTCAACCGGCTGTTCCGCGAGAACGCCACGGGAAACTTCAAGCAACTGACCATGGCCGTTGGCCAATCCCATTCCATGTTGGCCTATCTCGACAACAACAAAAATGTCCGGGGCAAGCCAAACGAGAATTGGGCCCGGGAATTGATGGAATTGTTCACCCTCGGCCAGGGCCAGTACACCGAGGCGGACATCAAGGAATCGGCACGGGCCTTTACCGGGTGGACTATTCGCCGGGACGGATTTGCGTTCGATGAGTCCCAGCATGACTTCGGCCCCAAGACCTTTCTCGGTCGAACGGGCAATTTCGACGGATGGGGCATCGTCGACACTATCTTCTCGCAACCCGCCGCCGCCGAGTTTATCTCAGCCAAGCTCTGGCGATACTTCGCCGGCACGGGGCCGTCGCCGGAATTGACGCGCGCCCTCGCCGCCGTGTTGCGTGACAACGACTATGAACTCAAACCCCTTCTCCGGACGATGTTTTCCGCGCAGGCCTTCTACGCTCGCGACGTCGTCGGGAACCAGATCAAGAGCCCGGCGCAGTTCGTTGTCCGACTGGCGCACGATTTGCATCTCGAAACGGTTCCGGCCGCCGTGATGGCCCAGGCCACCGCGCACCTCGGTCAGGATCTATTCTATCCGCCCAACGTGAAAGGCTGGGACGGGGGCCGCGCCTGGATCAATGCGAACACCCTCCTCACCCGCTATAACATGCCTGTCGGCTTCGTTCGCGCCGCCGCCGAAACCCCGGGGCGCGCGGGGGAATCCATGGCCGGGGCCGACATGGCGCCGGTGAAGGACCCCGAAAAATCCGTTCGCGGTAGCATGCGGGAGCGAATTGAATCGCTGCCTCCCGCGGAACGGGCCGGGGTTCGCAAGCGGATGCGCGAAGCGCCCACGAAGGAGGCGCGCCGCGCGGTGGTCATGGAAGTCCTTCGGGCGGGAGGAGGCGCCACCGCCGGATGGAAACCGGAGCGCCTGGCCGAAGGCATTCCATACGATAGCCCGGAGTCTTTCGTCGGCGAGTTGGCATCCCGATTTCTGGCCGTCCCAATGGACTCCGCCCGTGTTCGGGTCATTGCCGAGGCCCTCGGGCAGGGCCCTCCCGACGCCGGGCGGCTCGAGGCCGCCCTGCACCTGTTGTTCAGCTCGGCCGAATATCAACTCTGTTAAAACGGAACCCGGGGTAATGCCATGAACCTGCACCTTTCCCGCCGCGACTTCATCAAGTCCGCCGCGCTATTTTCCGCCCTCGGCGTCGCGCCGCAATTTTTGACGCGCACGGTCGAGGGCGCCGCCCAGGCCATCGGGGGCTTCAAGGACGACCGCGTCCTGGTCGTCGTCCAACTCGGCGGCGGAAATGACGGGCTCAACACCCTTGTGCCCTATGGCGACGACAATTACCACCGCTCGCGCCCCCGGATCGGACTCAAGAAGGAAGGGATCGTCCCGATCGACGATCACGTTGGGTTGAACGCGCACATGACCGAGCTCATGCGGTTGTACGACAGCGGCAACCTGGCCATCGTCCAAGGGGTGGGATATCCCAATCCGGATCGCTCCCATTTTCGCTCGATGGAAATCTGGCATACGGCGAGCGACTCCGAGGAATTCCTCGGCGCGGGTTGGATCGGTCGCTATTTCGATCACAATTGTTCGGGTTCCGCGCGGCCCCAAGCAGGCGTCGCTATCGGCAAGGAACGCCCCCAGGCCTTCGACGGGGACCGGGGATTCGGCGTGGCGTTCGAGGACCCCAATCGTTTCGGTTGGGAGCCCGGCGCCGGTGCGGACACCAAGGAGACTTTCGCCCGGGTCAACCGGCCTGCGGGCAACGGGGAACACACCCTCGACTTTCTCCGCCACGTCACTTCCAGCGCCATCTTGAGTTCCGAGGAAGTGGGGCGCGCGGCGGACAGCGCGGGCATCCAGATCCCCCGGCGCGGCAGGCAGCCCTTGCACGAACTCGATGTGGTCGCCGGCCTAATCCGCGGCGGTTTGCAGACGCGCGTCTACTATGTCTCGATGTCGGGCTTCGATACGCACGCCAATCAATTCGACCAGCACAACCGGCTTCTCGAGGGCGTGGCTACGTCGATCTCGCAATTCCAAGCCACGCTCCGGCGCGACGGCACCGCCGCCCGCGTCGTCACCATGGTCTTCTCCGAGTTCGGCCGCCGCGTCCGCGAGAACGGCAGCGGCGGCACCGACCACGGCACGGCCGCGCCGATGTTCCTCCTTGGCGATGGCGTCAGACCGGGACTTCACGGCCAGGCCCCGAGCCTCTCCGACCTTGACGGCGGGGACCTCAAGCACACGGTCGATTTCCGCGGAGTCTATGCGGGCGTGCTCGAGCGCTGGCTGGGCGTCGATCCTCTGCCGATCCTTGGCCAGTCCTTCCCCCCGGTAAACGTGATTGCCTGAGTCCTTTGCCACGGAAGTGCGGGCCGTCTTGGAGCCAACCCCATAAATTTGTAGTATTTTGTTATAGAGAATTCGATCTCGATATACATATATAGTACATTGGTAAATCACAGATATAAAATAAGTTATGTAATGCCTTTGAGGTGTATTTATTAGGTTCTCATGATAAGCACGCCTTGCAAAATTAAGATCCAATCTTAATTTTGCAAGCTATACCCATGAAAACACTGGCGATTCTTTATATTTTGGCACGACCATCGATCGGCCCGGACATCCCCCCCCAGTCTTCGCCGCCGCCGGATCTGCTTCCTCGAAGGAGGAGCCGACGATTAGGCCGAGGATACAAAATTTGTATGTTTTTATTATAGAGATTCAATTCTCATTATACAACAACAATGCGGTGTTAAGTCATTTGTTATGAGTCTATTACCTATATGTAGGATTAGTTATTCGATGCGATTTTGAAGAATATTCTGTTTGCAAAATTAAGATTCAATCTTTATAATACAAGACAGATCTAGGAAAACCACAATGTTTCAGCGTCTCATCAAGCCACTAATCAAGGCCACCGCCGCCCAATACCCGGTTGTGACCATCACGGGCCCCCGGCAATCCGGGAAAACCACCCTTGCGCGAACGCTCTTTGCGCGGCGCCCATATGTCTCCCTGGAGAACCCGGACGCCCGTTCCTTTGCCCTCGACGACCCCCTCGGTTTTCTCGCCCAATTCGACCGCGGGGCCGTGCTTGACGAGGTGCAACATGTGCCCCCGTTGTTTTCGTATATCCAGACCATGGTGGACGCGGATCCGCGTCCGGGCAGGTTTATCCTTGCGGGCTCGCAGAATTTCTCGCTGCTGGAAAAAGTGAGCCAGAGCCTCGCGGGCCGCACCGCCATCTTCCATTTGCTTCCGCTGTCCCAGGGGGAATTGGCCGGTCGAAAGGCTATTTTCTTGGACGACATAGGCCGGAAACTTCCCCGGCGGAAGCCGGCGGGGGGCGACCTCTTCGACACGCTATTCCGGGGCTTCTACCCGCGCATCCACGACAAGGGCCTCGATCCCCAGGTTTGGTTGCGAAACTACTACCAGACCTACGTCGAGCGCGATGTGCGGACCCTTGTCAATGTCGGCGACATCGAGGGCTTCGGGCGATTTGTCCGTCACTGCGCCGCGCGAAGCGGCCAACTCCTGAATCTCGTCTCGCTCGGCAACGACTGCGGCATCAGCAACGACACCGCCAAGCGTTGGCTCTCCGTGCTCGAGGCCAGCTTCGTCGTCTACTTGCTCCGGCCCTACCACAAAAATTTCGGCAAGCGCCTGGTGAAATCGCCAAAGCTTTACTTCCTTGACACGGGCCTGCTGTGTTACTTGCTCCGGATACGGTCGGCGGAAGACCTCGCCATCCACTCCGCGCGCGGCGCCGTGTTCGAAACCTTCGTCGTCTCCGAATTGCTCAAGGCTTTCTATAACCAAGGCCGCGATCCGGACATCTATTTCTGGCGCGACTCGACCGGGCACGAGATCGACCTGCTCATCGATTCCGGCGCCGAACTCGTCCCCATCGAGGTCAAGTCGGGGCAAACCGTCGCCGGCGATTTCTTCGATTCGCTCAATTACTGGCGCCGCCTACCGGGCCAGTCCGGCGCCCCGGTCTCGTTGGTCTACGGCGGCGACACCACGTCGAAACGCAGGGACGGCATGGTCTACTCGTGGCGCGACTGGCTATAGCCGGTTGCGCAATGAACGAACCGTACCCGTCTTTTCCTCGCGAATGACCGGTTCGTCGACGGGCGAGTGCCGAATCGTTGCCCATTGGCGTGACCGGGGGTATCATGGTGCGTATCGACCCGGACCACACCCTCATCGTTGCACGATTTCCCCGGATGTACTCATGACCTCGCTCCTACCCCCAATCGTCATGTCCCAATTCCCCGAGGCGCTTCGCGCACGCCTCGTTGCGCTGCGCCGGGACCTGCATTGTCATCCCGAGTTGTCGCTCAAGGAAGAACGCACGGCGGCGAAACTTCACGACGAACTGGCCCTGCTGAATCCGGTGTCGCTCTCCCGCGTCGCGGGCACGGCGGTGATTGCGCGAATCAAGGGCCGCGACCCGAAGGCCCCCGTGGTGGCGGTGCGGGGCGATATCGATGCCCTGCCCATCCGCGAGGCGACCGGCCTCGAGTATGCGTCTACGAACCACGGCGTGATGCACGCCTGCGGCCATGACGTCCATGCCACCTGGGCGCTGGGAGCGGCGTACTTGCTGGCGGCAAACCCCGCGGCGGGAGACGTGATCGTCGTGCTTCAACCGGCCGAGGAAATCGGCAAGGGGGCGCAGGCGGTGCTGGCCAGCGGGGCGCTCGAGGGCGTGGCGGCGATTTTCGGGGCGCATGTCGACCGGCGTTTCGCCGTCGGGCAGGTCGTGGCGCAGGAAGGACCCCTGGCCGCATCGGCGGACACCTTCGACATCCGGCTTGTGGGCGCGGGGGCGCACGGGGCGCGTCCGCACGAGGCGGCAGACCCGGTCGTGGGTGCGGGGGCGTTGATCGGGGCGCTGCAAACCATCGTGTCTCGCCGCGTGAACCCCGCCGACCCTGCCGTGGTGACCGTCGGCTCCATCCACGGAGGAACGGCCTCGAACGTGATCCCGGACGAGGTTCGGCTCACGGGGACCTTGCGCGCGATGGACCCGCACACGCGCCGGTTGTTGCACGACGAAGTCCGCCGAATCGCGGAAGCGGTTGCATCGACGTATCGGCTGACGGCGCACATCGAAATGGACTGGAACACGCCGCCGATCGTGAATCCCGCGCGGGAGAGCGCGTGGGCATGCCACGCGGCACAATCGCTCCTTGGGGAGGAAGGCGTTGTGCCGCTGGGCTTCGTCAACATGGGCGGCGAAGACTTTGCGTTCTACATGGAAAAAATCCCCGGATGCTTCCTGCGCATTGGCGCACGCGAACCGGGGGGCGAGGTCATTCCCGCGCATTCGCCGAAGTTCCACGCCGCTGAGGACAGTATCTTCGTCGGTGCGGCGGTGCTGGCCGAGACGGCGCGGGTTGCCTCGGCGGCATTGGCGGGACAAGCTTGATCGTTCCCCGGACCCCCGCATTGATCTTTCGCTTGCGCGGGCAATCGTTTCGGGCCTATGCTGACGGCTTGGCTGTTCATCGGAATCGAGGAGGATTTCCCGGCATGCGGCATTTATTCAACGGACGAACTATCGCGCTTGCGTGTACGTTGCTCGCGGCGTCGTGTGCGACGACCGGCGACAAGGCCGTGCGGGGCGCTGCGGCGGACTACGACGTAATCATTCGCAACGGCACGATCTACGACGGCGGCGGCGGCACGCCCATCCACGGCGATGTGGCCATTCGCGGCGACAAGATCACGATCGTGGGCACGCTCGAGGGCGCGCATGGGAAGACTGAGGTCGACGCGCAGGGAATGGCCGTCGCGCCGGGCTTTATCAACATGCTCAGCTGGGCGACGGACTCGTTGATCATCGACGGGCGTTCGCTCGGCGACATCGTGCAGGGCGTGACGCTCGAGGTCTTCGGCGAGGGAGTTTCCTACGGCCCAGTAAACGACGCACTCCGCGCGCAGCTCAAGGTCCGGGCCGGTTCGGACGTCATCAATCCAACCTGGACCACGCTCGGCGGATACTTGGAATTCCTGGAAGAGCGCGGCGTGTCGTGCAACGTGGCCTCGTTTGTCGGGGCGACGACGGTCCGCATGTACACGCTCAAGTACGACGACCGCACGCCCAATCCGGCCGAACTAGAAGAGATGAAGGGCTTGGTGCGCCAGGCGATGGAAGAGGGCGCGATGGGCGTCGGGTCGTCGCTGATCTATCCGCCCGCGTTCTACGCGCAAACACCCGAGCTGATCGAGTTGTGCAAGGTCGCCGCGGAGTATCACGGGATGTATATCTCGCACATGCGCAGCGAGGGGAACACCTTTCTCGAGGCCCTGCAAGAGCTGATTACGATTTCGCGCGAGGCGGGGATTGACGCCGAGGTGTACCACCTGAAGGCGGCGGGAACGGCGAACTGGCCGAAGATGGACGAGGCCATCGCGATGATCGAGAAAGCGCGGGCAGAGGGGCTGGACATCTCGGCGAACATGTATACCTATGTCGCGGGCTCGACTGGGCTCGACGCCGTGTTGCCGCCGTGGGTCGCCGAGGGGGGACGGCCGGAACTCGAGAAACGTCTCCGCGATCCGAAGACGCGGGCGCAGATCATCGAGGAGATGAAGACGCCGAGCGACAAGTGGGAAAACATGCTCCAGCTTGTCGGCACGCCGGAGAACATCCTGCTCGTCGATTTCGACACGCCAAAACTGAAGCCGCTGATCGGGAAGACCCTGAAGCAGGTGGCGGACGAGCGCGGCACTTCGCCGCAGGACACGGCGATCGACTTGATCCTCGAGGACGGCACGCGGGTCAGCTCGGTGTATTTCATGATGTCGGAGGACAATGTCGTCAAGCAGCTCAAATATCCCTGGGTAAGTTTCGGGTCCGATGCCGGTTCCCTTGCGCCCGAGGGACAATTCCTCGAGTCGAGCACGCACCCGCGGGCCTACGGAAACTTTGCGCGGCTGCTCGGGAAATACGTGCGCGACGAAAAGGTCATGCCGCTCGAGGAGGCCGTGCGGAGGTTGACGTCGCTGCCCGCCGGGCACCTGAAGATCAAGGACCGGGGACGCCTCGCGGAGGGGTTCTTCGCGGATGTCGTCGTGTTCGATCCGGCGACGATCCAAGACCACGCGACCTTCGAGAAACCGCACCAGTTGTCCACGGGCATGCTGCATGTGTTCGTGAACGGCGCCCAGGTCTTGAAAGACGGCGAACACACCGGCGCGACGCCGGGAAGGGTCGTGCGCGGACCGGGCTGGAAGGGCGCGCGCTGAGCATGGCGGACGCCGTCGACATCACATGGCAGGATCACGGCGCGGTGGGCCGCGTTGCGCGGGTGACGATGCATTTTTCGGGTCGGCTGAACATCGTCAATACGCCAGCGCTCGAATCGTTCATCCCGGCGATGAAGGGCTTGTCGGGCGAGGCGGACCTGCGTGCGGTGGTGTTGCGCGGGGCGGATGAGGCGGCGTTCATCGGCGGCGCGGACATCAAGGAGATGGTGGGACTCGATCGCGACTCGGCGGAGGAGTTCATCTCGCGGCTGCATACCGCGTGTTCGATGTTGCGCGACATGCCCGTGCCCGTGATCGCGGACATCCGTGGGTTTTGTCTCGGCGCGGGACTCGAGGTGGCCGCAGCCTGCGATTTGCGCGTGGCCGCCGAGTATTCGGTGTTCGGAATGCCCGAGGTCCACGTGGGCATCCCGTCGGTCATCGAGGCCGCGCTATTGCCGGGGCTGATTGGATGGGGACGCACGCGAGAGTTGCTCTTCACCGGCCGGCGCATCGGCGCGACCGAGGCTGCGAGCTGGGGATTGATTGAACGCGCCGCACCGGCCGATGCCGTCGAAGGGATCGTCTCCGAGTGGCTCGACGGGATTTTACGGGCCGGACGCCGGGCGATCCGGTTGCAGAAGCGACTCATCCGGCAATGGGAGGACAAACCGCTGGGCGAGGCGATCAAACTCGGGATCGCCTGTTTCCGCGACGCCTATACCACGGACGAACCGGCGATCTTCATGAGGCGGTTTCTGGACCGGAAGAAATCCTGAGGTCAATCACGGCTTTGTGTGACTGAAGAGCCACTCGATGGTTTCAGGCAATACCTCGCCGACGGTCAGGGTGTGGCCGTGTCCCTGGATGAGTTGATACTCGACGGACAGGCCGGCGTCCTTGGACAACTTGAACGCGGCCTCGACGCGGGAGGGTTGCGCCAGCGGATCGAACTCGGCGGCGATCACGAGCGTGGGCGGAATCTTGGCGACCTTCTTGTCGAATCCGCGGAACCCGCACAAGCAAGCCGCGGCGGTCATCGAGTCGGGCTTGGCCGCGACGATGGCGTTGGTCATGCCGCCGCCCATCGAGTGGCCGAGCACGTAGATGCGCTTGGGGTCGACCGGATAGTCGAGCGCCGTCGCGGCGATCAATTGGTCGAAGTACTCGCCCGACCGGGCGCCTGCGAATGCGTAGGTCAATGGAGACACGGCGAGGAAGCCGTGCTTGTCGGCGAGCGTCTTCAACACGCCCGCGCCATAGGCATCCATGAACATGTTTTCGTCGCCGCCCGCGCCGTGAAACGCGACCACGAGCGGGAGGGGTTTCGAGGCGTCCGCCGTCGCGGGCAGGTAGACGCGGAGCGGAATCTCCTTGTCATCCGTCTTGAGCACGCGCCAATAATCGCCGGTGCGTCCCTTGAAAGGGTCGTTGCCTCCCTTGAGAACGGTAATTTCGCTCGCTATTTCGGATGTCAGCGCCGTCGCGTCGAGTACGAACTGCGCCGTATTGTCGACCGACGGCGTATCGGAAAGAAGCTTGGCGCGCGCGGCGACAGAGGCCTTGGCTTGATCGAAGGCGGGGCCGCTGCCGGTGAGCGCGTCGATCTCGGCGGCGTACTTCGCCGAGGTCTCGGTCAGCGAGGCGCCCGCGAGGGTCCAGTTCCCCACCGAGAGGAATTCGTGTTCGGAGACCGCGATGCCCACGGTATACCGTCCCGGATTGAGGCGGAGGGGGCCGAGTTCGAGGGGGAGTTCAGTCTTCGCCATCTTGTCCGGCCCGAGGGTGACGCTGAAAGGCCGTTTGTGCAGGACTTCGCCGCGGGCATTTGCGATCACGACGTGGCCGTTGAACGCGGTCTCGGTGGCGCCAGTGGAGTAGAGAGATTCGACCGTGATGGCCGGCGCTGCCTTTACCACGTCGACCGAGACCGGGGGACTGATACTCGCCCGGAGCGACGCGGCGAGCAGGTAGGTCTCGTTGTCGGGACGATTAGGAACAACCGAGGCACTTAGTTCATTGATGGTCTTTACCGCTTCGCCAAGCTTGCCGCCGAAGAACGCGAGAGTGGCCGCGTCGAACTCCTTGTTGACCCGGGCAGTCTCGGCCTCGTCGAGCGTGGCCGTGGTCAGCGCGGTTTCCATGCGCAGGTATGCCGCGGCAAGATCGGCCCGGGTGACGGGGCCGTCGTACTTGGTCGCTTGCGGCGGTTGGGCGGTACTGGACACCGCAAGACATACGATGAAGGAGAGACAGGACAGTGTGCGGAGCATCATGGGAAAATCCTCGCGATTGATGGACAGACCACAGTATAACCCGATTTCCGCGAAGAAGGCTTCCGGTCTGCCGAATGATTCAGGCCGCTTGCCATAGCCGCGCATGCGTTCATAAGTCCCATAAGTCCTATACGTCCCAAACCACGTACACGGGCCTCGCCGGGGTATCGAGCGCGCGTTTCGAAGCCGAGTGTCGCTTTGCGATGACGTTTGTCGATCGCGTCAAGCTTGAGGATCAAAATCGAAACACTGGATGGATGCCGGCGTCCCCTCGTAGGCAAGCGCACCGGCGTAGCCGGGACCGGGATCGATGTCCTCGAAAGTCCAGCGGCGTACCTCGGCTTCGCCCTCCTTCGCGAATAGCAACTTTGGCGGCGTGCCGGGGGCGAGCGTGACGCCAAAGGTGTCGAGCCCGAGCGAAACGCCTTCGCCGCGCGCCTTGATGTAGGCTTCCTTCCGGGTCCAGCAAGCGTAGAACGCCCACTCGCGGTCCGCCTCGGGCAGGGCCATCAGGGCCGTGGTCTCGGCGGGGGAGAAGAATCGCCGAGCGATGGATTCGCCGGCGGCGCGGGTCCGGGTCCATTCGACATCAACGCCAAGGGCCCGTCCATTCGCGAAGGCCACGAGGGCGAGTTCGTTCGAGTGGGACACGTTGAATTCGAGGCATGCGTCCGTGTCCGCAAACCGCGGTTTGCCCTTGTCGCCGTAGGCGAACGCAACAGCGGCAGGCGACATGGAGAGGTAGCGACCAAGAAGGATGCGCAGGGCCCCGCGTGTGACAGTGAAGCGGCGGCGGTGTTCGTCGCGAAGGAAACGATCGGCGCGGGCGGTTTCGTCGGGGGACAGCAGATTCCGCGCGGAAGATGGCAATGCGTCGGGCGCATCGAGGGTTATACGCCAGAGGTGGATTTCCCCGGCGCCCGGCATGCGCGAAGCGCCGGGCTCAGGAATTCCCATGAAGACCCGCCGGGCGATATGCGGGGACCTCGCATTTCTTCGCGGCCTTGGCCAAGTCGGCGTCGAGCGTCGCGATCGGCAGCTCGAGCCGCATCGCCAAGTCCAGGTAGGATGCGTCGTACGTTGTCAGGCGATGGGTACGGGCGAGCAGGACGACCTCATTCAGCGTCTGATCGTGGGTGTCGTGGTCCACGACGATGGGAAACGTCTTGATGAGGCTGAGAAATCGAACTGTGTCTGGTTCCGTCAGGCGCTTCTTTCGCTCGGCAATCAAAAGCGCGTTGCCGAACTCCAATGGCCAAACGGTCGGGACTATCGCTTCATCGGTCAGCAAACCATCGAATACATCCTGCGCATAGCGATTACTCTCGTCCTTGAAAAACCAACTCATCACTACCGAGTTGTCCAGCACGAATCGGCCTGGCATCAATCCCGTCCTTCGTTAATCATGTCCCGGATTGATAGTCCATCCAAGGTATGGTGTTTTTGGAACTCCCTTATCTCGGCAATGGCGTCCCTGATACGCTGGCGCCGCAACGTATCCACGGGTTGCAACACCGCCACGGGCACGCCGTGCCGTTGAATGGTGATGTGTTCGCCTTTCTCCACGCGGTCCAAAAGCTGCGAAAAATGGGTCTTTGCCTCATGTGCGCCTATCGATTCCACGATCATTCCTCCAGTCAACCGGTTGTCAACCAGTCTAAACTGTCCCCGCGAGGAACGCAATCCGCTCGCACCGGTCGCGCCCTCACCTCGGCGATTCGACGTGGATCCGCCCGATGTCTGGGACGGCGCCAATGCCGGCGAGGGCCTCGAGCATGGGAGGGTTGGCAAGCAGCACGACATTTCTCGAGCCGACGGACCCGGCGTCGATAACCCGGTAATACTCGATGTGATTGACGAATCCGAGCAGCCAGCGATAGTCCTTGGAATTCATCATGGCAAGGGCCGGCGTCCCGGCTTCGGTGGCCTTGTCGAGGGCGCTGGTGGCGTCGATGACGGCAAGGCCAAACGCCTCGCGGAGCGGGGCCGAGACGCCTTCCTTGTCGAGGGCGTCGTGGATCGCGTCCTCGATCAGTTTCCGTTCCCTGGGGGTCACGTTGTTGGGATCCGCAATCGGGACATTCTCGACGGCGCGGCCGACGATTTTCTTGGCGCGAATTTGAAGCTCGATCGGGTTGACGTTGGGTTCATCCGGGGGAATGACCAGGGGGAGCACATCGGTGAGTAGGGGGGTGTGCGGGCGTTCGGAGTAGTAGATGTACTCCTCGCGGGACATGCCCACCGAGTAGAGATCGTAGGGCACGCGCGCATTGTTGAGGGCGCGCATCGGGGCGCAGAACTCCCGCGCGGAAAGATGGGGATTGGCCGCCGGGAGGATCAGCAGGGCAATGGCGAATTCGATCGCAATGACGTGGGTGGCGATGGCCCGATGAACGCCAGCCGCCGGTGTGGCCAGGGCGATGTAGAGCGCGTGCGCGGCGGCGAGGGCGCCAAGAATGGGAAGGGCGTAGAACGAGGGTGCCCAAGCGTCGGCGTACTCGGTCTGCCGAATCGCGAAGGGCGCCGCGACGAGCGCAAGGGGGAGGATTGCCCAGGCGAGGGCGGTGCGTTTGCGCCACGTTGCGCGGTCGCTGTCGATAAGTTGAAGCATCGAGTGCGCGACGAGGATCGTCATCGGCGGGAAGATCGGCAGCAGGTAGAGGCCGCGTTTGCCGATGCAGATGCTGAAGAAGATGAATGCCGGGACAATCCAAGCGAGTAGGAAACGCACGTTGGCGTCGCGCCGCCGCGCCCAGACCGACACGAGTACCCAGGGGAGAAATAGAGTCCACGGGAACAGATCGACCGGGAGCGTCTCGAGGTAGTACCACGGCCAATGGGCGTGACTGACCCCGAGGAAGAAACGGCCGATGGTCTGGCGGAAAAGTCCCGTGCCGAGATCGGCCTGCACCGACTCGACGCCGATGCCCGCGACGGCCAT
>CANKTP010000096.1 GCA_947486375.1 Candidatus Hydrogenedentota bacterium | reverse complement strand
GGGGACCCAATCCCGGAGATCAGGAGGCAACAAGAGCGGTTGACCACGGTCGACGGACACGAAGCGTGTGCTCATGCGTCATTCGTAAATAGCGACCGCCGATCCGTCAAGAAAAATATTCACGCGCTGCAATGTCCGGCAAACTGCTAGAGCTTGCCCTCGATCGCGAGGCGCGCGACGTCCGCGGCCCGCTCCAGCCGGTACCGCCACTCGATGACGTTTTCCTTCCACGCGCTCGCCCCCGTCAGCGCGATGCCGTGCGTGTCGTCGAGATCGGCGGTCCACGTTTGGAACCCCTCGTCTATACCCACCTTGAGATTGACCACGCCGACACGCTCGACGGCCTCGGGGGCGATCTCGAGTGACAATGCGATCGCCGCGGCGCCGTTGTCAAGCAGGTCTATCGATGCGCGGGCCTCGACCACGAATTTGAGCGAGCTGAGCGAAATCTTTTGCTCGTCCTCGTTCAGTTCGTAATCGAATGCCTCGAGCAACGACGCGACGGCGAGGTAGGCGCCGCCGGAACGATTGTCGGCCACAATCTCGAAGGCATGCCCGCCCTCGAGTTCGAGCGGCGAGCGCTTCAGCGATTGGTTCCACGAGTACCACACCGCCTCGCGCGCCTCGGGTTCCATTGGGGCGCCGCCCTCGAGCGTGATGACGCCCCGCCGCTCGAGGGCGACGCCGGCGGGTTTCCAGTCAATCGCGGAATACCTGCCGGGAATATCGAGCCCGGAAAGGACCGAGGCAATCACCGGGCCAAGGCGCCGCTCGTTCAGGAGGAAACGGAGCGCGATTCGGCCCGAATCGTAATCCGTTCCCAAGGCCCCGTACAGTGCGTGGGGAAGCGCCATTTCGACCACCCAGGAGGGGATGCTCCGGCCGGCCCACGACTCCACCACCGCTCCAATGGCCGCGGCGGCGCGTCCCGGATCGACCGCCGCGTATATCACCCTGTCCGTCCCGGGGACGGGCGAAAGGGAGACGGCGGGGGCGGACGCGATGGCACCCCATCGGGCGTCGACGTACCAGAGTCCGCCGATAACGAACAATAGCAGGGCGGCCGCGACAACGGCGAACGCGGCCAAGCAACCGCGCCGCTTTGGCTTACGCACATTCTTGGTTTCGATTCTCTTGCTCATGGGCGCGTGATCGTAGGCCCCTCCAGTCGCAAAATCAACGTCGCCATGCACACGATTTCGCGGCGTGGCGGCCCAGTGGGATTCGCCCTCCGCGTGGGCGAGAACCTAGCGATTCCCGTCTATCGGGCCGACATCCAGCCGATGGATCGCCGGTAGCTCCCGGAATTGCTCGTTGTAGTCGAGGCCGTACCCGACGGCGAAGTAGTCCTCGATGGAAAACCCGACATAGTCGGCATGAACTTCGTGCGCACGCCGCGAGGGCTTGTCGAGCAGCACGCAAAGCCGGACGCTTGCGGCGCCTTGTTGCGAGAGATACTCCATCAGCGTCGCGGCGGTGCCGCCCGTATCGAGGATGTCCTCGACCACGAGCACGTCGCGGCCCGCAAGCGACTCGGTGGGCTTGACCAAAAGTTCAACCACCGTTCCCGCGGCGGTCCCCGAGTAACTCTTCGCGCGCACAAAGTCGACGATGGCGGGGACCTCCAGGGCGCGCAATAAATCGGACGCAAAGTGCAGCGCCCCCTTCAAGACGCAGAGGACGAGAAGATCGCGTTCCTCGTAATCGCGCGATATCGCACGCGCCAATTCGTTTACCCGGATTCGAAGCGTTCCCGCGTCGATGGCGGGGTGGTCAAGCGGTTTCATCGGCCACCTCAATCACGGCCAAGTTCGTATCGGCGGGATCGACGGCGGCGCCCGCCGCGATTCCGTGGCCCACAACCCACAATACCTCGTCGCCGGCAGCCAGGACGATTTGATCTTGCCGGAGGCTCCCGGGAATGCCAACGCCATCGAAGTATTTCTTTACCGACTTCGAGCCGGTCATTCCAAGGGGCCGGATTCGGTCGCGATCGCGCGGGCGGCGCAATACCGCGTCTTCCCGCAGAATCCCGCGCGGAAATACCTGTCGCGTGGAAGAACACGATGCCGCCATGTCGCGGGGCGCGGGGCCGTCCATAAACCGGACGGCAAATCGTTTCCCGAAGGCGAGGGTATCTCCGGGCGCGGTCAACGGCACGGCCTCTGCCCCGGGTTCGGCGACGAACTCGCGAACCACATGGGTCGCGCCTCGATCATTGCGGAGCATGACGCCCTTCCCGGCATCGGCATGTTGCCCGTTCGGACCCGTCGCGACGAAATCGGCAAGGGCAACCGCCCTCTCATATGAACAATCGACACCCAGCGACCAGGTCCAGTGCAGGATGACCCTGCGCTTGAGGGCGAGGGGCAATGCGCGGAACCGTTCCCGCTCGATTTCGTTTCGCGGTGTGAGGCACTCCTGGAAAGCCCCTGCGGCGGCCTCTTGCATGAATTCGTTCTCGACGCGCTGGATACTCGCCAGCCGGACGAGGGCGTCGTCGACGAGGGGATTGTAGTCCTTGCGCAGATGGGGGAGCAGCGCATGGCGCACGCGGTTGCGCACAAAGCCGGGATCGCCGTTCGATTCGTCGACGCGGAAGGAATACCCGCGCTCCTCGATATAGGCAAGGATTTGAGTGCGCGTGAGTCCAAGCAACGGCCGGGCGACGGTGACCCCGTCGCGCGTCGACTTGGACGCGATACCCGCGAGCCCGCGCGGCCCGGCGCCCCGCAGCATCCGCAAGAGGACGGTCTCCGCCTGGTCGTCCGCGTGGTGCCCCGTGACAATGGCGCAACATCCCCTCGTTCGCGCAGTCCCGACGAGAAATGCGTAGCGCGCCTCGCGCGCGTATTCCTCGAAGGACATGGGCGAGGTCTTGGCCTCCTCCGCGATGGGCCGCGACATCGCGTGATAAGGACAATCGAGCAACGCCGCCAGGCCCTGGACGAACTGTTCGTCGAGCGCGCTGCGGCCCTGGCGTGTTTGATGGTCCAAGTGGGCCACTTCCAAGGGCAGGCCGATTTCCCGCAACAGGTAGAGGAGCGCGACGGAATCAGGCCCGCCCGACACGGCCACAAGCGCCGGGGCGGTCGGTTCCAGCAATTCGAGCCGGCGCAACGCGCCGCGCACGGATTCGCATATGGTGTCTGCGGGGGACGGCATGGGTCGATAACGGGTCCGAGGACGGTCCAAACAGGTCAATGGGACAAGGCGCCGCGAGGTGGAGACGCCCGGGCCAAGGTCGGGGTTATGATAGCATTCGCGCTGTATTTCTCCGCCCGGATCGCGAACGGGCTTGGGGGAAAAGGAAGGCGGTGTCTCGCAATCGAGTTGTCCGCCGCGTTGAATTTCGCTATCGTGGGTTCCAATCGAAACGGACTGCCCCGGGAGACAAAATCGTGCGAATTCCCTTGTTGGACGCCACCGACAAAAGTCGTACACGCATTCATAAGTCCCATAGGTCCCATAAGTCCTATATGTCCCATTCACATATTTACGGCCTTTTTTGCGAATCGCGTGCCGACATGGAACCTCGCGAACGCGGTCGCGCAACTTTTGTCGCTGGCATCTTGTTGGCCGGCTACATTTTCGCTTCATGCTGCGCAATCGCCCATGCTGGCGAGCTCAGGGCCGGCGCGGGCCGCGCCATCATCACCCCGGAACACGATATGTGGCTCTCGGGATATGCCTCGCGAACGGCGCCCAGCGAGGGGAAAGTTCACGACCTGTTCGCCAAGGCCCTCGTGTTCGAGGATGAAACCGGCGCCAAGACCGTTATCGTGACCACGGACCTCATCGGATTGACGGCGGCGATAACCAGCGGCACGGCCAGAATGGTCGAGGAACGCTTCGGCGTCGCGCGCGAGCGGCAACTGTATACGGCGTCGCACACCCATTGCGGGCCGGTGCTCAAGAACAACCTCGAGGCCATGTACGGTCTGGATGAGAACCAGGCCCGGATCGTGGCCGATTACACGAGCGCGCTTCCGGGGAAGATTCTCGCGGCCGTTGCGGAAGCCATGAACAATGTCGAGCCGGTTTCCGTGTCATGGAGCGTTGGTCACGCGGAATTCGCGGCGAACCGGCGCCGCTACACCCCGGACGGAGTCCAGTTCGGCGTGAATCCCATCGGCCCGGTCGACAGGGACGTCCCCGTATTGGCGATTCGACGTCCGGGCGGTCCAATCAAGGCGCTGCTGATGGGCTATGCGTGTCACAATACGACGCTGGACTTCCAGCAAATATGCGGCGACTACGCCGGCTTCGCGCAGGCCCACGTCGAGGCAGCGCTCCCGGGGACCGTTGCCCTGTTCATGTCCGGGTGCGGGGCAGACGCCAACCCCGAGCCCCGGCGGACCCTCGAGTGGGCGCAGCAACACGGGAAAGAATTGGGCGAGGCCGTCCTCAAGGCGGCGCAAGCGACCGCAAGCGCGGTGCATGGCCCGATACGCGCGGTGTACCGCGAGATTCCGCTGGAGCTAAGCGCGCCGCCTACGCGGGACGAATTGGAACGGCAGGCCGCCGGCGACGACGTATACATCGCGCGCCGCGCAAGGACGCTCCTTGAGCAGTGGGACGCTGCCGGTGGACTCGCCACGACCCACCCCTACGCCATTCAAGTCCTGCAATTTGCCGATTCGTTGCAACTTACCGCCCTCGCCGGCGAGGTCGTCGTCGATTATTCGCTCAGGCTCAAACACGAACTCGGCAAACAAAACCACTACGTAATTGGATATGCGAACGATGTCCCGGCATATATCCCATCGTTGCGCATCCTGCGCGAGGGAGGGTACGAGGCGGAGACGTCCATGATCTACTATGGACTGTATGGCCCGTGGGCGCCGTCGATCGAGGAAAAGATAGTCTCGGCGGTGATCGAGATGTCGAAGGAACAATAGGGAAATTGGACGCGGCCCGGGCCGGTTCGTTCGTCCCCGGGGCTGACCGCGGGGCCGGCCCGCGCGCCGGGGTCGTGCGCATGGAGATCGCTATAATGCCGGCCTCACAAGCACACGGAGACACCATGAGCGCGACGCACACCGATCCCCGCCTTGCGGGCTATGAGAAGTGGGAAGGCTTCGATCCGTTCGAGGAGCAATCGGGGCCATACTATTTCAAGCGGCAGGAGGACGGTGGCTATCGCTGCGCCTTCATCGCGGAAGCCAAGCACATGAACGGCCAGGGGCACATGCACGGCGGCGCCATGATGACCTTCGCGGACTACACGATGTTCGTGGTCGCGCTCCCCGCGATCAAGGATGGCCCCACCGTGACCGTGACGTGCAACTCGGAGTTTACGTCCTCCGCGGGGCGCGGCGATTTTGTCGAGTCCACGGGCGAGATCGTCCACGAGACCGGCAGCATGGTATTCGTGCGCGGGAAAATATACGTCGGCGAGCGCACGCTGTTGAATTTCTCGGGCGTGTTGAAGAAACTAAAGCCGCGACGTTAGCCGACCGCTACAGCGACTCCAGAAACCCGATCACCGCCGCCCGGTCGTCCGCCGTGAGGTTCATGAACTTTGTGCGCGAAGGTTCCCCTTCGCCACCGTGCCAGAGGATGGCTTCCTCGAGGTTGCGGGCGCGGCCGTCGTGGAGGAAGAGGGTGTGGCCGTTTACGGTCTCGACCAAGCCGATTCCCCAGAGGGGCGCGGTGCGCCACTCGCGGCCATCGGCCTCGTAGTCGGGTCTTCCGTCGGCGAGGCCCTCGCCCATGTCGTGCAGCAACAGGTCGGTGTAGGGATGAATGGCTTGGTTCTCGACAGCGGGAACGGATGGATAGGCCCCTGTCCGCATCTCCACGACGTGACACGCCGCGCAGCCAATCTCCGTGAACAGGGCCTCGCCGCGTCGCACGGCGGGGTTGGACCTGTCGCGCCGGGCAGGCGGCGCAAGCACGGAGCTGTAGTAGGTCACGCGTTCGAGTTTTCGCGCGTCGACCTCGGGTTCGCCGCCGTGGGGCGCGGCGGCACAATCGGCTTGGGCGCCGGTGCAGTTTTCTTGCGCGAATAGCGGCGACGTAATTCCGATATCTCCGAGAAAGGCGCCGGCGACTTGCTGCTCGACAGTGGGCTGGTTCGCTTTCCACCCGAAGCGTCCGAGCGACTTCGCCGACACACGGGCGTTCCACACGTGGTTGGGCCGACCGGATACGCCGTCCTTGTCCGCGTCATCCGGATCGGCGAGGGCGAGGATGTCCGGCTCGGGAATCGCGGCGAGCAGGCCCATGCCGATCATGGCGGGGGCGACGCGGGGCGAGACCATGAGGCCTTCCGGGAATTCGCCGTAGGCTGGGTCGGTCAAGGTGTAGCGCGGCACGCGTAGCGAGGCGACGGCTCCGTCGGAGTACATCACTTCGCGTTCGGCGTAGGCGATGCGCACGTCGCCCTCGGGCGCGATGCCGGCGATCGCGCCGGTCTGTAGCTGATCGCCGTAGGCGGGATCGGGGTTCGGTCCGCCGTGAGGGCCTTCACCGGGAACGCTGACGCGGAACAGCATGGACACCAGCCGTTCGTCCGGCGTCAACGGGGGACGTCCGCGTCCGTCTTGGAAATGACAGGCGGAGCAGGACCGGGCGTTGAACAGGGGGCCGAGGCCATCGCGGCCCGCGGTGGACGAGGGGGCCGTGACCCAGTTGTCGTTGAAGAAGGAATTGCCGACGGCGAAGGCGCGGCGGTCGTTCTCGGACAAATTGCGCAAGGGCAGGGAGAATGCCTTGCGCGAGGTGTCGACGATCAGGGCGCTGTCGAGGGACATCGACTCGGCGACAGATATCGGCGTGAAGGTGGCGAACAGGGTCGCGATGAAGAGGAATGGTTTCATTCGAGTGGCCTTGCTCAGTCGCCTTCGGCGGCTTGTAGGTTGATGGGAACTCCCAACGTTTCCGCCGCGCGGGAAAGCAATTCGGTTTGCGCCTCGAGGGCTTGGACGGCTTCGCGAATCTTGGTGCGACCGGGGGCGGTGTCCTCGCCCTGGATGGCCTGGTCGAAGGGCGCCGGGATCGCCTCGATGGCCACGATGGAAAGTCCAATGGCCTTGTCGAGGTCGTCGGCCAGTTTCGGATCGGAGGCCTTGACCAAGTCCATGATCCCGTTCGTTCCGCGCCACACGGTTTGGATTCCCAAGGCGTTGCCGCGCAGGCACCCCAGCGTCTCGTCGCTGAAGCAGCTTTGCTCGTCCTCGGGATCCTGGGTGTCGTAGGCGACGAACATGCGCTCGTGGGCGATTTCCTCGCCGCTCAACATCGCCATGCCCGTGAGGATTTTCCGGATCGCCTCGACCGGTTTCGCGGCGAGAAATGTCTTCCGGTAATTGTCCTCGCCCGTTTTCCAGTCGTTCGCAACGGCCTCCAGATGTTCCACGACCAACTCTGTCGCGTGAAGCAGATAGGTTGCGCGGCGTTTCGCGTTCGGCGAATTTGCCTCGATGTAATCCGTGTGCGGGCGCGCCCCCGGCCCATCGACGCTCTGGTCCTGGCCCCACAAGAGGAACTCGATCGCGTGGAACCCGGAGGCGATGTTCGTCTCGCCGTCCTTCTCGTTCAAGGCCGCGATGGTCTCCTTGTCGAGCGACGGGAATTCGGCAGGGTGGTTGACGATGCCGGCGTCCGGAAGGCCCTCGACATAGTCCACGTAGGCCTCGTCCATCGGCCATGCGTTGAGCTTCGGCTCGAGCGCGCGGGCGTCGTCGATCGGCCCGCCGTAGAAGCGGAATACCTCGGTCGGGTCGTAGGCCCGGTGGGCCGTGACCCAAGATTGCCGGGCCTCGGCGAGTGTCTCGGGCGAGGGGTTCGCCACGAAGAGGGCCACGGAGTCCTTCACGGCGCGCGCGGCGTTCGCCGCGCCGGAATAAGAATTGGATGCGAGGTCGGCATAGCGGGTGGCGACATCAGCGATGGTTGGGGGGACGGTCGCATCGGCGTGGGCAGTGGCCGCGAATGCGCTGCATCCGGCGATGATCAACGAGACACCATTCATGGGATTCTCCGCAACATATCGGCCTGGGAGCGGGAAATCGACGGGGCTCAGGCCATAGTCGTCAGGTTATCTCCATAGGATACCATTGTTAATGGTATAGATCAAGCGCTTAGGTTGATGTTGCTGGGGGGGGCTATGGGACCTATGAGTGAGTACGCGACAATCTGGGTGCAACGCCGACGGCATTTCGTATTCCGGCGAATTATCCTCGCCACCGACAGCTCGGGTGGTCGAGCCGTCGGTTTCGAAGTTACTCGGCTTCGGTGTCGCCGGAAAACTGCTTGATCGTCACGTCGCCGCCGGGGAAATGGGCGACAATCCGTAGCTCTCCTCCCATCGCCTCGACGAAGCGGCGCAGGGTGCTGACATACATGTCGGCTTGATGCTCGATTTTGGAGATGGCGGCCTGGCTCATGTTCATCGATGACGCCAAGTCTTGTTGCGTCTGCTCGAGGGCTCGCCGTAATTCTTCCACGCGCATGGATTCAAGGCACGCCTTCGCCTTGGCCTCGTTACGAGCTTGCCGCTCGGGCGACATTTCTTGCTGAAGGATGGAGAACGGTTTAGGCATCGTCTTTACCCTTCCTTTCTCAGCCATTCCAAATGCACATCGTAAATCGCGTCCGCCTTTGCGACGTACTCGTCATACCACCGGTCATTGCCGGCTTTGTTCCCGCCGATCAACAGCATCGCGGTGCGCCTTGAGTCGAACGCATACAAGACGCGGTACGGCTGGCCGGCATGTTGGATCCGAAGCTCTCTCATGTTTGAGTGGCGCGACGAGTGAATTGAAGACGAATGCGGAAATCCGAGACGGGGACCTCGATCTATGAGTTGCCGAACGACAACGTCGATGGCGTCTTGCTCCGGTTCGGTCAATTCCCGCCACCACGCCGCGAATTCGTCCGTGTACTCGACCTCCCAAGCCATGCCCCGATTATATCGGGCCGTGCTCAAGGTGTAAAGCCGGGCCGATTCGGGCGCGGCGGCAAATCGGATTAATCCGGCCTTACCCGTAAAACTCCGCCAGCGCCGCGATTACAAAATCCTGCATCGCGGGGGTGAGCTCGGGGTAGATTGGGAGGGCGATGGTGTGGGCGGCGGCGTATTCGCTGAGGGGGAATTGTCCGGGCTTGTAGCCGAGGTAGGCGAAGCATTCTTGCATGTGGAATGGCACCGGGTAATAGACTTCGTTGCCGATCTTTTTTTCGTTGAGGAATGCGCGGCATTCGTCGCGGCGATCGGGCACGGAGATGACGTACTGGTTGTAGATGTGGAAGTCGCGCTCGTAGGCGATGGCGGGCTTGACGAGGCCCGTGACGTTGAGGTGTTCGTCGTAATACGCGGCGTTCTTCTGGCGCGCGGCGTGCCATGATTCGAGGTGCGGCAGCTTGACGGACAGGACGACGGCTTGGATGGGATCGAGCCGGAAGTTGCCGCCGATCAGCGAGTGGTAATACTTGGGCTGGGAGCCGTGGGTGCGGAGCTTGCGCAGCTTGGCGGCGAGCGTGTCGTCGTTGCAGACGATCATGCCGCCGTCGCCCGCGCCGCCGAGGTTCTTGCTGGGGAAGAAGGAGAAGCATCCCATCTCGGCCATCGAACAGGCCGAGCGCACCTTTCCGTCGAGCGGATACCGTGCTCCGATGGCCTGGGCGCCGTCCTCGATGATCGGGATACCCTTCTCGCGGCCGAGCTCGAGGATGGGCTTCATGTCGGCGCATTGGCCGTAGAGATGGACCGGGATGATCGCCTTGACCTTGGAGGCCCTGTCCGGGTTCTGCTCGAACCACGCGCGCAAGGCGTCCGGACAAATGTTGTACGTCTTCGGATCGATGTCGACGAAGACCGGGGTGGCGTTCAGGCGCGCCACCGCGCCGGCCGTGGCGAAGAACGAGTAGGGCGTCGTCAGGACCAAGTCGCCCGGGCCGATGTCGAGCGCCATCAGGCCGATGAGCAGCGCATCCGTTCCCGAGGAGAGCCCGATCGCATGTTTCACGCCGGAATACTTGGCGATGGCGGACTCGAGTTCCTCGACCTTGGGGCCCATGATGTATTGGGTCGAGTCGATGACCTCGAGGACGGCGGCATGGACCTCGGCGCGGATGGGCGCAAGTTGGGCCTTGAGATCGAGCAGGGGCACGTTCACTGGGGAATTCCTCGGGGGTTGCTGGGCATGGGGGGCGCGATTACGCCTTGAGAATCTTCTCGCGGCCCTCGGCGACGTGGCGCGTGGCGTTGCGCGTGTCGACCACGAACTGGGCATGCTTCACGATGAGGGAGTAGTCGTATACCGTGTGATCGGTGGCTATCAGGACGCAGTCGTACGAGGCGATGTTCGCGGGGGTCAACTCGACCGACTCGAGGTTGATCGCGTGTTTGCGCAGGCGCGGGAACTTCGGGATGTGGGGATCGTTGTAGTCCACCTTCGCGCCATACTTCCAGAGCAACTCAATTAGGTGGATCGACGGCGACTCGCGCATGTCGTCCACGTCCTTCTTATAGGCCGCGCCAAGGACGAGGATGCGCGAATCCTTGACCGTCTTGCCCAACTCGTTCATTCCCTCCATCAGGCGGGTAATGACGTAGGTGGGCATTTGCGTGTTGATCTGGCCCGCCAACTCGATGAAGCGCGTCGAAAAGTCGTATTCTCGGGCCTTCCAGCTCAGGTAAAACGGATCGATGGGGATGCAGTGTCCGCCCAGCCCGGGCCCGGGGTAAAAGGGCATGAACCCGAATGGCTTGGTCGCCGCGGCATCGACCACCTCCCAGATGTCGATTCCCATCCGGTCGCACAGCATCTTGAGCTCGTTCACCAGCGCGATATTCACGCTGCGAAAAATGTTCTCGAGCAGCTTGGTCAACTCCGCCGCGGCCGGGCTCGATACCTCGACCACCTTGTCGAAGATCATCCCGTAATACGCCGAGGCGACCGCAGTACACGCCGGCGTGATGCCGCCGATGATCTTCGGGATGTTGCGGATCGTGTACTTCGGGTTCCCCGGGTCCTCGCGTTCCGGCGAAAAGGCCAGGAAGAAATCTTGCCCCACCTTGAGACCGCCCCGTTCGAGAATCGGCAGGAGCATTTCCGCCGTCGTGCCCGGATAGGTCGTGCTTTCGAGAATGACGAGTTGCCCCTTGCGCAGGTTCGCCGCGATCGAATTGGCCGTCGCCTCGACGTATTGGAGATCCGGGCCGAAATGTTCGTCCAGCGGCGTCGGCACGCAAATGCTGATGCAGTCCGCCTCGGGAAGCCGCGAAAATTCGACCGTCGCCCCGAAGCGCTTCGTCCCCACCATCTCCCGGATCCAAGCGGGATCGATATGCTTGATATAGCTCTTGCCTGCCTCGATAAACTCGATTTTGACCGGATCAACGTCGAATCCGATGACCCGGTAACCGACGCCGCACAGGTGTTGGGCCAGCGGAAGGCCGACATAGCCCAGCCCGATAATCCCGCCCACGACCGTTTTTTGCCGGATTTTCTCCAGCAATGCCGCTTGCTGGTCCGGCAATGCACTACCACCCATTTTACGAGTACCCCAAGAGTTGTACGACAGCTGAAATGAAAGAAGGATTCTACCGGACTAGCGCGGCACCGTCAATTCCGCAAGGATGCGGGGGCCGCCGGTTTGGGGGCGTTCCGGCGGATTCGCGGCGCGAATTCGTTAGGCAGCCGAGGCTTCGTTGGCGCGCTTGACGAGCGAAGCCACGTCGAGAATCAGGCCGACTTGGCCGTCGGACATGATGACACCCCCGGCAATCCCCGTGTTTTCGGGCAATCGGTCCCCGAGCGACTTGATGACCACTTGCTGTTGTCCGAGGAGTTCGTCGATGAGGAACCCGGCCTTTCGTCCGTGCTCCTCGACGATGACGGCGACTTGCCGCTCGGGCGGCCGATCGTGATCGCTTATCCCGAATTCACGGCCAAGGCCGATGAGGGGAACGTGTTCGTCCAGGAACCGGATATAGTCCCTGCCGCCGACGACTTTCGTGATGGTGGAGAGAGAGGTCTGGACCGACCGGAGCACCGAAAGGGCGGGAACGACGAAGCGTTCGATGCCCACGCGCACAATCATCCCGTCGATGATGGCCAGGGTGAGGGGAAGTCGGATGCTGAACTTGGTGCCCTTGCCGGCCTCGCTGAATATCTCGACATTTCCGCGAAGCCCCTGGATGTTTTGCTTGACCACGTCCATGCCCACGCCGCGCCCGCTGACGTCCGTCACCGTCGCGGCGGTCGAGAATCCGGGATGAAAAATGAGGTTCCAAATCTCGGAATCGGCGGGAGTTTCGCCCTCGCGAAGGAGGCCTTTCTCGCGGGCCTTATCGAGAATTCGCTCGCGATTCAGGCCGCGCCCGTCGTCCTCGATCTCGATGTAGATGGCGCCGCTCTTGTGAAACGCCCGCAGCTCGACATTGCCCTCGGCAGGCTTGCCCGCCTTGATGCGGTCGTCCTCGTTCGGCTCGAGGCCGTGGTCGACCGCGTTGCGCACCATGTGGACGAGGGGATCGGCGATGCGGTCCACCACGGTCTTGTCGAGTTCCGTCTCGTTGCCCTTGGTGGTGAACGTGACCTTGCGGCCCGATTTTTTCGCGAGGTCGCGGACAAGACAGGCCATTTTCTGGAAGACGCCGTTTATGGGGACCATCCGGAGGGACATGCCCGCCTCCTGCAAGTCGCGCGTAATCTTATTGAGGCGGTTTATCCGGCCCGAGAATAGTTCCGCCTTGATTGACTTGATCTCGGGCGACTCGGAGACCATCGTCTGCGCGATCACCAATTCCCCGAGCATGTCGATTAACTGGTTCAACCGGTCGGAGTCTACTTTCAGCGCTTCCTTGAGCTTGGTTTGTTCCTGTTTTCGCAGCGCGCCGACGACGTCCTTCGCCTTGGCCCGGCCGGTCCGCACGAGCATCTGGCCCAAGGGTTCTTCTTGCATCGCCGGATCGGATTGCCGGCGGAGGATGGCCTCCTGCTCGTCCGTGCTCAGCACACCCATGGTGACGAGGATATCGCCGATTTTGTCTCCCGGACTTTCCTCGCGCTGGATGCGCAGGGCCTCGTCCCGGTGGTTGCGGCCAATCGTGTTGTTCTGGACCAACAGTTCGCCCAGCTGTTTTCTCGATCCCGGGGCCTTTTGCTCGGCCAGCGCCGCCTCGAGATCCTCGGGACTGATCGCGTTTTCGTCGAGTAGGATTTCGCCCAGGCGCTGTGGCACGCCCTCCACCACGACGTCCCGCTCATGCAGGCCCTTGATGCGCGTTATCAGCGCGGGCAAATCGATCTCGACCGGCCGTAATTCGCCGGTGGAAAGGGCCTCCTCGAGGCGGTCGACCAACTGGCGAAGGCAATCGTTCGTCTCGAAGACGACATCGATCTTCGAGCCCTCGAGGACGAGCTCGCCGTCGCGCGCCTTTACCAAGAGGTCCTCGGCGACGTGGGCCACGGCCTGCAAATAGGCCAGCCCGATCGCGCCGCCGGTCCCCTTGATGGTATGAAACGCGCGGAACACCGCGTTCAGCGCGCCCGCGTCGCCGGGGTCGGCCTCGAGTTGGAGGAGTTGCACGTCCACCTGGTCCATGTGTTCGCGGGCCTCGGCGATGAAGTCGCCCACCAGCTCCATGTCCTCGGGCAATACTTGGGGTGGCACGACGTGCTTGTCCGCGGCACGGGGGGCGGCGGGCGTCTTGGCCAATGTGGAAACGGCGCCGCCCACGGGCCGGGCCGGCACCAGGCTGGCGATCAGTTCGGGTAGGCCCGCATCTTCCTCGCGCCGGCCCTCGCCGACGATACCGCGCAGGATGCCCACGGTTTGGCCGACCGCGCCCAAGGCCACCGCAGGGTCCTCGACATCGGAGAGAATGACGGACTCCATCAACTTTATACAGGCGACCGACACCTGTTTCAGGAAGGCGCTTTCCCCGGTGGCGCATCCTGCGGCGACCTGTTCCAACAGGGTGTGGATCCCGGTCATCGCGGGAAGATCGCCGGGCTCTCCGAGGACGATGTCGCCCGAGAGGGTCTCGAGCAGGGCGAGAAGTTCGTTTTTATCCATGTTCCATGTCCTTCGCGCGCGGGGTCAAACCAGGTCGAGGATTTTCCGGCTTATCTTGTCCAGGCCAACAATGTGATCGACAGCGCCGCGTGCGATGGCCTCGCGCGGCATGCCGAAGACCACGCAGGTGGCCTCGTCTTGGGCGATGTTCCTTGCGCCGGCGTTCTTCATCTCGAGCATCCCGTCCGCGCCATCGGCCCCCATCCCGGTGAGCATGACGCCGATGGCGTTGGCCCCGGCGTAGCGGGCCACGGACTTGAACAGGACCTCGACCGACGGGCGGTGCCGCGACACCAGCGGGCCGTCTTTCACCCTCACGGAATACTGCGCCCCCGAGCGCGTGAGCATCATGTGGCGATTGCCGGGCGCGATGAGCACCCTCCCGGGAATCACGGTGTCGCCATCCTCGGCCTCCTTCACCTGCATGGCGCAGAGTTCGTTCAGGCGCTTGGCGAAGGTCAGGGTGAAATGCTCGGGCATGTGTTGCACGATAACGATGCCCGGCGAATTGGGCGGCATCGAGGTGAGCACGGCCTTGAGGGCCTCCGTGCCGCCGGTCGACGAGCCGATGGCGACGATCTTATTCGTCGTCTTGGACATGGACAGCCGGGTGCGCGGCCCCACCGGATCGGTGGATTTGGGCCGAATCGCGGCGGGATTGGCGCGGGCGGCGGCTTTTATCTTGTCGACCAGCTCGGCACCCATGTCGCCGACGGAGTAGGCGTTGTTGGGCTTCGCGAGCACCTCGATGGCCCCGCTTTCCATCGCCTCCATGGCCACGTCGCTGCCTTTTTGGCTGAGCGACGATACGATGATGACGGGAATCGGGTGGTGTTGCATGAGTTTGCGCAGGAAGGTCAGGCCGTCCATGCGGGGCATCTCGATGTCGAGGGTGATGACGTCAGGCTTGAGATCCACGATCATCTCGCGGGCGACATAGGGATCGGGGGCCATTCCCACGACCTCGAGGGCCGGGTCGCGCGAGATCTCCTTTTGGAAAACCTTTCGCACGGTGGCCGAATCGTCCACGATAAGGACCCGGATGGGTCGGGAGTTATTCATCAATGCCATTGCCCAATCTCCCCGCTTGTCAGGCGGACCGCGCTTCGCGCTTGGCATAGACGCAGGGCTCGACGGAATCGAACATGGCACCGAGGCCGGCCATGGCCTCGGAGTAGCCCAAGAACAAGAGACCGCCGGGTTTCAGCAATCGGTGCATTTCGCGCACGATGCTCATTCGCGTCGCGTCGTCGAAGTAAATCAGCACGTTGCGGCAGAATATCACGTCCAACGGCCCCTGCATGGGATAGGGAAACCGGACCAGGTTAAGCCGCTTGAACAGCACTTTCGAGCGAACGCGATCGCAGACACGGTATTGGTCCCCATCCGGCAGGTAGTCGAAGAATTCGTTCTTTCTCTGGGGCGACACGTCGCGGAGCTTGCTCGATTCATACTCGGCCCTCGACGCCATCGTGAGGACCTTTCGCGAGATGTCCGTCGCGAGAATCCGCATGTCGGGGCTGCGCTCTCCGGCCGCCTCGAGAAAGGTCATGGCCATGGAATAGGGTTCCTCGCCGCTTGAGCTCGCGGCGCACCAAAACCGAAAGCGGCGCTGGCCCTCGGCAATCCAGCGCGCGGACATTTCCTCGAAGAGTTCAAGGTGGCGCGACTCGCGGAAAAAACTCGTGACATTGGTCGAAATCGCGTCGATGAGCTCGGCCAACTCGGTGCCGCGCGGGTCGCCCTTCACGTAGTCGAGATAGGCGCCGTAGTCGGGGATACCGAGGGTCCGCATGCGGCGCAGCATCCGCGTCGCGAGCAAGGCATCCTTGTCGTCGCCGAGGAAAATACCGCTCGCCTGGTGGATAAGTCTCCGGAACCCCTCGGAGGTTTCGCGATCGATTCCCCGCGAAGGCGGTTGTCTGGGTCCGCTTCCGTTGTCCACAATCGTTGTCAGCGCGTTCTTCAAAAGTCCTCGACATTCTCGTCGTCGAAGGGGATGACGGTGGCCGCCTTCGACGCGCCGCGCCCGCCGGAATCGTGCGCATCGCCGCCGCCGACGTGACGCGTCTTCCTTGCGGCCGGTTGGCCGCTGTTCGCGGCGCGATGGGCACCGGGGGACGGCAACCGAAGCATGTCTTGGCCGTGACCCGTCACGTGGGGCGTATGGATCGTCTCCGCGGCGGGGGCGGGTTGCGTTCCCGAGCGGGTCCCGACCATTCCGGCCAGGGTGGCGACCAATGCGTTGAGCTGGGCGGCCTCGCTGGAAAAATCCTCGGCGGAGCCGGCGATTTCCTCGGAGTTCCGCGCGATGGTCTGCGTCGTCGAGTCCATCTGGTTGACCGCGATATTTACCTGCTCGATTCCGCGGGACTGTTCGTTCGAGGCGGTGGATACTTCGCTGACGAGTTGGGTCAACTTGCTGACATAGACGACGATTTCCTCGAAGACCTTGTTCACCGTGCCGCAGGCCACGACCCCCTGGTTGGCGTTCTTGGTCGACTCCTCGATCAGCGCCGAGGTG
>CANKTP010000095.1 GCA_947486375.1 Candidatus Hydrogenedentota bacterium | reverse complement strand
TCACCAAGATCAGAGCAAACGATGGCCTTTTTGACCAGCCCTATTTACAGAAACATTTTTACACTACCTCGCGGGAAGCACCGCATCGAGCGCTGGCGGGGCAACTTTGGGCGTGCTTTTGGTCTCATGGGGTAGGACAGACACTCTTGTCTGTTCCGAGGGTAGAACAGACAATCCTGTCTGTTCATTTTCGCGAGCGGCCGAGTTGTCCCGGGCGATCGTTTTCTCGCTGGGGGATTCGGCTAGGGTGGAGGCGTCGGGGACAGACAGGAGTGTCTGTCCTACCCTATTGGCGTCGTTCGCATTGCTTCCCAACCCCAACGCCTCCGCGATCTCGTCCTCCGGCCACGGATATGCATTCTCCGGCACCGGAATGAACTCCGGCTCAACGGGGACGTACGGCGTGCCGGCGGCTTCCCATGCGGCGTCCTGGGCTTCCATTTGCGCGATGGTGGCGGTGGCGGTGGCGACGGGTTGGATGGGGGTGCCGGGGATGCCGGCGTATTCCCTCGCGAAGTGCTCCTTGATCTCGGCGATGCGCGCGGCGCGGGCGACATCCCCCTTGATCCCCCTTCCAAGGGGGACTTACGCTTGGCGAGCCTCGCTCAAATGGAGGGGCGAGTCCGCGGCGTCCACTGGGTCTACCGAGTCCTCTTCGTCCACGGAACCGGTCGCCCCAACCTCGCCCCGCGCGGCAAGCGCTTCCTGGAGTGTGGCGGCTTGCTGCCGCAGCGTTGGCTGCGCTTCGCGCGATGTGGGGGCGGCATCCCCATCAATGCCTGCCGACGGCGAAACGGATTCTCCTGCCCGATCGCCGGTATCGGGGCCAGGCATGGCCGCCTCTTCCGTCCGCAAACCGGCCTGAAAGCGCACCGCAAGCGCGAGGCACACGACCCCCGCCAGTCCCGCCGCGCCCGCCCAGCGCCACGCCATGCGCCGCGTCCCCGGCGCGCCTGCGCCGCCGCGCTTGTTCCCGCCCGGATTCGCCGCCATACGAGTCCCCTCCTTGCCCTGCTGTGCCGACTGCAAGTTTGCCCAAATACTACACCATTCGGCCAAATTCCACCATCCCCCACCTCCTTCCACCCCATCCACCCCATCCACCCCATATGTCCCATCCGTCCCATATGTCCCATATGTCCCTCTCGTGCCACGAACAGCCCGCACAAACAAAAATCCCGCGCGCCCGATCGTGATCGGGCGCGCGGGAATGCACTGAAGAGTTAAGGAACGGCCTAGCGCTTCGAGAACTGGAAGCGTTTGCGCGCGCCGGGTTGGCCGTACTTCTTGCGCTCGACGGCGCGCGCGTCGCGGGTCAGCATGCCGGCGGCGCGAAGGATCGGCTGGTGGCTGCTGTTGACCTCGACCAGGGCGCGCGCGATGCCGAGGCGAATGGCGCCGGCCTGGCCGCTGAGGCCGCCGCCCGCGCAGCGCGCGCGGATGTCGAACTTGTCGATGGTGCCGGTCGCCTCGAAGGGTTGTTTGGCGGCCATGACGAGCACCTCGCGGGCGAGGTATTGCTCGAGGGGTTTCCCGTTGACGACGATGATGCCGGTGCCGGGTTTCATGCGAACGCGCGCGGTCGCCTCTTTGCGTCGGCCAACGGTGATGATTTCGCCGGATTTATCTGGCACGGTGTGCTCCCTTATTTGCCGAAGGTGTGGGTTTGGGGCTGTTGGGCCTGGTGCGGGTGTTCCGCGCCGGCGTATACCCGAAGGTGCGTCGCCTGGCTACGGCCGAGGCGCGTGTGCGGCAACATGCCGGTCACGGCCAGCGTCATCGCGCGCGCCGGATGCTTGATCAGCATGTCGCGATAGGATATTTCCTTGATGCCGCCCACATACCCGGTGTGGCGGTAGTACTTTTTCTCGACCGCCTTGCTGCCCGTGATGACGGCCTTCTCGGCGTTGACGATAAGCACATTGTCGCCCAGGTCGAGGTAGGGCGTGAACTGCGGCTTGTGTTTGCCGCGCAGGATCTTCGCCGCCTCGGCGGCCACCCGGCCCAACACCTTGCCTTCGGCGTCGATCAAGACCCACTTGCGCTTGACCGATCCCTCTTTCGGGACATACGTCTTCACTTCGATTTCTCCTGTGGAATTCTGCACGCCCCGGCAAGACACTACCCGGGGCGAATACGAAGGGTCTTATAGTAGCAAACGCCCGCCCGTGGTTCAACCATTTCGACCGGAAAATTTCCGGGCGCGGGCCGCGCCCTCGCGGAAGCATGCGCGCGCGCATCTTCCGGCTCCGCCCCTGGGGGTTACTTACCCCCGAATACCGACTTGAAATAGGCCTTATTGTCGAGAAGTTTCAAGTCTACCTCTAGGAAACGCTCGAATTCGCCCTCGGTGATCCCGGGTGCCGGCACCGTCTCGGGCTCTTGGTTCTGGACGGGATCGTCGCCAGGCTCGCCGTCCTCGGCGGCATCGCCCGAATCGGAAGGCCCAGCCGTACCCTTGTCGTCCGTCATCAGCTTGGATATCCGCTCGTGAAGAAACTCCGACAAGACCGCGTGCAGGTGTTCGCGCCGCTCGCGAATGTCGGCATTCTCCATGATCTGCTTGTCCAACGCCAATACTTGGCCGCAGAACACCACGACCAACTCTTTGCACTGCGGACAAGGGCCAATGATGATGGACCCCATCGGCGGCAACATGATCTGGCCCTGGGCCCCGCAGTGCGGGCATTGTACATCGATCAATGAGAGCATACGCGAACCCTTTCGAGACCTTCTTAGTTGGATTGTACCACCAATAATTGGACTGCGCAAGGCGAATTATCGTTTTTATCGATTTATTGGAAATCCCGCTTGCGACTGCACCCCCGGATACCGTAAACACGGGCGTATGCGCACAATAAATCCCAATTCGGCGAAACGTTACGGGCCGAGGCTCAGGTACCGGTTGGGGCCGCCTCTTGAACCGGCGGAGCGGGCGCCGCGCCCGTTGCCTTGGCCTGGATCGCCTCGAGCAGCGCCAAGGCCTCGGCGGTGTCCTTCGGCGCCTTGCTGTGCCACATCGGGTACGTCGTCAATGAGACCCCGTACTGCTGGAATGTGGTTTCGACGCTGACCCGCGTCGATCCCGCGCTTACTTCCTCGAGGGTGACGGTGAACTGGGTCCGGTGCGGCACGAGCCTGCGCCGCTTGGCGTCGGTAAACGCGATAAACAACCCGCGCTTGTCGCGGGTATAAATCAGGTAATCCCGCTCGCGCAAGACAGCCTTGACCGACTGCCAGGTTTGTGGAAATGGGGCCTCGACCACCGCCGAGTCCGTTTTCGCCAGCTCCGCGTCGGCGGGAGACGACGTCGCACACCCGCCCAGCGCGGCACCCAGCACCGTCATGGCCAACGCAAACCGTACCGAAAAATGCATTTGGAATCCCCGTCGACACTCGCTCAGCCGAGTGTAGCACAGGGGATTCCGGCGTGCAAAGTCCGCGCAATTGACCCCCCCGTGTGCGAATTGCTATACTCGGATCGAGGCACACGGGCCGCCCAAGACCCGCGTAACACGCCGTATTCGCGCCGCTGGAGCTGCGATGGATTGCGGTGGCCGGGCCTTCTTCACCGGTCCCCTGCGGACCACAATCGAGAGGATGCACCTTACCTTATGTCCCGGTTTACCCGATTCCTTCCCGCGATGCATATCGCCCTTGCCGTTTCCGTGCTCGCCGCCATGCCCGCAACGGCCCAGACCGGCGGGGCGCCCGCGCCCGCCAGCGGCCAATACAAGATTGGCGTCGTGAACCTCAAGACGGTCTACACCGAATACCAACGGCAAAAAGACGAATATACCGTCCTCGACAAGGAACGCGCGACGTTGCAGACGAAGATCGACGCCCTCGCCGCCGAGGTCAAGAAGCTGCAGGACAAGCACACGGAACAAAAAGAGAAATTGCCGAAGGAGGATCTCGAGTCGCTCGAGGAACAGATACTCTCGAAGGCCAACGCGAGCCGCCTGGAATTCAAGCAATCGCAAGACGAGATCGACCGCAAGGAACGCCGGCTCATGGACTCGCTGATGGAAGATATCCGCGCCGCCATCCAGGCCGTGGGCGCCAAGGAAAACTACCACATTATTCTCGAGAGCGGCGAGTCATCGAAATCCGGCGTGTTGTATTCGGCCACGCCCCTCGACATCACCACCAAGATTGTCGACCAGGTCAACGCAAACTATAAGAAAAAGTAGCCGGCGCGGGGGTTCGCGGCGCCGGGCGCGGCACGGCGCCGGACGCAACTTGGAGGTCGCGCGTGGACAAGTCGGTCCATGACATAGCCGAAATCGTCCGCGGGGACGTGGTGGGCGACGGCTCCGTCCGGGTGACGGGGCTGTGCGGCATCAAGGAAGCACAGCCGGGCGATCTCGCGTTCATTGGCGATCCCCGGTATCGTGGCTTTCTTGGATCGACCCTGGCCTCCGCCGTGCTCGTTCCTCGGGACTCGATCGAAGCCGCATGTCCGCTCATCCGGGTCGACAATCCGTACCTTGCGTTTGCCGCAATGCTGAAGTTCCTCGAGGCGGAGGTGCTTGTCCATCCCGTGGGAATTCACCCCACCGCCGCGATTGGCGAGGGCGTGGCGCTCGGGACGAATGTCGCCCTGGACGCCCATGTTTGCCTGGCGGATCATTGCCGCATTGGGGACAACGCGGTGCTCTATGCGGGTGTCTACGTGGGCCGTGGCTCCGTGGTTGGCCCCGGCACAGTCATCTACCCCAACGCCGTCATTCGTGAGCGCGTCGCCATCGGCGCCCGTTGCATTATCCACGCGAACGCCTCGATTGGCAGCGACGGCTTCGGGTTTGCGCCCATGAACGGGGCCAAGGCGAAGATACCGCAAGTCGGCACGGTGGTCATCGGGGACGATGTCGAGATCGGATCGAACAGCGCGGTGGATCGCGCGACGGCGGGTCAAACCGTCATTGGAAACGGCGTCAAAATTGACAACCTGGTGCAAATAGGCCACAATGTCCGGATCGGCGATCACACCACGATTAGCGGAGGCACGGCCGTCGCCGGCAGTGCCGTCATTGGAAGCCACGTCACGATCGGCGGCATGACGGGCATCAATGGCCACATCGAGATTGGCGATCATGCGATAATCGGGGGCCGATCGGGTATAACGCACTCCGTCGAGCCCGGCAAAATCGTTTCTGGGTTCCCCGAGAACGATCACGCCGTTACCCGGCGTATTTATGCCGCGCAGCCGCGATTGCCCGAGGCCCTGCGCCGATTGCGACAAATGGAAAAACGCCTGAAGGAGCTCGAACAGCGACTCGATGGACAAACAGCGGACAACGACCCATGAGTCGTCATTCTCGGGAATCGGACTGCACACCGGCAACCTGACGACCATCACCTTCAAGCCCGCGCCCCCGGACAGTGGCGTAACGTTTTACCGGACTGACCTTCCCGGACGTCCCGCCATTCGCGCGGACATAGACCATGTCATCGACGTTTCCCGCGGGACGACCATCGGGGTCAACGGGGCCGAGGTCCACACCGTCGAGCATGTCCTCGCGGCGGTCGTGGGCATGGGGATCGACAACCTCGCCATCGAGCTCGACGGCAACGAGACCCCCGTCGGCGACGGCAGTTCGCTTCCCTTCACCACGGCGCTGAAAAAGGCCGATATCGTCGAGCAGGAGGTCGACCGGAAATACATCCGGGTCGACGAACCCGTCTATTACCGGCAAGACGACGTGACCCTCAGCGTGCTCCCCGCGGACGAACTGCGCGTCACGATGACGATCGCCTACGACCACGTCGCCATCGGTACCCAATACGCCTCGTTCACGATTACGCCCGCTACCTTCGAGAAGGAGATCGCGTCGGCGCGCACATTCTGTTTCTTGCGCGAGGTCAAGATGCTGCAGGAACAGGGCCTCATCAAGGGCGGCAACCTCGAGAACGCCGTTGTCATCGGAGACGAGGCCATCCTCAACGAGGACCTCCGCTACCCGGACGAGTTCGTGCGCCACAAGGTCCTCGACTTGTTGGGCGACTTGTTCCTATTGGGCCGCCCGCTCAAGGGCCATGTGATCGGGGTGAAATCCGGCCACGCGATGCACGTGAAATTTTCGCAACAGATCAAGAAAGCCTTGCTCAACGGCAGCGCGCAAAGCGGGACCCTCAAGGGCTTGTCGAAACCAAAGCCCGCGCCGGCGCTCGACGTCAACGCAATTATGAAGGTATTGCCGCATCGCTTCCCGTTCCTGCTGGTCGACCGCATCCTCGAGTTCGTCCCGCGCGATCACGTCATCGGGATCAAAAACGTCACCGTCAACGAGCCGTTCTTCCAGGGCCATTGGCCGAAGAACCCGGTCATGCCCGGCGTGCTGATCATCGAGGCGATGGCGCAGGTGAGTTCGCTCATGATCTTTCCGCCGAACAGCGACAACGAGGGTCAACACGCATACTTCCTCGGAATCGACACGGCGAAGTTTCGCCGCACGGTCGTCCCCGGCGATCAGCTCGTGCTCGAATCCACCCTCATCCGCGCGCGGCGCAACGCCTGCCGCGTGCGCGCCATCGCCAAGGTCGACGGCAACATCGTCGCCGAGGCCGAAATGCTTTTCGGCCTCCAGGACATGTCGCAGTCGGTCCACCCGTAGGATCGCAAAGGCCCTGCCTTAACCATCGTGCCGGCCCAAGGGGACTGCCTCCGCGTTCAGCCCGGCAGTTCGCCTGCCCTTCGTAGCTTCAGCGAGCGAGGGGGCGGAACACGGCTGGCTGTCCCCGACCGCGTGCCAAATCCAGGTTCAAACCAGACAAACAATCGACGGTGCCTTGCCGAGAAATACGGGCATTTTGGGTGACGGACGCACAAAATTGCCAATATCCGGTGGAATATGCGATATTAGGTACGCTTGGAGCGCAATTTGCTCGAGGTCTAAGGAAGCGAAGTCATCGGGTCTCACGCAGATGGAGGGACGGCTCAACATGAACGCGAAACGATTCCTGTGGGCGCTCGCCGCGATGGTCTCGGCATGGACGTCTAGCGCGGATGTCATTTCCCTCGATGGGACGATTTACGCCACGGACACCGGTTCAACCGTCGATTGGATTACTTTTACGCTCGATGCCGAGGCAATCGTCACCTTCGATGTGCTCGCGTACGAGCACGACGGCGCGGACTATGTCGATCTCACCGGGGCGTCCGGGTCGACCGGGTTCGATTCCTACATCCTGTTGTTCACGGGCGCGAATCCGGCTTCCGAGGGAGACTTCATCGACGAGGGCGACGATTATTCCCCCGGCCTCGATACCAACGGTTCGGTATTTGCCTCCGACTCGTACCTCGCCACCGTGTTGCCGGCGGGAACGTATACGATTGCGATCGGTTCATATTACCTGGGCGAATCCGAAGCCCGGGATCAGGCGAACGACGACGGGCTCGACGACTACTACGGTTACTTTTACGAGTCGCTCGCGGCCGATTACCGGCTCGACCTGATTACGGAAGGCGGCAATATTTCCGGAATCTCGATCAACGGCGAGCTCGTCTCGGGCCCCGTCGAAGACCCCGTCGCCGAGCCCGCCACGATATCGCTGGTTGGCCTCGGACTCGCCGGCCTCGGATATCGCCGCCGCAAGGCCGCCTGAGTTTCCGCCCTTCCATCCGTTACGCCGCGCCCTTCCCAAACCCATGCTCCGCTGCGGCGGAGTGCATTTCGGGGCTGCGCGACGAAATACCCGGGCGCACGCAAATTCACTCCCTATGCCGAATCGGGGTTCCCCCTCAGCCGACCGCGCCGGTATCGAACCTCATCGCGATTCGAACACATCGACATTCGTTCACGCGAGACCATTTGTCGTTACCAAGCCTTGACACCCCCAGTCGAAGCCCATCAATTAGAAGCGAAATCACTCGGAATTGAGCTGATCGGGTTGCAGATCGACCCGGGTACGAAAATTGCTGTTAATTTGCAGGGGAGATGACATGGTACCTCGCCCAAACGACAAGGAGTGGAAGAAATGAAATCAAAGTTGTGGCTTGCGGGGGTTGTCACCGTGTTCGCCGTGGGCGCGGCCCACGCCGATCTTGAGTCGATCGATGGAACCATCCATGCCACGGATACCGGCTCGACGGTGGACTGGATTACCTTCAGCATCTACGCCGATTCCATCGTTACTTTCGATCTGCTTGCCTACGAATTCAATGGCGACGATTACATCGATATTAAGGCGGTGTCAAAAACTAAAGGTATCGGTTTGCTCTTTTGAATTGCGGTCGGATCGGCTGATTCCGAGTAGTAAATGCTACCTTTATTTATTGCCGCCCCTTAACGGGGACTCCGAGTATACGGGTTTCGATTCCTATATGATCCTATACTCCGGCTCGGATCCCGGAGTCGGGGGCGATTACATCTTGGATTTCGACGACTACGTTGTCTCGCTCGACACGAATGCCTCGGTCAATCAACCTGACTTTTTTGGCTCGGTCGCGTTGACTGCGGGGACCTACACCGTGGCGCTGGGCGCCTACTCCATCGACGATTCCGAGGGCCGAGCCCAGACCAATGACGCGGGGTTGGACGACGTCTACCAGACGTTCTTCGGCGCATCCCATGCCGACTATCGGCTTGACCTGATGACGGATGGAGATAACAACCTTTTCAACGTGTCCATCAACGGCAATCCCACCAAGCCCGACCTCGAGGACCCGGTCGCCGAGCCGGCGACCTTGTCGCTCGTGGGCCTTGGCCTCTTGGGCATCGCGTACCGCCGACGGAAGAACGCTTAGAACCGCCTCCTTCACGACGCCTTCATCGCTTTCCTACGCCGCGCCCTTCCCAAACCCATTCTCCGCCGCGAAACGATCGCGGTGATGGGCCCCGTCGCCGAAAGTGACGCTCGACACGATCGCGCGCTTGTAGAAGAAGTGGATGTCGTGTTCGTCGGTGAACCCGATCCCGCCGTGGAGCTGGATGGCTTCCTTCGTGACCGCGATATACCCGTCGCTGCATAGGGCCTTCGCCGAGGACACGGCGGATTTCTTGTCGGCCATCCCTTGATCGAGCGCCATCGCGGCGTAGTAGAGACTGCTGCGGGCCATCTCGAGCTCGACGTACATGTTCGCCGCCTTGTGCTTGAGGGCCTGGAACGACCCGATCGCCCGTCCGAATTGCACGCGCTGGTGGAGGTATTCGAGCGTGCGGCGCAAGGCCTCTTCCATCCCGCCCACTTGCTCGGCGGCCTGCGCGACGCAGGCGCGGTCGATGGCCGCCTCGACGGCGGGCAATGCCTTGCCCTCGGCACCGATCAGCGTGGCCTCGCACTTCGTCAGCGTCAGCGTGTAACGGCGGCGACGATCCATCGTGCTGACAGGCGTCAAGACGAGGCCTGCCGCGCCCTTTTTCACGGCGAACAGGCCAACCCCGGCGGCGGTGCGCGCCGTGACGAGAATTACGTCCGCCGCGGCGGCGTCCGCCACGAGGGCCTTGCTCCCGGTCAGCGCATAGCCATTGCCCGCCTTGTCCGCCTTCGTCTCGACATGGGTGAAATCATAGCGGCCCTTGTCCTCGTAGGCGGCCAATGTCGCAACGACCGATCCGTCGGCAATGCCTGGCAACAAGGATTGTTTCTGTTCGTCTGTCGCGCCGTGCAGGATTGCCGAGGCCGCGAGCACGCCCGAAGTGACAAGCGGTTCGGGCATGAGGCCCTTGCCGAATTCCTCGAGGATGCAGGTGATGTCGACGCAGCCGAGGCCGACGCCGCCGAATTCCTCGGGGATGATCGCGCCGCACCAGCCGTTCCCGGCGATCTTGCGCCAGACTTCGGGCGAGTGGCCGAGGGCGTCTTCGCGGAGTTCGCGGATGCGCACAAGGGAGGATTCGCCCTGCACGAAATCGCGGGCGGACTTGCGTATGAGGTCTTGGTCTTCCGAGAAACCGAAATTCATGATGAATGATCCTTGGGTATGAATGGTGAACGGGGGAGAGAAGCGCCTCAGCCCTTGGGCATGCCGAGGACGCGCTCGCTGATGATGTTGCGCTGGACTTCGCTGGTGCCGCTATAGATGCTGACGGCGCGGGTGCCCGCGGCGACCTTGCTCCAGAGGCTGTCGTCGCCGTAGCCGGGATCGTCCCACACCTGCGCCGCGGGCCCCTGGATGTCGAGCGCGAGATCGGCGATGCGCTGGTAGAGCTCGCTGCCGTAAAGTTTCACGATGCTCGACTCGGGACCGGGCATTTGCCCGCGCAAGAGCTGCGTGAGGCTGCGGAACCCGACGGCCTTGAGCGCGCCGAGCTCCATCTCGAGCTTCGCGAGCCGCTGGCGAATGACCGGTTCGTCGATGGCGTGGTGTCCGTTCACGGAAGTACGCATGGCCAGGTCCCGCACGCGGTCAAGCGATTGCCGGAAAACCTCGGCAGCCCCGGTGGCGATGCGTTCGTGCGCCAGCACGCGCTTGCCCAGCGTCCATCCGGCATTCTCCTCGCCGATCAGGTTCTCGACGGGCACCTTCACGTCGGTGAAGAAGGTCTCGTAGAAGTGGGACTCGTCCGTGATCTGGCGGATGGGACGAATCTCGATCCCGGGCGCGTTTATCGGCGAGACGACGAACGAAATGCCGCTCTGCTGGTTCTTCGCGTTGAGGTCCGTGCGCACGAGGATGAAAATCATGTCGCTCTCGTTGGCGAAGCTCGTCCATATTTTCTGGCCGTTGAGCACGTAGTGATCGCCGTGGCGCTCGGCGCGGAGCCGTAGGCTGGCGAGGTCGGAACCGGCGTTCGGCTCGGAATAGCCTTGGCACCACATTTCCTCGGCGGCGACAATCTTGGGCAGGTAGCGCTTCTTCTGCGACTCGCTGCCGTACTCGATCAGCATCGGGCCGATCATCGACACGCCCATGTCGTTTCCGGGCGCTCCTTGGTTCGCGGCCTCATCGCGGAAAATGTACTGCTGCGCGAGACTCCACCCGGAGCCGCCATGCTCCTTCGGCCAGGCCGCGCAAAGCCAGCCCTTCGCCGCGAGCGCCTTGTACCACGTGTCACGCTCGACGCGCGTGCTTCGCTGGCGCCGGCCCTTGAAGGTGTCGGGCAGGTGATTCCCGATCCACTCGCGCGCCATCAGCCGAAAATCTTCTTCTTCCTTCGTAAAATTTAGGTCCATTTCAAGAACTCTCCAATTCCAAGTTGCTACATTCCTCGTTCCGCGCAAATCGAACCACGATGCTGTCCGCTACGTCCATTTCGTCCATTCGTGTCCATTGGTGTCCATTCGTGGTTCGTTTCCTACTTCAACGCAAACGCAATCAGCTCACCCGGCACATCGCCGCCGCCGCCGGCCACGGCAATATATTGCTTGCCGTCCTTGAGGAAACTCATCGGGCCGCCATGAAGGTGAATGTCCACGGGAATACTGTGAAGCAACTCGCCCGTCGCCTTGTCATACGCCTGCAAGAAGCTGCCCTTGGCGGGACGCTCCGGGTCCGACTCGTCCGCATTCGCGAGAATCGTGATCAACAAGGTCTTGGTCAACAGGATGCCGCCCTCGGCAATCACGCCGCCGGGGAATTGCGAGCCGAGGCGGCCAAGGTTCAAGTCCTTCAGCGCGGGATGCTGCGTCGGACCTTCGCCGAAAGGAATCTGCCACGCATGCTCGCCCTTGCTCAAGTCGATCGCCGTGATGCGCCGGAAAGGCGGCTTAATCAGCGGGAGCCCTTGCGGCCCCGGCACTTCATAGGGACCCGAGCGCAGATACTTGAAATTCGACCGGGCCGGATCGGGAGCGCTCACGCCGAGCACGCACACCTGCGTTTGCGACTGGACATACAACGTGCCCGTCTCGGGATCAACCGATGCCCCCGGCCAATTGCCTCCGCCGCCTACGCTGGGCAGAAGAATCGTGCCCTGCTTGCCGTTCTCGCCGATGACCGTCGGCGGCGTGAATATCGGCCCGCTGACGTAGCGCTCAAGAATCTTCTCCGCCTCCGCCTTTAGTTCCGGCGTAAGATCGATCAGGTCGTCCTTCGTCACCCCTTGGCGCTCGAACGCGGGCGGCTTCGTCGGGAAGGGCTGCGTCTCCGCGGCACGTTCGCCGGGCACGGTGGACTTGCCCACAGGGCGTTCCTCGATCGGCCACACAGGCTCGCCCGTCTTCCGATCGAACACATACGTGAAGCCCTGCTTGCTCACCTGCGCCACGGCCTTCACGGTCTTGCCGTTCACCGTCACGTCCACCAAATTCGGCTGGCAGGGAAAATCGTAGTCCCACAATCCGTGATGCACCGCCTGGAAATGCCAGACGCGTTCGCCGGTCTGGGCGTTCAGGCACACGAGGCTCTCGGCGAAAAGGTTGTCGCCGAGCCGATGGCCGCCGAAGTGGTCGTTCGTCGGCGTGCCGAAGGGAAGATAGACGTAACCCAGCTCGTCGTCCGCGCTCATCATCGACCAGACATTCGTGTTCCCGCTGTACTCCCACGACTTGTCTTCCCACGTCTCGTTGCCGAATTCGCCCGCCTGCGGGATGCTGTGAAAAATCCAGTTCATCTTTCCCGTGCGCACGTCATAGCCCCGCACGTGTCCCGGCGGCGCTTCCTTCATCGTCGGGAAGTCCATGATGATCGAGCCGACCACCACGGTATCGCGGCAAACCACCACCGGCGAGTTGTGGGCGATGCTGCGGGGATTGATTTTGCGGCCGAGTCCCTCGGCGAGATCGACGATGCCGCCGACGCCAAAATTCGGGTCCGGCTTCCCCGTCTTCGGATCGACCGAAACCAACTGCCGCCCGCCCGTGGCGATCAGGAGTCGCTCGTCTTTGCCGTCGGTCCAGTACTCGAGTCCGCGGTGGTGAAACATGCTGTGCGTGATCATCCCCTTCGTGTAGCTCGCAGGATCGAAAACCCACTTCGTCTCGCCCGTGCCTGCGTCAACCGCCGCCACCTGACAGAGGCCCGTCGGCAGGTAGATCGTCCCATTTACCGCCAGCGGCGTCGGACGGAAGTGGAACGGCTTGAACTGCGTCTTGTCCGCCAGTTGGTCATCGACCGTCTTCCACCGCCACGCGATCGCCAGCGTGTCGAAATTGTCCTTGGTGACCTGGTCGAGCGGTGCATAGTGCGTCGCCCCGTGGTCGCCGCCGTAGTGGCGCCAGTCACCGTTCTTCGTGCCTTGCTGGGCGGTGGCGGCACCCAAGCACGCGACCAGGACGGCGGGCAACAATCGCAAAACTATTGGCATGTGGATTTCCTTGAAAAGCCGGGATTTTTGGGGCTTGGCCGGGACGGATCGACTCACTTGGCGGGACTGCCCGGGCTGATTAGGGTACCCGCCGACGGGGCGCGAATCAAGCGCGTTTTTCGCCTGCGGACGCGTCAACCTTGCAGCCCTTCAATCGATTCCGCTATAAACTGTCCACATACGTAACGTCCCCGCCCCATCCCGGTCGATCCAATTCACCCCTTCGATCAAGGAGCACGCACGATGACGCCCATTCAATGGCAGCCCGTTGGCGATTACAAGGAAATTCGGTATCACAAGGCCGAGGGCATCGCGAAAATCACCATCAATCGCCCGCACAAGCGCAATGCGTTTACGCCGCTGACGGTCGACGAAATGCGCCACGCGCTGCAAGACGCGCGCTTTGACGGCGCCATCGGCGTCGTGATCCTCACCGGCGAGGGCGACAAGGCGTTTTGTTCGGGCGGCGACCAGGGCATCCGCGGCGACGCCGGATACATCGGCGAGACGGGCATGCCGCGCCTGAATGTCCTCGATTTCCAGAACGACATGCGGCGTTGTCCCAAGCCGATCATCGCGATGGTCGCCGGCTACGCCATCGGCGGCGGCCACGTGTTGCACCTCGTCGCGGACCTGACCATCGCGGCGGACAACGCGGTCTTCGGCCAGACCGGCCCGAAGGTGGGCTCCTTCGACGGCGGCTACGGTTCGTCCCACATGGCGAGGATCGTGGGCCAAAAGAAGGCCCGCGAGATATGGTACCTATGCCGCCAATACAATGCGCAGCAGGCGCTCGACATGGGGCTGGTCAACACCGTGGTGCCGCTCGAGCGCCTCGAGGAGGAGACGGTGCAATGGTGCCGCGAAATCCTCGCGAATTCGCCCATCGCGATCCGCTGCATCAAGGCGGCGATGAATGCGGACGAGGACGGCCAGGCGGGCCTCCAGGAACTGGCCGGCCATGCCACCATGCTCTTCTACATGAGCGAGGAAGGCCAGGAAGGGCGCAACGCCTACAACGAGAAACGAAAGCCGGACTTCAGCAAGTACCCCCGGTTGCCGTAGGATCGTGGCACGGGCGTCCCGCCCGTGGACCCCGTCCGATAGCATAACCCGAGTGGTCAGACCAAGCACATGGGCAAGATGCCCATGCCACGTGGCACGGGCGTCCCGCCCGTGGACCCCGTCCGATAGCGTAACCCGAGTGGTCAGACCAAGCACATGGGCAAGATGCCCATGCCACATGGGCGATCAGTCCCCCGTTGCCGCCGCCATCGGCACCGCCACCACGTTGATCTTCATCGAACGCGGCGAGTCCACGCCATACTGAAACGTCCCGCTCAACTTCCCGTCCGCGCCGCGCACGCCCTCGAAGATTGACGTCGTCGCGCTGGCCTCGGGCGTGGGCAATTCGGTCACCACTTTCAAGCGGTCACCGTCCCATTGGATATTGTCGAGCGTAACAACGAACATATTCAGCCCTTGGACCGCGTACATGCAGCCCTCGCCGGTTTTCGGCACATACATCCCGAAGGGCAGGAAGCCGTTTACCATATACGTGTCCTCGGCGGGGTGCCGCGCCAGGAGCGTCTTGATCTTCTCGGTGGCCGGCGCTGGTTGATGATACACGCCCTCGGCCGGAATCACCTCGACGAAGCCCACGAGCATCTCGTGGAGCGTGTCGCCCCGGTAAATGATTTCCTGCGCCGGGTCGGGATTCGAGACGTTGCCGGCCGAATTGTCCCACGCGGCGGTCACCTCGATACGGCTCCCCGCGGGGGCCGGGATGGGCTTGGTGGGATAATATTGCCACTGCCAATTGTAGTTGTACTTCGGCACGTCGAGCAGCGTCTCGCGCGAACCGTCGGGACGGATCAAGTCATAGCGCATCGACTTCCCGCGAAGATGCATGTGCGGGCTGAACGCCAGGATTTCCATGTCCCGGTCGAGCAAGTTGAAGCAAACCTCGGAATGGTTCGGCGCGCCCGGCGGAATGCGAATCCCCGTGTTCGCGATGGCCAGCGTCGAGACCTCCTTCTTCATCTCGCCCTTGCCAAAGTACAGCCCGACTTTGGTTTCATCCGATACGGCCTCGCCGAAGGGATGATAGTGCGCGTCAATCAAGATGCGCGCCTTCGGCCCAATCGGACGTCCCACGCCCTCGGGGAACACGATCGGGGGCATGCCCGCCGTCCACACGGCAAGGATTCCTCCGAGCGATACGCCAGCCGTACTTTTCTCAGCGCCACCCGATCCGCCCGAGTACGTCATCTGAAAATGGTGCGTCACGCGGCGGTCGCCCGGCATGACCTCGATCGCCTTCACCCAATTCGCCCCGCCGAAATCGACGTTGATGGTCTCCTTCGTGAACATATCGTCCCCGGCGGCCGGCACGTCGATTTTCTTCAATGAAAGCACGTAGTCCGGTTCGCCCAGTCGCCAGCCTTCGGGAAAGACAGGCGCGGCGGGCAGGTCCTTCGGATCGCCCTGTTGCGCGCCCTTCTCGACCCACGCCAGCAGCGTCGCGGTCTCCTCATCGCTAAGCGAGATATCGTTTTGCCACTGGTGATGTTCCGACTCCCCGCTCCACGGCGGCATGTTTTTCTCGCGCACCGCCTTCGCGATCGATTTCGCCCAAGGCCGCGCCTCCTCATAGGTCAGCAGCGACATCGGCGCGACCGCCCCGGGCCGGTGACACATCGCGCAATGCTCGAAAAAGACCGGGGCGGCGTCGCGCGAATACGTCACCGCGCCCTCGACCGCCATGCCGGCGGGCATCGTGGCAACAACCAAGGCGAAACAAACGAACAACTTGCACATGATGGCGAAACTCCGTGGGCGCGAAGGCCCCAAGGGAAATCGGGTCGTCGGATGGATGTCCGCGAATTGTCTCGCCGATCCGGGAGCGTTTTCAAGGTCAATCTTGCCGCGTGTACCCGCCCCCTTGTGGTGCGGTCTTCCAGCCTGCACCTAACCGCCGGGCGAACAATAAACACGCTCGAAAGCCTCCACCACGCCCCCCCGCAGACGCAGGCCAAACCCCGCCCCGCGATTCATCCTAAATTCGGCAGTTGCGGGGACTGACTCCGCCTTTTGCCCGGCGTTTTGGGCAAAACGCGGTGTCTGTTCCTTGCACTTGCGGTGAACGTCCGGATTCTCACAACGCGATTGGCATGGGCAAATTACGCGCGAGATAGACTTTCAACTACCGGATTTGGGTTCATGCAGGAGCCGGCAAAGGCGCATTGGGGGGGGACACGGGAAAAAAGTGGCTCCCCGGGCCGGACTCGAACCAGCGACATGGTGGTTAATCCCGCCGTCGGCGGGACTCTATCAACTGAGTTCGCCGCTAATGCCCCGGAGGAATCGTCCGATACCCCTCTTCTTGACTTGTTTTTC
>CANKTP010000094.1 GCA_947486375.1 Candidatus Hydrogenedentota bacterium | reverse complement strand
TTGCCGTAAACGTCCGTGAGACGGTAGTCGCGGCCGGCGTAGCGGTAGGTCAGGCGCTGGTGGTCGATGCCCATGAGGTGCATGATGGTGGCGTGGAGGTCGTGGACGTGGACCTTGTTCTCGACGGCGTGCCAGCCGAATTCGTCGGTGGCACCGTAGGTCAGGCCGCCGCGCACGCCGCCACCCGCGAGCCACATCGTGAAGCCGAAGGGATGGTGCTCGCGGCCGTTGTCGCCCTCGGCGGTCGGGGTGCGACCGAATTCGCCGCCCCAGAGCACGAGCGTGTCCTCGAGCAGGCCGCGCGACTTGAGGTCCTTGAGCAGTCCCGCGATGGGTTTGTCGGTCGCGGCGCAATTGTTGGGGAGTTCTTCCTTGAGTTGTCCGTGCTGGTCCCAGAGTTGGCAGCTCGAGCGCTTGGCCGTTTGCGTGTGATAGACCTGCACGCAACGCACGCCGCGCTCGACGAGTCGCCGCGCGAGGAGGCATTGCTTGCCGAAGATTTCGGTCACGGGTTCGTCGAGGCCGTAGAGGGCCTTCGTCGCGGGGGATTCGCCCTTGACGTCGAAGGCCCCGGGGGCCTCGGACTGCATGCGGAAGGCGAGCTCGAAGGATTCGATGCGCGCGTTGAGCCGCGAGTCGTCGGGACGTGTGCGGCGGTGTTCTTCGTTGAGGGCCTTGAGCAGGTCGAGCTGCGTCCGCTGGGTGTCCGGGGCGAAGCGCGGATTGCTGAGGTTCGCGATCGGATCGTCCATGTTCGACACGAGCGTGCCTTGGTAGGCCGCGGGCAGGAAACTCGATCCCCAGAGCGGCGCCCCCTGGGCCGGTTGCGCGGGGCTCAACACGACGAAGCCGGGAAGGTTTTGGTTTTCGCTGCCGAGACCGTAGAGCAACCACGAGCCGAGGCTGGGGCGCGAGAAGGTCTGCTCGCCCGTGTTCATTTGCAGGCAGGCGCCGTTGTGATTGATGTTGTCCGCGTGCATCGACCGGATGACGCAGAGGTCGTCGGCGCAGGTGGCGAGGTGCGGGAAGAGTTCGCTGATCTCCATGCCCGACTGTCCGTGGCGTCCGAAGTTCCACGGCGAGCCGAGGAGGTTGCCCGTCTTCGTGCGCTCGAGCTTGGGTTTCTCGAACGGCAGCGGTTCGCCGTTCCGCGCGCGCAGGCTCGGCTTCGGGTCGAAGAGGTCGACGTGCGACGGCCCGCCCGACATGAACAGGAAGATGACGTTTTTCGCGCGGGGCGCACGGTGGGCGACGCGCACCGACAAGGGCGAACCCGCCGCGAGCGCCGAGGCCGGGGACGCCGCGCCTGTTCCCAACACGGAGGCGAGGCCGAGCATCCCGAAGCCGTTGGCGAAGGTCGCCAAGGCCTCGCGGCGCGACATGCCCGCGGGACGTTGATTGATCATGATGCTGGGGGCCTCGACTGCGTTGGATTCGGAACCAAGGATTGAGTCTGCTGAATGCCAACAAATTTACATTAGATCGCTCACACGATACCAATTCGATGGGTGATTGAAACGACGAACCAATCACACGGCTCGGCCTTCGATATACAAAAATGAGCGACGTAAGCAGTTGGCTCGCATCAGGTTGCGCAGCGACTTACAAATTACTCAATCGACTGACTAAATTTACTCAATCGTCTGAGCAATCCGGCATCGATCCAGTTTGGGCTGCGGGAACATTGGGGAATGGCGCACTTTCTCCCGTGCCGGTGGTCCTGCCTAACTTGCTACAATCCCGCCCGATGTCGACCCCATCCTCCCGATTTACCCAAGGCCTGAACCCTGAACAGCGTGCGGCGGTGCTGCATTCGGAGGGGCCGTTACTCGTCGTGGCGGGGGCGGGGAGCGGGAAGACTTCGGTGGTGACGCGGCGCATCGCGCGGATGATTGCGAGTGGCGAGGCCGCGCCGGGCGAGGTGCTCGCCGTGACGTTTACGAACAAGGCGGCGGCGGAGATGCGCGGGCGCGTGGCGGAGTTGTCGGGCCGGGCCGCGAAGGGGGCCGAGGGGCCGGTCATCTCGACCTTCCATTCGTTCTGTCTGTCGGTGTTGCGGAAACACATCGACGCGCTGGGCTATCGGAAAAACTTTACCGTCTCCGGCGAGGGAGACGCGCGGACGTTGATCCGGCGCGTGCTGGGCGACCTCGAGGGCGTGGCCGAGGCCTTTAGTCCCGCGTCGTTCCTCGAGGCGATCAGCCTGATGAAAAACCGCGACGAGGACCCCGCGAACGCCGACAGCAAGGCCGGGGACGATAACAAATACCGCAAGTATCTGCCCGAGGTCTACCGCATGTACGAGTCGGCGCTGCGCGCGGCGAACTCGCTCGATTTCGACGACCTGCTCCGCCTGACCTTGCGCCTGTGGCGGGAACATCCGGACGCGCTCGAACAGACGCAGTCGCGCTTCAAGTTCGTGATGGTCGACGAATACCAGGACACGAACCCAATCCAGTACGCGTTGATCCGGCAACTCGCCGCGCCGCACCGCAACGTCTGCGTGGTGGGCGATGACGATCAATCGATCTACGGCTGGCGCGGCGCGGATTTGTCGAACATCCTGCACTTCGAGAAGGACTATCCCGACGCGACCGTCGTCACGCTGAAACAAAACTACCGTTCAACGGAAACGATCCTGAAGGCGGCGAACGGCGTCATCGCGCACAACCGCGCGCGGCGCGTGAAGGCCATGTGGAGCGCGATGGGCGCGGGGCGGGCGATCGACTGGCTCGTCACGGGCGACGACGAGCACGAGGCGAAGACGGCGCTCGCCTGGATGGAGAACATTCAAAGCAAATCCGGCGCGGAGTGGAGCGACTTCGCCTTCCTCTACCGCTCGAACACCCAGTCGCGGCCCTTCGAGATCGTGTTGCGGCAGGCCGGCGTGCCCTATACCGTCGTCGGTGGCCAGGACTTTTTCGAGCGCGCCGAGGTGCGCGACGCGATCGCGTATCTCAAGCTGGTGGCAAACCCGAGGGACGAGGCCGCGTTTCTACGCATCGTCAACGTGCCGCGGCGGGGCATCGGCGACGTCACGCTCCACACAGTGCATGACCTCTGCCGGGAACGTGGTATCTCCTTCGGCATGGCCATGGCCGAGGCGCTCAAGACCGGGCGCATCAACGGCCAGGCCGAAGAAGGCGTCCGGAGTTTTCTCGGGCTGCTCAACGATGCGCGGGCGCGGTTCCGTGAAGGATCCGGCGGCATTGCCGACAAATTGCGCGGGCTGCTCGCGGGTATCGGATACCGCGAGGAACTCGAACGCACCTCGAAGACGAAGGAACACGCCGACCTGCGCTGGGAAAACGTCCAGGCCGTCGTGCGCGCCATCGAGCAATACGAGACCGACGCGCCGCAGCCGAGCCTCGCGGGTTTCCTCGACGAGAGCGCGCTCAATTCCGAGCCCGACCGCGCCTCGCGCGACGAACAACGCAAGAACGGCGTCACGCTGATGACCATCCACAGCGCGAAGGGGCTCGAGTTTCCCTTCGTGTTCGTCGTCGGTGTCGAGGAGGGGTTGATGCCGCACGAGAAGAGCCTGCGCGAGGACGCGCTCGAGGAAGAGCGACGCTTGTTCTACGTGGCGCTCACCCGCGCGAAACGCCACATCACCCTGTTCGAGGCCCTCTCCCGGTCGCGCCACGGACGCGAACGCATGACGACAACCAGCCGCTTCGTGCGCGAGATTCCCGCCGAGTTGATCAAGAAGACCATGCACGCCGCGCGCGACATGGTCGAGGCCCGCGTCGATCCGCCCAGGCCTAAACCCAAGCCGAAGACCCGCGCCGCCACGAAGGCGAAAGCGGCGGCGCAGGCGCGGAAGAAAAGCGCGGGGTGAGATACTAGACCCAGCCCTTTCGGGGCTCCGCAGATGAAATACCGAAACGGTGCCGAATGGGGTTCGTCCGTGGGAGTACCCCGGATCGATTCCGAATAAACAAATTGAATTCGCCCAAATCCTTGTTCTCTTTTTTATCCGTTCCACCCGCGTTATCCGCGGTCGATCTTGTGGTTCCGGCCATGTCGCGCAGCGCTCTTCGTTAACTCTCCATCCGCTAGCGCGCGTCTTTGAGAAATCCGCCCTCTGGACGCGGGGCGCGCGTGTACTCGAAGGGATACTTGTCCGGCGTTACCTTGATGCCCGAGGTGAAGACGAGGGGAAACGTACCCGGTCCGGGGTAGGTCAATTCCAGGAAGAAGGCGGTGTAGCCCTTCTCCGGCGCGGGCGGCTTGGCGGTGTAGACGCCGTCCGGCGAAATCTCGACGGGTTCCGACTGCCATAACTTGCCGACCACGTCGAGGCGGAAGATGCGGGCGTCCGGGTTCGTGGCGGTCCACAGCTTGACCGAGGCCGGCTTGTCCTGCGTTTCCACGCGGATGCTGCCGTCATCCTCGAAAGTCCATGCGTAGCGTGGAAGCATCTTGCCCCACGCGATCGACTGCAAGAAGGCCGCCACGCTGAAATAGGCGGAAATGTCCAGCCCGTGCCCGGTGTTCGGGACGTAGCGCAGGTATTTGGGATCGGGCAAATCCTTCCAATAGAACTGCGCCGAGTCGGGCAGGAAGAACTGGTCGCCCGCGGAATTGATGAGGTACTTCGGGATGTCGAGGCGCTGGCGGTAATGATACGGCTCGACGATCTTCATCATCGCGTCGAACTCGGGATGGCCGATCCAGTCCATGACGCCCTGCTCGACGTAGTCGTGGATGGCCGGTGCCCATTCGCCCGTGGCCTTCCAGTGGTGCTCGAAGGAGGGCACCATGTTGAGCAGGTCGATGACGAGCGGCACGAACGCCACCACCCGTTTGTCCACCGCCGCCGTCGTCCAGGTCGTCCAGCCGCGCTTCGACGCCCCGGCAACGACGAAATCCTCAACGCCAATTTTGCCGCCCGCATCGCTCGCAAGGAAACCCTGCACCGCGTCCATCGCGCGCACGGCGGCCTTCGTCATCGGCAACCGCGCGAGGATATTTGCGTCGCCGGTCTGGATGTAGTTCGCCCAAGTGTAGGCGATGAAATCGTCTTCCTTGCGCGGCTTGCCGTCTGCCGTGAAGGCAAGGGGTTGATTCGGAATCTGGCTCACGTTCGCCAGAACGCTTTTTCCCGATGTCGCCACCATGGCGATCTGGCCGTCCGGCTTTGGCGCCTCGCCCCCATTCCCACCGCCATCGATCAGGAGCAGGGCCGTATCGCCCTCGCGCGCGTCCGGCACATAGATCGTCAGCCAATGTTTCCACACCGTCCGGTCAATCTCGTCCTTCGTCCGCCAAGTCTGCGACGTGAAATCCAACGCATAGGCTTTGCAACCGGACAACAGCACCGTCTGCACGAGGGTGTAGGCGAAAGTGTCGTCCGGCGCGTACACGTAGGTGTCTAGCGGCGTCGGGTTCTTCGTTTCGCGCCGGGTGTCTTGGGCGTAGGCGGGGACAAGGAGCGTGAGGAAGAGCGTTGTGACGACGAGGTATCGAGGAATGCGGGGCATGTTGGGGTGATCCTTTGGCTGGTGGTTGGAGTGCCGGGAGCCGATGCGTTCCCGGCGCGGTGAATTCTACTTTTTCGTTTCGCTCACCGGCGCGTCCGGGTCCATGATCGGCGAATCCCAGCCGGCCAAATCCGATGGCTTGATGCCGCGGCGATATCCGGAAAACTTAAACGGCGATGGATTGTATGCGCCCACGAAATCGACGGGGTTCTCCGGCTTGATGTCCTCGTCCATTCCCAAGCACCACAAGTGGGCGTTCACCAAAAGGCGGCGATAGCCCTCGTTGAGAATGTCCTCCGACGCCCCTTGGGTCGTCGCGAAGATTCGCGCCTTGACGGATGACTGACTGGCGTACTCGCGGACCCAAACGACGGGCATGAGTTCCTTCGAGGTGTCCACGGGCGAATCGATCGACATTCCGTTGAGAACAATTCCGCGCACGAGGACGGTGCTCGGCGCGAGGGGATAGGCCGTGTACCCCCCTGCCTGGGTGTGCATGTCTTTCACGCCGCGCAACACCGGATGTTCCTTGTTGTCCTGCTCAATCGCCAGAATCGAGCTTTGCCGGTGATTCTCGCCGTAGTGGGTCACCCAGGTCTCGCCCAGCACTTGACGTCCGAAGCCCATCGAATACTCGTCCCCGGGATACCGGAAGTCGTATTGGTGGAACTTGCGGCCCGGCGGGATTTGGAATGCGTGCGTCGAGGTCCGCAACCCGATGATGGGCCCACCCCGATCGACGTAGTCGACGAAGTGCTGCATTTCCTCGTCGGACAGGTTGATGAAGCGCATGAAGATGATCAGCAGGTCCGCGTCCTTGAGCACCTCCAGGCCTGCGATGTCGCTGCTGCCGGGGAGAATCGTGCCGTCGCTCGGGTCGAGTCCGAAAATCACGGTGCATTTGAATCCGTACCGCTTCGCCATGATCCGCGCGAGCGCGGGCAGGCTTTCCTCGCCGCGATACTCGTGGTCGGAGGCGATGTACACGATGTGCTTTCCGGCGCCGATGCCGCTCTCGCCTTCGTACACGACGGAGTGCGCATCCGCCGCGAATGAACTTGCCGCAACTAATAGCAAAAGGCACGCGGCAAGCGACAGGCGCCGCAGGGCGCTCGTTCCGATATCCGGCAAGTCCTGTGTCGTCGCGGTCATATGCCCGCGCCGCCCGTGACTTCGAGGCAGTGTCCATTGACGTAGGCGGCCAGGGGCGAACAGAGGAAGAACACGCCGCCGGCGGCTTCCTCGGGCGAGCCCGCGCGTTGCATTGGGTTGAACATGATGGCCATGTCGCGAATCCCCTCGGGAATCCCGAGCGCGATCTCCTTGTCGCCGACCGTCATGCTGGCCCCGGCCTCTTTCGAGCCCGTCAGTCGCGTCTCGATGAACCCGAAGGCGATGGCGTTGCAGCGGACACCGAAGGGGCCCCATTCCTTCGCGACGGTTTTCGTCAGGCCGATGATACCCATCTTGGCGCAGGCGTAGTTTATCTGACCGGTGTTGCCGTGCAGTCCCGAGGTGGACGACACGTTGACGATGCTCCGGTTGGCCACGGGGCCGCCCTTGCCCATTTCCTCCCTGCCCTTGTCGCGCATATACGGCGAGGCCTCGCGAATCAACCGGAACGGCGCCGTGTTATGCACCTCGATCATCGCGTGCCACTGTTCGTCGCTCATCTTGTGGAGCATTCCGTCCCAAGTATACCCGGCGTTGTTCACGAGATGGTTTAGTTGTCCATAGGCGTCGATGGCCGCCCCGATGATTTTCTTCGCGAAGGAGGGATCGGTCACGTCGCCCGGGACGGCGATGGCCGTGCCGCCGGCGGCCTTGATTGATTCGACGGTGGCCTCGGTCGGCTCGGCGTCGCGGTCGCTCACGACCACGCGCGCGCCGTGTTCGGCGAAGAGCCGCGCCGAGGCTGCCCCGATGCCCCGGCCCGCGCCGGTGATGATCGCGACGTCGCCGTCCAGCAATTTGCCCGACATGCCCATGATGCCGTGTCTCCCGATGGTAAAGGGTTTAGTCCGAACCGGGGATCGTACCGTATTTTCGACATGGGCTGCACGATTCCCGATGCCTTGTGCGCGTGGTAGGACGGAGGTAATGGACGATATGGACGGGATGGACGAAGTGGACGGAGAGGGGAATTGAAACGGGGATTGGCAGTCGAGTCGTTGGAGAACCGGCATGCACCAAGGTAGAATCCTTTTTTCACAAGGAGTGCCTGATGGGCGATCGCGAATACCTCAATATCCTGGCGTGGGAATCTGTCCATGCCGACGTCGGCACGCTTGCCGGGCAGATCGAGGCGAGCGGGTATAAGCCCGATCTCATTCTCGGCATCGGCCAAGGGGGCATCATTCCGTCGACGCTGCTTTATTTCGCCCTGCCGGAGGCGCGGTTTCGCATCGTCTATCCGAAGGCGAGCGACCCCGGGGCGGTCGAGCCGCCGTCGGATGTGGCGGGACGGCGCGTGCTCCTGGCAGACGATCTCGCGATCACCGGGGACAGCCTGCTCGAGGTGAAGAACACCATCGCCGCGCTCGGTCCCGCCGAGATCCGGACGGCTTGTCTTTATGCCTCGACGGGGTATGCGGGGCTCGACTATCTCGTGCGCAACCTCGATCCGATGGAACGCATCGTGTTCCCCTGGTATTGCGGCGTGGATGTCGACGGGGTCCGTGTATACAAATACAAGGAACGGTTCGGCAAACACGAACCCGTGCGATAGCGGTTGTGCGCCTGCTTTTCTTGCGCCATGCGGAGGCATCGTACCAAGTCGATCCCTCCATCGTCGTGGGCCGTGCGGACGCCGCTCCCCTGACGGAAACCGGACAGGCACAGGCCGCGCGCGCCGCCGAGGCCGCGCGTGCCTGGGGTTTGACCGCCATCCATGCGTCCACCTTGCGGCGGGCGCGCGACACGGTCGCCCCCATTGCCAAAACCGCCGGATTGCCCGTGATCGAAAACCCGCTCCTTGTCGAGCGCTCCCAGGGCGATTTTGAGGGACGCAAAAAGGACGACGTCTATACGCCGGAACGAATCAAGATCGTCCACGCCGACCAGTGGCGCTGGCGACCGCCGAACGGCGAATCGCTCGAGGACGCGGCGGCGCGGATGGAGCGGTTTCTTGGGGCACTAGCACCGGAACCCGAGGCCCGGATTCTTGTGGTCACCCACCTGATGATGTTGTGGGCGGTGTTTCGCATTGCGACGGGATGCGACCATGCGATATTGCCGAACCTGCGCGTCGACAACGCGGCTTTGGTCGAGATTGATCGGCCGGCCGCAGGCAGCCTAAAACTACTGCGCTGGAACGTCCCAGCCTCCACCGTTTTCGCCCCCTGAAGATTCATGCCATCGACCGGGATCATCCTCCGCCCCATTTGTCCCATGGGTCTTATACGTCCCATTCCGCGGGAGCGATAGACGGCCCCGCCGCCACGAAATTGCCACGGCCCACCCCAAGCGGCCACAATAGGAACCGCCCATGAGTTACCTCGTCCTGAGCTGCAGCCTGAATCCCGCAAGCCGGAGCCGTGTCCTCGCCCGGCGCGCCGCGGAACTCATCGAGTTGCGCGGCGAAGCGGTAGCGTACGCGGATCTTCGCGACTACGCGCTTCCGATGTGCAACGCCGGCGATTGCTACGAACACCCCGACGTGCAACGCCTGGCCGGACTCATCCGCGAGGCCCGGGGCGTATTGCTCGCGACCCCCGTCTACAACTACGCCGCCAGCGCCTCCGCCAAGAACCTCATCGAACTGACCGGCTCGGCATGGACGAACCAGTTGGTGGGGTTTCTGTGCGCGGCAGGGGGACGCTCGAGCTATATGGCGGTCATGGCGCTCGCCAACAGTCTCATGCTCGACTTCCGGTCGATTGTCCTGCCCCGTTTCGTCTTTACCGACGAGGCGGATTTCAACGGGGACGCCTTCGCGGACGAAAACATCGACAACCGCCTGGGAGACTTGGCCCAAACGCTCGTCACCCTCGGAACGGCCATCGGCGCGGCCAAGGAACGAAAGTGATCGCCGCCGCCGGTGTACACTTTTTCGCCATGAAGCCTTTCCCGCGCTTCGCATGCCTATCTCGACAGACGGCCCTCGCCCTCGTCGTTGCGTGCCTTACAGGCGGCGCACACATTGCCCTCGCCGCCGATGCCGCGCCGCTGTTGCTCGTCCCGGAACAGTGGGAGTTTCCGGGCACGGACCCCGGCGTGTTCGCGTGGAAGGACGGCGAGACGACGGCCCAGCGCTCGAGTTTCCAGACCGCGACGATGCTTAGCAAAGGCGAGTTCGAGAACTTCTCGCTCGATTTCGAGTTTCGACTCGAGCGGTGGTGCGAGTTGATCCTCGCGCTTCATGCACCGTGGAACGGGGCCTACACGGCGGGGCTCGAGGTTTTGTTGTCGGATAGTCCGGGTTCCGCGCCGACTTCGCAAGGACCGGGCGCGCTGTTGGGGCGCGTGGCGCCGTCGGCGGTGACGATCCGGAAGAACGGGGAATGGAACACGGCGTCGGTGCGGATGGAGTGGCCTCGGTTCGTGATGTCGATCAACGGGACGACGGTGCAGGACATCGACCTGTCGGCCCACGAAGACCTCAAGTGGTCGTTGCGTCAGGGACGGATTGCGTTTCGCGATCTCTTGGGCTGGGGGTTCACGCTACGCAATCTCCACCTGACTCCGCTGGTTGGCGCTGGCAACGAGGAGTCGCTCTTCAACGGGCGCGACCTGTCCGGATGGAAGGACGTGCGGCCCGGCAAGGCGAAGTTTCGGGTCGCGGATGGAACGCTGATCGCCGAGAACGGCGGCGGATACATTCAACACGAGCGGCTCGCGCAGGATTTCGATCTGCGGCTGTATTACCGGACGACACCGACGGCGAACGGGGGCGTGTTTTTCCGCTGGTTGCCGGACGACTCGGACCGGGGGAATGAGATCCAGATTCTCGACGTGCCGGAAACGGTGATGCCGAGCGGGAGTATTTATTCGATCGAGCGCGCCGATCCCGCGCCGATTCGGCCGGGGGAATGGAATCTATTGCAGATCCATGTGAACGGGACCGAGGCGCGGACGCGGCTCAACGGACACGCAGTGGCGGCGACCAACAAATTGACGAAGGTGTGGCCGGGGTTGATCACGATCCAGATGCACAAGGAGAATTCGCGGATCGAGTTTAGGGATATTTACTTGGCGAAATAGGCCCATGCGGGTTTCGTGGGCATGGTGGACGAAGTGGATCTTAGGGGCGGGCGGCGATCGGCTTTTCGAAGCAGAGGCTTCTCGGCTCGTTTATGTATTCGCCGTATTTCGGGATTCGGTGGTACCCGGCGGATTCGTACAGTCCGATCGCCTCGGGCTGACGATTGGCCGTTTCGAGCCGCATCGTGTGGTAGCCGCGCTCCCGGCTCCAATCTTCCAGCCGTGTCAGAATAGCGCGGGAAATTCCGCGGCCGCGGGCTTCGGGCCGCACGTACATCCGTTTCACTTCGCCGACGCCCGGCTCGAGCGGCCGCATGGCCCCGCATCCCATGGGTTTCCCGCCGAGGCGCGCCACGAGGAACACGCCCCCGCCCACGAGCAGGGTGTTCGCGTTGATGCCGTGGGTTTTTTCTTGTTCCGGATATCGGGTCAGAATGTCGGTGTCGAGCGCGGCGATTAGGGCCTGGGCCTCCGCGCCCGCAGAGTCTTCTTCGGTGAATTCGAGATCGTCAGTCATCGCCGACATGGTCCTTCATCCTGGGTAGGGGACATTCGCCTCAAAGAACGCAAAGATCGCGAAGACGTAGGAACTTGGGCGCGGCATGATGGCGGTACGGATCGCTGCCGATACATGCTTCATGCATATTTCGCCGGGTCCTGGCGGTAGTAGCCGCGAAGCAGCTCGTATAGTTCCGGATGGCGTTTTCTCAACGCGGCGGGCATCTCGAAGAAGGTCTCGGTCGCGACGGCGAAGAACTCTGCGGGGTCTTCGGCGCCGTAGTCGTCGATGGGGGTGTCGCGGCGGCGGCGCACGTCGCGCAGGTGTTTCTCGAAACTCCGCTCGAACACATCGGCCCAGCGGTCGAATAGGTTTTCGCGATCGAGGGAGGGGACGCCGTCGATGACGCCGTCATCGTCGTCGAGCTGGTGGGCGAACTCGTGCAACACGACGTTGTAGGCCGCTTCGCCCTCGACCGCGCCGCAATCGAGGACTTCCTTCCACGCGAGGATGACCGCGCCGGTCTGCCAGGATTCGCCCGCGTGCCAGTCATCGACTTCCTCGACGAGGCCGTCGTCGTCCTCGACATGGGCGTTGACCCAGAACTGATCCTCATAAACGAGGATGGAGGTCAGCTTCGGGTAGTAGTGCGCGGGGCGGTTCAACAACAGGATGCAGGCATGCCCGGCGATGGTGACGCGGACGTCGTCGTTGAGCGCGAAGCCGCCACAGCCCTCGAAGTGTTTCTCGGCGAGGAAGACTTGGACGTGGCCGCGCAGCTCGGCTTGTTGGGCCTCGGGCAGGCGGGTGTAGTAGGGCACGCGGCGACGCAGGATTTCGGCCCACGTTTCGGGGAAGGGCCGCTCGCGCACGCGCGCACGGCGGCGTTCTTTGGACCAAAAAAACACGGTGGCGCTCCATCGGACGCGGGCATTGTGGCAGCGGGCGAAGGGCGCGTCAACGTGGGAACCCCGTGCGCGTTTCGGGTATCCTGTAGGCATGACGCCGCCGTTTCCCTACGCCTTCGAGAATTATCCCCTCGCCCCCATGACGCTGTACAAGGTGGGCGGTCCGGCGCGGCTGGCCCTCGTGCCGCGCACGCGCGAGGAAATCATCGAGGGATACTCGTGGATGGTCAAGCAGCCAGGGCCGAAATTGGTCCTCGGGGGCGGGTCGAACGTGCTCATCGCCGACGATGGCTATCCCGGGATCGTGATCTTCACCAACGCACTCACGGGAATCGAGCAGCTCGGGCCGGACCGGTATTACCTCGAGGGCGGCGCGGTGCTCGATGATATCGTGCGCGGGGTGCTGATCAAGAACAACTACGATGGCACGGGCGGCCTCACGGGAATTCCGGGATCCGTTGGCGGCGCGATCTATATGAACGCGGGCACGGTGAACGGGACCATCTGCCAGTTGATGGAGTCGGTTGACGTTTTGCTCGATGGCGGGGTGCGGACGATTCCGATGGAGGAGTCGCTTTACGGATATCGTGGCCAGACCTTTTGTCCGCCGATTGGGCTCATCCTGGGCGGGACCTTCGTGTTTCGCCGCGCGGAAAAGGACCAACAGGCGATCTACGATCACTACATCGAGCGGCGGCGAAGGACCCAGCCCCCCGGCAACTCCTGCGGGAGCGTCTTCAAGAACCCGCAAAATGATCATGCCGGTCGCCTCATCGAGGCCTGCAAGCTCAAGGGGACACGGCGGGGTGGCGCGGTCGTCAGCGAGATGCACGCGAACTTCATCGTGAACGAGGGCGGCGCGACCTGCGCCGATATCCTCGCGCTGATCGATGTCGTGAAGCGCACGGTGAAGGAGCAATTCGGCGTGCAGCTCGAGGAGGAAGTGAAGATATTCGGGTTGCGCGAGCGGGACGCCGCGCGGAGCGCGTAATCACATGCTGTCAACCGGCCACGATGCTCACTCCGTAGCGCGCGAGCTGTTTGTCTCGAGACACCAACGCCAATTGCTCCGACATCGCTTGCGCCACCAACATCCGATCGAACGGATCGTTGTGGTGATCGGGAAGGCCACCCGCCACCACTGCGTGAACCGTCGTGATCGGTAGTTCCAAGAACCCGTTGTTCGCGATTTCGGTCTCCAGGTTGCCCGGTGCCTCAAGCTTCCCGAGGGCCCGTTTGATCGATATCTCCCACGCTGTCGCCGCACTCACGTAGACCATTCGATCCGGATCGCGAATCGCGGATCGCGCCGCGCGAGACAATTGGCCGTCGTCTGCAAACCACCACAACAAAACATGCGTGTCCAACAACAGATTCACGGACGCTCGCCGCGAAACGCCGCCGCGACATCCTCCGGCAACACATCAAAGTCATCGTGGATCATGACCTTTCCGCGCCAGCAACCCGGTTGGCGCGGGCTCGTCGCCTTCACATACGGCACCAGTTTCGCCATCGGCTTTCCCGCCTTGGCAATCACGATCTCCTCCCCCGCCGCCGCCCGCTCCACCAATCGCGACAAATGGGTCTTCGCTTCGTGGATATTGGTGCATTTCATGGCGTAACGCTCCAAATTAGACTAGACTTAGTTTAGTCGAGTCACCGGATCGTTGTCAAGTAAACCCACTTCGTCGCTTCACTTCGCCCCGAGTTGCCACGGCGTGCCCGTTCGGGGAGAAGGCTGGGTTATGGATGGACTCGGTAATGCCGGAACATGGGCGAGTTGATTAGATTCCACGCGTGATGACGAATCGCGGTAAGATGGTCTCGTTGCGGAGGAGGCGGTCCAATCAAAACTGGGGGCCGTTCGGCATTACCGGAGTCCAACCATTGAATAAGGTCAACCTCGCCGAGAAATTCTCCCGGTTCTCCGACCATTGGAGTCCGAAGATCGTGGGTGAATTGAATGGCCAGCAGGTGAAGCTTGTGAAGTTGCTGGGTGCCTTCGTGTGGCACCATCACGAGAACGAGGACGAACTCTTCCTTGTCGTGAAGGGGCGGTTGCGGATGGAGCTTCGCGACCGGGTGGTCGAGATCGATCCGGGAGAGTTCCTGATCGTGCCGTGCGGGGTCGAGCATCGGCCCGTGGCGGAGGAAGAAGTCCATGTCCTGCTCTTCGAGCCCGCGTCGACGCTGAATACCGGCAACGTGCACGGCGAACGGACGGTGGAGACCTTGGAGCGGATCTGAGGAGAGGCTGAGTTCCATACCGATTTTCCGCACGGCGTTTGTATTGCGCATAGAAATAGAGTCACGGACGGCAATTCTCGAACGGGGCCGTTCGACCCGGCCAATCTCGGCGGACGTTTGTTCGGCCATTACCCGGTATGCCAGCGTCGCGGCACATTCGGGATGAACAGGGAACGTTTCGCCCGGGTACCGGCCTTTACTATCGGCGTGGGCTGGCTCGCCGCCGGTTGCAAACCCTATCCAAGAGGTTTATACTTTGGTATTGTGGCCGTGAATTGTGGCCCTTATCGAGGAGATTTTGTTATGTGGGCTCCAGGCATGGGTGAATTACTTATTGTCCTCGCCATCGTGTTGATCGTGTTTGGCGCGGGAAAGCTGCCCCAGGTGGGGCGTTCCTTGGGCTCGGCGATCAGCGAATTCAAGTCGAGCGTGCGTACGGACGAGACGAAGGATGACAAGAAAGACGGTACCGACTAGGCATCGTCGACGGCTTTTTGGCTTGAATTGCACGGGGCTTGGTCGCCCCGTGTTTTTTTCGTGTTCTGGGGCGATCTTGAAGATGCCCCGTAGGGAACCGGCGGGGTGCTCCGAATCAAGATAGCACTATTCGCAGCTAGGTGCTTTGCACATATTCGGGTTTTAAGGGCGGGTCAGGCCGGGTTCGATTGAAGCCAGGTGCCAAATAACACTTGACAATATCTGGTGGCTCGAATATAATTCGCGTCGACCTGTGGGGTAATAGGGTTCGTGGCGGAGTAGGAGCCGCCCGATCTATGTCCCACTGTGCGTAGGGCGAAGCGCTCGGGTAGTGTTTCTCCCCCCGCCATATTCACGAGACTAACCCATCAACGGTGATCCCACTACGGAGCCGAGAGGAGGGATGAGAGCGTCAGGAGAGCAGGTTACTCCCCGGATCACACAACGCGATGTCGAATGCATACATAGGGAACTATCCGCCGGTCGCCGGTTCATGTCGAACAGGCGCCGTCGGCAACGAAACAAAACCACATTGGAGAACACGCACAATGCGTTTTACGTTAACGATGGTACTTGCGACCCTGATGGTCGCCCTGTCAGTCCCGGCCTTCGCCGAGCTGCAGAACGTGGAAGTGGGTGGCAGCATCCGCATCCGCGGCAATTGGGTATCCCAAGAAGCGGCGAATGTGCCCCAGTTTGCCGAAGGCGGCAATGCGCTTGACTTCGTCGAGCAGCGCTCGACGGTGTCGGTCAAGGCCGACTTCACGAATGACGTGACTGCGTTCATCGAGATCGACAGTTACGAGACGTGGGGTTCGAGCTTCCGCGATTCGTACGTGTTCGGCATGAATGCCGATGCGGCGGACGCGAGCAACAACCTTGACTTCTACCAAGCGTACATCGAGACCCGCGAGACCTTCGGGTACCCGGTGACCGCGCGGATCGGGCGCCAGGAAATCGTCCGTGGCTCCGAGTGGCTGTTGGGCAACAACGACACGGCGTCGGCGTTCACGGGCTTGTCCTATGACGCGATCACGTTGAACTATGCCGCCGAGACCTGGAACGTGACGGCGATCGCGGCGAAGTTGGTCGAGACCGGTTCGCTTGAGGAAGACAGCGACACGGACCTGTACGGCCTCTACTCCAGCTTCACCGGGGTCGAGAACTGGACGATCGACGCGTACTGGTTGTACCTGCGCGACGCGACCACGCACATCATCGACGAAGTGAATGATGTCCACACCTTCGGCCTCCGCGGAAACGGCACGATCAGTGGGTTTGACATCGAAGCCGAACTCGCGTACCAAGTTGGCGGCGAAGACGACATCGACTACGATGCGATTGGTGCGAACCTCGAGATTGGGTACACCTTCGACGTGAACTACCAGCCCCGCGTATTCGTGGGCGGCGCCCTGTTCGAGGGCGGCGACGACGACGAGCTTCCGTTCAACCGGATGCTCAGCGATTGGGAATACAGCGAGTTCATCGACAACACGGACCTTTCCAATTCCGTCATCCTTCGCGGTGGCGTGAGCGCGCAGGTCACGGAAAAGGTCGACGTCTTGTTGGCCCTCACGCATTTCCAAGCGGATGAGGAAACCTCCACGCCGCGTTTGCTCGGCCTCCTTGGCAATTCGTCACACGACGACAATCTTGGCTGGGAACTGGGCCTGTACCTGACCTACGCTTACAGCGAGGACCTCACCGTGAAGGCGGGCTACGCCCACTTCTTCGCGGATGATGGCGTGGACAACCGCGACCTCAGCATCTTCGGCTTGGTCTATGACCGCCGCGTCGGCGGTAACCT
>CANKTP010000093.1 GCA_947486375.1 Candidatus Hydrogenedentota bacterium | reverse complement strand
TTGTTTTCAGCGCGGGCGACGGCGAGGCCTTCGGACATGTTGGCGTGCCAGCCTTCCTTTAGTTGTTCCTCGACGCCCTTGGCGACTTCGGCGGAATCGACGTTGCGCGCGTCGAAGGCCTCGTAGGCGAGGTAGCCGTAGTAGGCGGCGAAGGCGAGGACGAAGAGGCCGAAGGCTTGCTTGACGCGGACCATCCACATGCCGGGCTTGGGGAGGAAGGCCATGCCGGCGCCGGCGATGGGCCAGGGGATGGCCATGCCGAGGCCGAGGAGAAAGGGCAGGGCGAGGGCGATCACGGTCCCCTTGGCGTAGAGGTCGCCGGCGAAGAGCACGACGGCAATGACGATGGGCGCGACGCAGGCCCCGGCGAGGAGGGCGGAGACGCCGCCCATGATGAACGCCAACAGGAACGAACCCTTGGCCGCGCCGCCTTTTCCGATCTTTGCCTGGAACTTGGAAAAGTCGATGAGGATGATGTCGAACATGGCGAGCGACAGGACGACGAAGAGCAGGGCCATCGCGATGTTGAACCACGGCGACGAATTAATCTGGCCGAAGGCGCTGCCCGTGAGGATGACGATGAGTCCGAGCACGCCGTAGACGACCGCCATGGCGAAGCCGTAGACGCCGCCGAGGGCGAAGCCGCGCGCGCGGGAACCGGCCTTGGCGCCGGCGCCGATGATGGCGAGATTGACCGGGACCATCGGGAGGACGCAGGGCGTGAGGTTCAGGGCGAGACCTCCGATCAACACGAGGGCGATGATGGCGAGGGGGCCTTGTCCGTCGAAGGCGCCGGCTTGGGGTTTGCCGGACTCGGCTTGATCGATGAAGGCGAGGAAGTCGTTTTGGTTGAGGTAGCCGCCGGCGGTGGCCAGTACCTCGAATTGATCGAGCCGGGCGAGCACGTCGCCGTCGGTGGGTACGGGGGCGGGCGCGGCGTCTGCGGGAGGCGCGGAGGTCGTGTCCCCCTTTGAAGGGGGATCAAGGGGGATGTGTTCGGCGGGGGCTCCAAATTTTATCGCCGAAAACACGTCCTGATTCTGCGGCGTCAATGCCTGATCGGCGGGCACCACGTTGATGCGCAGCTCGACGGGGTGGTTCATCGGCTGGAAGCAGGCCTTGTCGTCGCAGGCTTGGTAACGCAACGATCCCTTTACTTTGTGTTCCCCCACGGCCACGGAGGCGTCGAGTGCGAAGGTCGCGCCGATGGCGAAGTCGTGTTCGTAGACCGCGATGGGTTCGTCGAAGCCGCCAGCCTTGATGAGGACGGGTTCGGGGTAGGCGATTTCTTGGAGGGCGATGCCTTCGGCGGGCTCGAAGGTGAGGACGGTGGCGATGAGGTATTCGTCGAGGGGCTTGTTCGAGTGGACGTGGAAGCCTTCGTTGAGCTTGACGCGCAGCGCCGCGCGGATGGGTTCGCCGGCATGGGCGGCGTCGGTGGCGAGCAGGATTTCGCTGGTGAGTCCGGCGGGGTCTTTGCGTTGGGCGGCGGCAGGGAGGGCGGACGCGAGGAGGAGGAGGACTGCAACAATGAGGTCAGGCATGGGTGACCGGAGACTGAGAAGCGAATGACGATTTCGACGACCTTGGTGGAGACATCCCCCTTGATCCCCCTTCAAAGGGGGACTTTGCTCGCTACGCTTCGCTTGTGAGTCCCCAATTTTCTCGTTCCCAAGTTGTACTTGGGAACGCACTTGCCCGCGAAGTTGTACTTCGCGAGCGTCGCCGGGGGCCGGGGCTGGTTTGCATTTCCGGGCCGCTGGACGCAAAGCATAGCTTTTCCCGCAATTGCGTTCCCAAGTACAACTTGGGAACGAGGAAAACGTCATCATCATTTCGATTGAGCTCCTGGTGTCACGCCGAGTTGCTCTAGTAATTCAGTCGGAGTCGTGACGGGCAATTTACACGCGAAATCTTTGCACACATAGGCGGCGGGACTCCCGCGGACGAGGCTTTTTCCCTTCAGCAACGGAACTACTGAACCCGCGGATTCGTCGCTGGGTTCCATGAAGGCGACGACCTTGTTCGGAACGTAGGTGGTTCGGAGCGCGTCGAGCAGCGAAGCCGTGGCGGGAGATGACTTGGGGCCGACGATGGCGATTTCTTTGGGGGGGTAGACCACGAAATCGACTGCGGCGAGCATCTTGAGGTAGCCGCGCGGGGCGCGGCTGAGGTAGGGGAAGTTCGCTTTTAGTAGCGCGATGGCGGTGTCGTAGTGGGCCTTGTTGTCGGTCAATTTCGCGAGGCGCAGGAGCCCGACGGCGGCCATCGAGCTGCCGGAGGGCGTCGCGCCGTCGTAGGTGGGTTTGGTGCGGACGAGCAGGTTCGTGTGATCGTCCGAGGTGAAGTAGAACGCGCGGTGTTCGGCGTCCCAGAATTTCGTCATCATCAGGCCCGCGAGACGCTCGGCATCCTTCAGGTATTTGACGTCGAAGGTTGTCTCATAAAGATCGACCAACGCAACGATAAAGTAGGAATAGTCTTCGAGATACGCGGGCAAACGGCTCTCGCCTTTGCGGTGAGTGCGTAGCAGTTCGCCTTTTTCGTTGGTCATCTTCGCGAGGATGAATTCCGCCGCGCGGACGGCTGCAGCGCGATAGCGTTCCTCGCCGAAGGCTTGGTGTGCGCGGCAGAACGCGGAAATCATCAGCGCATTCCATGCGGTCAGCACTTTGTCGTCGAGGCCGGGGCGGATGCGTTTTGAGCGAAGGTCCAGCAGGCGCTTACGCAGCGGCTCCAAGCGCGCAAGCACCTTCTTCGGCGTTTCGCCGTGGGCTTGGGCGAAGGCTTCCATGGGCACGCTCATGTGCAGGATGTTCTTGCCGCGATGGTAGGGCTCGTGCGACGAAAAATTTCCGGCGGGCTCGATGTTGTAGTAGTCGCAAAAGAACGCACCGTCGTCGTTACCCAACTCGGCGAGGATTTCATCGTGGGCCCAGAGATAGAACTTGCCCTCCTCGCCCTCGCTGTCGGCGTCCTCGGCGCAATGGAATCCTCCGCCCTCATCGGTCATGTCGCGCAGGATGTAATCGAGCGTTTCCTCGACGACGCGGCGGTAGAAGGGATCGCGCGTGACCTGCCAGGCGTCGACGTACGCGATGGCGAGTTGGGCGTTGTCGTAGAGCATTTTCTCGAAATGCGGCACCAGCCATTGGGCGTCGACGGAATAGCGGGCGAAACCGCCGCCGAGGTGATCGTAAATACCGCCGAGGGCCATCTTGTCCAGCGTGAACGTGGCCATGTGCAATTGGGATTCGTCGCCTGTCCGCGAATGCTCGCGTAACAACATCTCGATGCTCGGCGCGCTGGGAAACTTGGGCGCGTCGCCAAAGCCGCCGTCCGTTGCATCGAAGCTGCCGGCGAGGCTGTCCGCCGCCGCCGTCAGCAACTCGGGTGTTAGATCACCGCCGCCTTCGATGCGGCCGGCGAGGAGGGACTCCATGTGCGCGGTCATCTCCGCCGCGGTCTTGTGAACGTCGTCCTGCCGCTCGACCCAGATTTTTGCGATGTGTTGGAGCACGGCCTTGAATCCGGGGCGTCCGTAGGCGCTGTCGGGCGGGTAATAGGTGCCGCCGTAGAAGGGTTTGAGATTGGGCGTGAGCCAGACCGACATGGGCCATCCCCCACTCCCGGTCATGGCCTGTACCGCGGTCATGTAGATTTCGTCGATGTCGGGGCGTTCTTCGCGGTCGACCTTGATGCATACGAAGTGCGCGTTCATGACGGCGGCGACGTCCTCGTTCTCGAAGGATTCGCGTTCCATGACGTGGCACCAGTGGCAGGCCGAGTAACCGACGGACAGGAAGATGGGCTTGTTCTCGGCCTTTGCCTTTGCCAGCGCTTCCTCGCCCCAAGGGTACCAATCGACGGGATTGTGGGCGTGTTGGAGCAGATAGGGGCTGGTCTCGTCCGCGAGGCGGTTGGTGTGTTTCGCCCCGGCGTGGGTCGTCAAGGGGATGGTCTCCGTGTTGGCGGTTTGATCGGATTGCGCGGCGGGCGGTTCCTGCGCGGACACGGCGCCGACGGCCACGAGGCCGGCGAGGCAAATTCGCCGGGTTAGGGCAACAGGGGATTTTATCACGAGGTGAGGCATTCGGGATTGTAACAATGCGGGGGGGATTGTTTATTCTCGGCGCGCAGGCAGGGCGGACACGCAGGTCCGCCCCTACGAAGATGACTGCCTGGCGCGGGCGGCGCGGAGGAGCATTTCGTTGGCCTTTTTGTCCTTGTTGAGCGACTTGGCTGCCGGGGCGGTCGCGAGAGCGGCTCCTGCGGGGACGGTGGGCTTTGCCGCTCCCACGGCAGGGTTGTTGAGTGCGGTCGATTGGGGGTTTGCCGCGAGCAGGGCCGCGACTGTGGCGCGTTCCTTGCGCTCGGGTTCCAGGAGGCTGACGGACTCGATCGCCTGGAGGACGATTGGCTGGCCGATACGACGGGTATTGGACTGTTCCGCGAGGGCGAGGGCATTCCGGCAAAGCGTCACGATTCGCCTGGGGTTTCCCTCGGCGTAGGCTTGGATCATTGCAATCGCGCCGTCGTCGAATGTCGGGGCACCGGTCGAGGCACCGGCCTTTTTGAGCCTGTGCTCGATGAAGGGCTTGACCTCGGCCGACGGGAACGGTTCGAGCACCTGCGAGGCGGTGATGCATTGGGCGAAGCCGGGGGCGGCCTTGAGCACGGCGGTCCAATCGAGCTGGGCGAAGAGGACGATGTTGAGCAACTTGTGCTGTGCGTCCTCGAGGTTCTGGGCGAGCCGCAGCATTTCGAGCTGGCCGCGTTTGTTGAGATTCTGCGCGTCGTCGACCAGAAGCGTGACGACACGGTCCCGGTTCCCGATCAGGAACCGATTCAGCGCATCCATGTAGGCCACGAACGTCTTCGGGCCGGGATCCAGGCCGAACTGAACCACGATCGCCTCGAGGAGCTCGAAGCTCGACCAGGACGGCATTGGGGCGCCAAGGACGGCGACGCAATACTTGGACGGGCTGCGGGCGAGCTCCGCGGCGAGTTCCCGAAGGAGCATCGTCTTGCCGGTACCGTAACCCCCGAGGACCACGGCGACTCCCTCGCGGGCGTCGATGCCTGCCCGAATGCGTTGCAGGCATGCGTTGTGGGCCTGGGCGGCGAAGTAGAAGGCGGGATCGGCCGTCGGGGCAAAGGGCTGCGCCCGGATACCGGACGCGGTGGAATCCGGCGGTGTCTCGTTCATGTGTCGAATAGCCTCACGCACCCGGCCGCAGTATGTTTCGGCGCCCGATGGGGCGACCGATAGCCTATTCCTCGCGCCGGAATGACGCCATTCTAGAAACCGGGCGAGTACGATTCAAGTTCGGTCGCGCGTCAATGCTGGCTCGAACACGGACGAGACGCGACCGTCCCGCGACCGTCGACGCCTCGCGTGCATTCCCGGCGGTCAGGCCGAGAAAGCGAGTCCGGTTGCGGGCGCGGAGTCGACGTAGAGAACGGGAACAATGCGCGACTTTGCGGCCCGCTCGATGGCGAGGCGAAAATCCTTCATGACGTTCTTATAGGTCACGAAGGCGTCGTAGGGACTTTCGTAGGGGCTGAAGTACGCATGCACGTCGCCATCGGCGAACCACTTGGTACACATGTAGTAGAAATGGTCCGAGGTCTGGAGCATGCGCCAGGTCCGCGTGATCTCGGGATCGGCCAGCGCGCGCACTTGGGCCCCGAGCGCGTAGATGGCGTCGAGGGCCTTGTTCTGCATGGCGTTTCCGCGCCAGGCGGTGAGGTCGCGGTCGACGTCGGCCCAGGAGGTAAGGCGCTCGAAAGGCATGTCGGCGACGCGGGGATAGGTCGAGACTACCTCCGACGGAGTCTTGAAATCCCAGTGGGGGTGCTTGAGCACTTCATCGGGAAGGTGGCGCATGAACTCGAATACACCCGTCTCTTCCCATTGGTGTTCGCCGAATGTTTCGTAGTCCATGAACAGGTTGAGGGTGTCGCCGCCGCCGCTGATGGCGTGGACCCACTTGGAGAATTTGTCCGCAGTCAAGGGGAATTCCTCCCAGCCGCGGTTGGAGAAGCGGAAGGCGATGTCGTCGGACAGGCGATAGTTTTTCAACAGGAGTGACATGTCGGCGCCGGGGACGGAGTAGACAAAATTCGGGCTGCGCCAATCGAGGATGTCGTCGGCGCCCTCGGCGACCATGGCCTTGTAGCCGAGCTTGGAGACCATGCGGCCGATGGCGTCGTTGTAGATCAACTCGGTGTTACGGAACACGACCGGGATCTTCCCGAAGTGGCGGAAGATGGCGTCGCTGTGGAGGCGGACTTGGGCGCGGAACTCGGCCTCGTCGTAGACGGCGGCGAGGGAGTGGTAGTAGGTCTCGCCGAGGAACTCGACGCAGCCGGTCTCGGCGAGGCGCTTGAACGACTCGAGGGTTTCCGGCGAATAGCGCTCGAATTGATCGAGCGCGGTCCCGCTGATCGAGTATGCGATGCGGAAGGCGCCCTTGTGTTTTTCGATGAGCTCGAGCATCAGGCGGTTCGCAGGGAGGTAGCACTTGGATGCGACCTTGCGCAGGATTTCGCCGTTCTTGGCGTCGTCGAAATAATCGAGCGAGGCCGAGGTGTCGAAATACGAGAACTTCCGCAGCCGCCACGGCTGGTGGACCTGGAAATAAAAACAAACCGACGACATGGTTTCGCCCTCCCTAGTGCAATATGCCGCTGTAGACTTCAAGCGTTTTCGACGCGGAGGCGTCCCAACGCACATTTTTTAACTCGAGCTTCGCCATCGCGGTCATGTCCGCCCGAAGCTCCTCGTGTATCAACCCGTTAATCATCAAATCCGCGAGGCGGTCGACGTCCCAGAAATCGAACTTCAGGCTGTTGCCGACGACCTCGGCGACGCCGGATTGCTTGGAGATCAGGGTGGGCACGTCGAAATTGATGGCCTCGAGCGCGGAAATCCCGAAGGGCTCGGACACCGAGGGCATGACGTATAGGTCGGCCAAGTTGTACATCTCCTCCACTTCCTTGCCCCGGAGAAACCCGGGGAACTCGAAATGCTCCAATATCCCCAGCGTCTCCGCAAGTTCCATCATGCGGCCTTTCATGTCGCCCGAGCCGGCCATGACGAAGACGACGCCGGGAACGTGGGGCACCACCTTCGCGGCGGCCCGCACGAAATAGTCGGGGCCTTTTTGGAAGGTGATGCGTCCCAAGAACAGCACGACTTTGTGTTGCGGGGCCTCGGGGTGCCCGGCCCGGTATTGCTCGATGGCGCGCGCGGGGTATATCCCGTTGTGGACCGCGTGGATTTTGTCGAGGGGTACGCCGTGTTCCCGGTGAATGACGCTCTTGGTGTAGTGGCTCACCGCGATCACTGCGTTGGCCCGGTGCAGCCCGGCGCGCTCGACTTGGTGGATCCGCTGGTTGACGTGGGTCCCGCTGCGGTCGTATTCGAGGCTGTGTACGTGCGCGACGAGGGGCTTGCCGGTCAATTCGGCCAGTGCAATGCCCGCGGGGTAGGTCATCCAGTCGTGGGCATGGATCACGTCGAACTCAAGGCCGGCGACGCGGGCGACGGTGTTGCGCGCATAGCGTGCGACCTCGTCGAAGATGTCACGGCCATAATGCGCCCTGCCAGAGGGGGCCACCGGGGGCGGCTCCACGTGGACGTTGGCGCCGGTCAAGACGCTCGCGGCGTGGCGTACGCTTTCGAGCCGTTCCTTGTATTCAATTTCGGTCCAGTAGGGCATCAAGAAAGCCTCGATGCCCAACCGCTGCAAATGTTCCTCGTCCCACGATATGTCGCCGTATTCTAGCTCTGTCCATGAGCGACCGCCCTGATACGGGTCGGTCAGCGTCATGTGCCCCGCGTCCTCGCCCCCATGAAGGCGCGGCACCACGAAGGTCACGTCGATTCCCAGCCGTGCCAGCCCCCGCGTGAGCCCTTCGCACGCGGTGCCGAGTCCCCCCGCGATATGCGGCGGATACTCCCAGCCAAGCATCAGGATTTTCATGCACTCCGTTCCTGTCCAAGGCACGGCACACCGCACGCGAGGACCTTACGATTCGGGGAAAAACGAAAACCAACCGGGCATGGAGAGGGGGAATACGAGCCCGGGCACTCGATTCAATTGTCGCGAACTGATTCGGCAACAACAGCGGTCGGGAAGAAGCGAGAATCAGTGAGTATACCCGAATATTGCCGGAATTACCACTTCTTATTTTGAAGCCCGATAGAGACGCGAAATCTGAGCCTCCACACCGGACTGGATCGACCGTGGCAAGGAAAGAGCATGAAATGTGCCAATGTATGCGGGCGCGGGTTTTGGGATCATATTCGAGTGAAATTACCCAAAATGGGATTGGAATTGCAGGAGCGAGCATGAACATGTTGGTTCAGTGCGTGGACAGCATTGTATGGGAATGGAATCATTTCATACAGGAATGTAGAAATACCTGTTTCGACATACGGCGATGTTGATCGCGCGTGCCGGCGCGGGGGGAATTATAGGCATGGGGCATCGCGCCCGAATCGCTGCGGGGAAAATGGCACCTGACGAGGGCGACGGCGTTGGGCGAACGGGGGTGCGAAGGTGATAAGGGATTGGGGTTTTGAGCAACCGGGGGTTTGCTTCCGTTTGTCGGGAGGATTTTCCATGGCACATGGGCAAGATGCCCATGCCGCTTTCGGGAGCGAAGGCCGTTTGCGAGCGTGGCCATTGCGCGTGTATGTCCGGTTGGGCTATGGTGTTACCGGATAGCGGGGAGGATTCCCCGGACTCCGGGAGACGGGCCAAGCCATGTCGTCATTTGCGTTTACCACCACGAAGTGGGCATTGGGGCTGGCGACGAAGCTGATCAAGGCGGATGTGCGTACGCACAATATCGGCGTGATCGAGAAGGACATGGCGATTGTCTTTGTCGTAAACCATTTCACGCGGCTCGAGACGCTCCTGCTCCCGTACGAGATCAACAAACACACCGGGCTCGAGGTGTGGTCGATGGCGGCGGCGGAGTTGTTTGTGGGGCGCATCGGGGAATTCTTGCGGAGCATGGGGACGGTCTCGACGAAGGACCCGGACCGGGACAAGATGGTGACGCATTCCCTGTTGAAGGGGGACCATCCGTGGATCATTTTCCCGGAGGGGCTGATGGTGAAGGACAAGAAGGTGATCGACCCGGCGGGGACGTTCAGCGTATTCACCCGGGACCAGCGGCGTCCCCCGCACAAGGGCGCGGCGGTGCTGGCGTTGCACGCGGAGTTTTACCGGCGGAAGCTTCGGTGCGTGATCGATCGGGGCGACGCGGAGGAAGTGGCGCGCCTGAAGGAACGGTTCGCCCTGGAGAATCCCGAGGAGGCGCTCGCGAAGCGGACGGTCATCATTCCCGTGAACATCACCTATTTCCCGATCCGGGCGCGGGAGAACGCGGTGCTGAACATCGCGCGGAGCCTGATGAAGACGGAGATGAGCGAGCGGGCGGTCGAGGAACTCTCGCTCGAGGGGACGTTTCTCTCGAAGGGCACGGACCTCGACATCACGCTGGGGGACCCCATCGACGTGGGCGAGTACCTCGAGGCGCCGGAATTCGCGGAGTTGATGGCGTGCGGTTTGGACCACGATGAGCTGGACGTCGACCTGAAACCGTTGTTCAGCGCGCCGGCGGAGGAGATGATGATCCGCTATATGCGGAAGATTTACGAGATGACGCGGGTGAATTACGATCACATATTCGCCACGATCATCCGCCACCAGGGGCACCAGCCGTTCACGGAACGGGCCTACCGGAACCGAATTTACCTCATCGTGCATGAGCTCCGCAAGTTGGGACGTTTCCGCCTGCACAAACTGCTCGAGGAAACGTACCGGGACGTGTTGTACGAGGACCCGAGCCCGAAGTTCCGCGATTTCATGGAGCTGTGCATCAAGGAGAAGATCATCCGCCGATACGGCGAGGACTATGTGCGGCTGCCGGGATCGAAGCGGATGAACCCCGATTTTCAAACCGTCCGGTCGATGGAAACGACGCATGTGATTGCGAACGAGGTCGAGCCACTCGACGGGTTCGTCGACATGGTCAAGAAAACGCTCGACATGCCGCGCGAGGACATGTCGAAGCGCATCCGGAAAATTTTCTTTGAGAAGGACTACGACCTGTTCGAGAAGGACTATACCGAGTATCGCGCGGACGACAGCCATCACATGGATGTCGGGCGCCCGTTCCTGATGGTCCCGGACAATTACAGGGCGGGGGTCGTGCTGGTCCACGGGTACATGGCGGCCCCGCTCGAGGTCCGCGCGCTGGCCGAGTATCTCTTCGCGCAGGGGTATGCGGTGTACGGGGTCCGGTTAAAGGGACACGGGACGGCCCCGGAAGATTTGGCGCGCACGAAATGGGAGGAATGGTACGAGTCGCTGAACCGGGGCTACGTGATCATCAAGACGCTGACGGATCATATCATCCTTGGGGGCTTCTCGACGGGCGGGTGCCTCGCGTTGATGGGCGCGGCGATGAAGCGGGAGAAGGTGCAGGCGGTGTTCTCGATCAACGCGCCGCTCAAACTCCAGAGCTATGCGGCGAAGTTCGCCCCGACGATTACCTCGATGAACAGCCTGCTCAAGGTGTTCCATGCCGGGAAGCAAGAATGGGACTTCGTGACGAACAACCCCGAGAACGCGCACATCAATTACCGGCGGAACCCCCTTCGTGGGGTCGCGGAATTGAACAAAGCGATGGTCGCGACGGAGGCGCAGCTGGCGAACATCCTCGTCCCGTCGCTGGTGATCCAGGCGTCGCATGATCACGTGGTACACCCGGACAGCGGCCCGCAGATATTCGAGAAGATTGGGACGCCGCTGAAGGAACTGACGATTTTCCAGCGCGACCGACACGGAATCATCAACGGGGCGGGGTCGGAGGACGTGTTCTACCGGGTCAAGCAATTCCTCGAGTGGGCGGAGACGAAGCACGTCGAGGTGCCGGTGCCCGCATATGCGGCGGAGGCCGAGATTGAGGCCGGGAAACCGGCCCTCAAGGACGCCACGGAGACGGCTTAGTTCGCCGCAGCCTGTGGCAGCAACTTCATGACGCCGCCCACCATGACCGTCGCGGCGGAGCTGGCAAGCAATACCCACCAGATGAGGTTTCCGTCGCGCATCTTCTCGGACCATTTCTTGGTCGAGGTTGCGATGATTCCGCTGCCGAACATTACGAGGGCGAGCAGGAACTTGATGCCGAAGAGCATGTGGTATTCGCCCTGACCTTTATGCACGGGAGCGGTGACGACGAAAAAATTATAGAAGCCGCTGACGAGGAAGAGCAGGATGAGCGGATGGAACAGGAGTTTCCAGCGCTTCATTATTCGCGACTCGAAATCCGCGCGCGATTCGGCATTCAGTGCGCCGCTGAGGGCCGGCCGCATGACGAAGAACAGGAACACGCTGCCGCCCACGGCGACGATGGCGGAGCCGATGTGGGTCCATCGCATAAGTAACGGAAGTATCAAGTCGGGGGTCATGCCTTGGCGGGTTCCTTGTAGTATTGCTTGATCGAGGAGCTAATGTCCTCGGAAGAGCAGAGGATGGGTTTCACGCGGAGTCCGGTGACCGATTCGAGATGCGCGATCGTGGACTTGTCCAGCGGACAGTCCATGCCCACGGTGAAGAGGCGCCCGAGCTTGTCGATGGGAAATACCTGGTGTTGCGCGGCGAACTCGGCCGGGATCAAATCGACGAGGTCCTTCGGCACCTTGTAGTTATTGAGATCGAGGCTCGCAATCCCGGGTTGCCGGGCCATAAGGTTATTGAAGGTTTGCTGTGTAAAGAAGCCCATCTCGATCATGGTTTCCACCAGCTTTTTCCCGGTGGCCTTTTGCTGTACGAGGGCGCAATCCAATTGGTCGCGGTTGACGAGATTGGCCTCGACCAATAGCTGGCCGATGAGGACGAGGGGGGCGGAGCTGTCGCGTTGCTGCGGACGGACCGGAACGGTGGCCTTCGCGGGCACGGGCTGAGACGCCGGGCGCGCCGACGGCATGGCTTTGTCTTGCTTTGTTGCCTCTTTGGAACGTCCGAAAAACATCTACCTTCAATCCGAGTTAGGTCCCCAAGGCTCGATTATTGCATTTCGGGGCCTGTGATTGCATCCTGAGAGGGCGAGATATTGGGTGTCTGAGGGACACGGACTGTGCGAAGGAGAACAGGGAGAGACGTTCGATTCGTCGCGGGGTTGGCGCGCGCGAAGGGAGAATTGGAACGTACCCGTGATCGATGGGATGCCGGGACGCGATGAATCGTGTATCATTCCGATCAACGTTCATCGGGATCAAATCGAATCGTGACCCCCTCCCCCATTCATCGCGACATCCGGGACACCCTGAATCGCCCGATCCGGGACCTTCGCATCTCGGTGATCGACAACTGCAACTTGCGGTGTACCTACTGCATGCCCCAGGAGACCTATGGGGAACGCTACAAGTTTTTGCCGGAATCGGAGCTCCTGACATTTGACGAGATCGAACGGATTACCCGGGCATTCGTCGCGTTCGGGGTAACGAAGATTCGAATTACCGGCGGCGAGCCCCTGTTACGGCGTGATATTCCACAACTGGTCGGGCGGGTGCGTGCCATCGCCGGGGTCGAGGATGTCGCCCTTACCACCAATGGCCTTCTTTTACGGCGGCACGCGCGCGCCTTGGCCGAAGCGGGGCTCAATCGGGTCACGGTAAGCATCGATTCGTTGGACGATGATGTTGTGGGGAAGATGAATGGACGGGGCGTGAATGCCGGCGTGGTGCTTGACGGCATTGAGGCTGCACGCGAAGCCGGGATGAAAAACATCAAGGTCAACGCGGTCGTTCAACGGGGCGTGAACGAGCACACGATAGTGGAGTTGGTTCGTTATTTTCTTGAACGGGACATCATCGTGCGTTTCATCGAGTATATGGATGTGGGCAATCGGAATGGATGGCGTCTCGACCACGTAGTTCCCGCGCGAGAGATAGTGGAGACGATTCACGCGGAAATGCCTTTGCGGCCTGCCGGGCGGAACTATCGCGGTGAAGTCGCGGAGCGGCACCTCTTCGAGGACGGACCGGGCGAGATCGGGGTGATATCGTCGGTCACGGCCCCGTTTTGCGGCGACTGTACCCGGGCGCGATTGTCGGCGGAAGGGAAGTTCTACACGTGTCTTTTCGCGGGGTCCGGCCACGATCTTCGAGGTCCATTGCGCGCCGGGGAGAATGACGAGGACCTTGGCCGCCGGGTCGCGGCCATCTGGACGGGGCGCGACGACCGTTATTCGGAACTGCGGGCCTCGATGACGGACTACGGCACTTCGACTCCGAAGGTCGAGATGTATCACATAGGGGGATAGATGCTGTCGCATGTGGGTGACGACAACCGGCCGTCGATGGTGGACGTGGGCCACAAGGCGGTCACGCGGCGCAAGGCGCACGCGCAGTGCATAGTGGCGTTGCCCCGGGAAGTGGCGGTCCTGTTCAAGGACGACGACATCCACTCGAAGAAGGGACCGGTATTCCAGACTGCGATCATCGCGGGGGTGATGGCCGCAAAGAAGACCAGCGAGCTCATCCCGCTGTGCCATCCGATCGGGATGGATGACTGCCAGATTCGCATCCGGCTCAAGCGCAACCGCGAGGTGGTCATCGATTGTTACACGGCCGTCACCCACAAGACGGGCGTCGAGATGGAGGCCCTGACCGGCGCGAGCATTGCGGCGCTCACGATCTATGACATGTGCAAGGGCGTGTCTCACGACATCGTGATCAAGGAGACGCGGCTCGTCGAGAAACGGGGCGGCAAGAGTGACTACCACGCGCGCGACTGAGCCGGCCCCCGGCGCGTTCGTTTTCAACCCCTTCGAGATCGCCGTCTGCGATCCCACCGGGCGTATCGGCGAGGACCTCGCGCTCGAGCTCGCCCGGTTCGTTTCCTTCGACATGCATGCCGGGATCGTCGCCCGCCCCTTGGCCGCGTCGGGACGCTCCACTTCCGCGCACATCGCACGCCTGGTCACGACGACCGAACAGTACGTGCTCGCCGTTCCGAGGGTCCTCGCCGGAGACGGTCTTTTCGCCGCGATGGCCGACCTCGATTTGGTGTTCGTGGTCGAGGACTCGCCGGATTCCCCTCGCCCGGCGATTGTCCTCCTCGGCGATGCCCCTCCTCCTCCCACATCGGGGCCCGTTGTGGCTTACGTGGGGGAACGGAAGGCGTGTCCGATACTTCCCCCGGATGCGCCCTATTTTGCGTTGGACCAAATTGCCCTGCTTGCCCAGCGGTTGATCGAATACCTCAAGGGACTCGCCCGGGGCGTTCCTTTGTACGGATTGGTGCTGGCGGGCGGCGAGGCAAAGCGCATGGGCTCGGAGAAGGCGCTCGTGGAATACGACGGACAACCCCAACTAACGCGCGCCGTGAATCTGCTGCGGGGATGCTGTTCCCGCGTCGCCGTGTCGATGAGACCCGATCAGGATTTTGCGGTCGCGGGCCATGATGCCGGGCCGATACGGGATCGGTTCCTCGGGTTCGGGCCGATGGGCGGGGTGTTGTCGGCCATGATTGCACACCCCGGGGCGGCGTGGTTGGTGCTGGCGTGCGACATGCCCTTGGTGGACAAACAACTACTGGGACAACTCCTTCAAGAGCGAAACCCGTTTCGTACCGCGACTGTATTCCTTGGCGCTGACGATGCCCCGGAGCCGCTGTGCGGAATATACGAGCCGAAGACGTTCCGGTTGTTGTTTGCTCACATGGCCCAGGGCCGGTCCAGCCTGCGTTCGGCACTCGAGGCCCCGTCCGTGAAAAAAATCCACGCCGCGGACACCTCCCTGCTGCAAAGCGTGGATACGCCCGAAGGTTACGCGCGCGTATCCGGGACGCTGAAATCATCGCGCGGAACCTCCCCGGAATGAGTCCCCCCATGACTGTCCATGTCGCCTATTTCGCCATCCTGCGCGAGGAACGCGGCTGCTCCGGGGAAACTATCGAGACCACGGAGGCCACGGCCTTGGGGTTGTACAACGCATTGCGCGGCACCCACGGTTTTTCGCTCCCTGCGGACCGGCTCAAGGTGGTAATCAACGAGGAGTTCCAACCGTGGGACCATGCCTTGTCGGATGGGGACGCGGTGGTGTTTATCCCGCCGGTCGCGGGCGGATGATTTCGACAAACGGGACGCCGTTCGATATCCTTGGGAATACCCATGAATCACGCGACGCTATTTCCCGGACGAGGTCGATCATGTTTTCCATCAGCGCGGTCCCGATTGACCCGTCCATCCATCACGCCGCATTGCGCGAACCCGCGGCCGGGGCGTGCGTAACCTTCGAGGGCTGGGTCAGAAATAGAAATGAAGGCCGCGCCGTGGTGTCGCTCGAATACGAAGGATACGACGCGGTCGCCGTCAAGGAAGGCGAACGAATCCTGGCGGAGGCGCGGGAGCGTTTTGCCATTGCCGGGGCCGTATGCATACACCGTACCGGCCATCTCCGGCTCGGCGATATGGCCGTGTGGGTGGGTGTCAGCGCCGGACATCGCGGGGCGGCGTTCGATGCCTGCCGCTATATCATCGACGAGACGAAGCTCCGCCTCCCCATCTGGAAGAAGGAACACTACGAGGACGGCGATTCGGAATGGATTAATTGCCAGGCCGTGCCCACGGCGATAGCGAGGCCAGTGACTTTGCCCGGTTAAAATAGATCAAGACCCGCGGGAAGGGATTTTCATGAAGTCGTTCATTGCAGCGTGCCTTTTGTTTATTTGCGGCGGCTGTGCGTACCGCGCGGAACATGTTGGGCCGCTGGGCGAATCGAGTTTCCTCACGCCAACCCGCCAGCTCATTCGCCCGGCCGGAGACACCGTCGAATACGCCGGACGCCCGGTGGACGTGGCGCTCTCGCCCGATGCGAAACGCTTGTACGCCAAGGACAATCGCGGGCTGGCCGTATTCGATACAGCGACCATGACGCTCCTGCAGGAACTCCCCTTCGGCGATGACACAGGCGGATCTATGCACGGAATCGCCGTGTCCGCCGATGGCGATCGAGTTTATGCGACGACCGCTGGCAACGAACTCCGGGAAGCGATCACGAAGCCCGGCGGAAAACTCGAATGGGCACGGACATTCTCGTTTCCCGGCCCCAAGGGAAAGGACGAGTCGTACCCAACCGGGGTCGCGCTCGACGAACAACGCGGACTCGCCTATGTCTGTCTATCTCGTAACAACTCGCTGGCAGTCGTCGCCCTCGAAAACGCCGCGATATTGGCCGAGATTCCCACCGGCGTGGCCCCCTTCGATGTCGTCCCGTCCGCGGATGGGAAGGTCGCGTACGTATCCAATTGGGGTGGACGGCGTCCCACCGATGGCGAACGAAGCGCGGATTCTTCCGGGACCCCCGCCTTGGTCGATGAACGGGGCGTGGCGTCGAGCGGGACGATATCGGTGTTGAATCTCGATGCGCGCACGCTCGAGCGCGAAGTCCCCACCGGTCTGCATCCATCCGACCTCGTCCTGTCAGGCGACGGCGCGCGGCTCTACGTGGCGGAGTCCAACGCGGACACAGTGTCTGTTGTTGACACCGCAACGATGAGCATCTCGGGCTCGATCTTGGTGAGGCCGGATGCGGCACTACCCTTTG
>CANKTP010000092.1 GCA_947486375.1 Candidatus Hydrogenedentota bacterium | reverse complement strand
GTACTCCAAGAATCCCTTTGTGTTGTCATATGAATTGTTTCCCCCGAAGACGGATGCGGGGATGGTCATGCTGGCGGAACACCTGCGGAAGTTGATCGAATTCCGGCCGGACTTTATCACCTGTACCTACGGCGCGGGGGGCAGCACGCGGGACAAGACGCTGTCGACCTTGGCGCTGGTGCGGGAGTTGACGCCGGCGCCACTGGCGACGCACCTGACCTGCGTCGGCGCTACGGCCAATGAGTTGCGGGCGTACTTGCAGCGGGCCGAGGCGCAGGGCATTGCGCACGTGGTCGCGTTGCGCGGCGATGCCCCGGGGGGCCAGGGCTCGTTCGTGCCGGTCGAGGGTGGATTCCAGTACGCGTCGGAGTTGATCGCATTCCTTCGCGCCGAGTTTCCCCGGTTCGGCATCGTGGCGGCGGGATATCCCGAGACCCACCCCGAGGCCCTCAGCCCCGAGGCGGATTTGGACAACCTCAAGCGCAAGGTCGACGCCGGGGCGGATGCCATCGTGACGCAACTGTTCTATTCCAACACCGATTTCTTTCGCTTCCGCGATCGCTGCGCGGCGATGGGCGTTTCCGTGCCGGTCGTGCCGGGCATCATGCCGGTCACGAACTTCGGCCAGATCAAGCGAATCACCTCGATGTGCGGGGCAAGCCTGCCTGCGGCCTTGACGGAGACCTTCGAACGCGTCGCGGGCGACGACGAGGGCCAATACCAAGCCGGCGTCGATTTCGCCACGCGGCAGGTCGACGAACTGCTTCGCGCAGGCGTCCCCGGCGTTCACTTCTACGTGCTGAACCAATCCCGCGCCACAAGCAGCGTGCTGGGCGCGTTGAACTTGCGGCCCTAAGGATTCCGCTCTTCAAGGAGGAGCATGGACAAACTCGGCTGGCATAGCCTCGGTACCTCATTCGCCTGCCCCTGCGGCGCCACGCACAGCCTACCGATCCGCGCCTGCGTCGTGGCCCCCGGCGCGCACCGGGACCTCGCCGAATACGCCCGCGCACATTGCGGCCCCCATGCATTCGTGCTGTCCGACGAAAACACCCGGGCCGTGGGCGGCGACGCCGTGTTGTCCGCATTGGCCTCCGCCGGGAAACGAATCACCGAAAAGGTCTATGGGAATGACCCCATCGATGCCACCACCGCGCTCGGCGAGGAAGTCCGCGCCGCCGCCGGGGGATGCGATTTTCTTGTCGCCATCGGTTCCGGTTCGCTGGGCGATCTCGCGAAATACGCGGGGGACAAATTGCAGCGGCCCGTCCTGCTCTACCCGACCGCCGCCTCGATGAACGGCTACACCTCGGGCATCGTCGCGGTGAAGGTCAACGGCCTCAAGCGGACGCTCCCGTGCCAGCCCGCCGAGGGCATCTTCGCCGATCCCGATGTCTGCGCCACGGCGCCCGCGCGGATGACGGCCGCGGGCATCGCCGATTTCCTGAGCAAGAGTTCCTCGTCGACCGATTGGCGCGTGGCGCACCGGCTTCGCGGCGGTTACTTCTGCGAACGCCCGCGCGAGTTTTTCGACACCACGACGGAGAGCGTCTTGCATGCGGCGCCGCTCGTGGGCCGGGGAGATCGCGGCGCGTACAAGACCGTGCTCGAGGCCCTGATGCTGAGCGGCTTCTCGATGGTCCTGGCGGGATCGTCCGCGCCCGCCAGCGGGGGCGAGCACCTTATCTCCCACTTTATCGACATGAAGGCCGCCCTCGACGGCAGCCCGCACGATCTGCACGGTACCCAGGTGGGCGTCGCGACGATCCACTGCCTTGGATTGTGGGAGCGCATCCTTGCGCTGGACCCCGCGCGGATCGACATCCATGCCTTGGCCGATTCGCAACCCTCCGAAGAATCGATACGCGCCTGCATCGACGCGGATTGGGGTCCAATCGCGCCGGAAGTTCAAGCCCAATGGGCCGAAAAGCGGTTGACGCCCGAGGCCCTCGCGTCGGAATTGTCCCGGTTTCGCGACCTCCTACCATCGTTGCGCGAGGAATGCAAAGGCGATCTTTTGCCCCCTTCGGCGGTCGAAGACGCCATCGCCGCATCCGGGGGGCCTGTCCGGCCCGAGGACCTGACTGTTCCGCCGGAGGTCTACCGCGACGCCGTATTACGCGCCCGGTACATCCGCAATCGCTTCACCGTGCTTGACCTCGCGCGGGAATTGGGAATCGAGTAACCCGGCGCCCCTCGGCGTGTCCAGCAGAATTGACGTGCGGCGGCGTCTCGTTTACGATGGTGCCGGTTGGCGTGGGCAGTCCCGCGCCGGGGCCGCATCAACTCGAGGCGGCCGTCGACCAGGCCGCCGACGTCACCATCAGCCGGCTCCCGCTCGTAGGCCGATTCATCAACGCGCTGGTAAACGGAGTCCTCGATTTTGCCTGACTCATCCGCTGCGGGGAAATATGCGGCCCGACATGCTCGCTGGGGAAATTAGGATGACCGAAAACTCTCCCAAGCCGCCAGCCAAAAGTTGGGGATTCCTATACCCCTGGGCGGGCCTCGCCGGGCTGATTGGGTTCCACGTATTCTCGAATCTATACTGGCTCAGCGTCGATCATCACCCGCTCGTTCGCGACGAGTATGTGATGATCAAGGAGAGCTGGAGCGTGTGGGACGCCATTTTTGGCGATCCGGATGCCAGTGTCTTGGAGCGAATCGCCCGGTTTAACCTCGAAGACGAGGAAGGCGCGCACGGCGGCCTGCCGCGGCCCCCGCTCCTCATGATCATCGGGGCCTATGTCCTCCACTGGTTCGGTCCCAATCCCGATACGATGGTTTTCTCGGCCACGATCTTTTTCGCTGCGACCCTCCTCGGGACGTTCCTGTTTTCCACGACCTTCTATCCGCCTTGGCGCGCGCTCGTGTGTACGGCCGTCGTGAGCCTGGTTCCGGGCCTATACGCATTCTCGCGCTTCTACTCGCTAGATTTCCTTATGGTGCCGTTTCTCGTCTGGGCCATGTTCGCCTTGGTCAAGTCCCGGGGATTTGCGCATACCGGCTGGAGTTGGCTCAGCGGCCTCCTCACGGGAATGTCGATGCTGGCCAAGCCGTATGGACTGTTCTTTATCGCCATCCCCTGGCTGTGGACGCTCGGCTCGGCCTTGCTGCCGCATTTGCCTTTCCGGAAAAACAAGGGTGTGGATACCGCGGCCGCCGGCGGGATCGCGTGGAACTTCATCGTCGCCGCCTCGATGGCCTTCCTCGCGCCCGCGTGGTGGTATCTCAAAAATGCAGGCGGCCTTCACAAGTGGCAGACCGAACACCCGCAGGGCGGCGGGGCATTTTCGGTCCCCGGCGCCTTTCCCGACCTCGGCGCAACATTGATTCTCGCAAACAATTTTGGCCTCCTCTTTACCCTGCTCGCGGCCAGCGCGGCCGGGGTTGCCGTTATCGCGATCAAGTTTCGTTGCCGTGGCCCGATGATGCTGGTGACGTGCTGGGCGTTGGGTTCGTGGTTATTGCTCGCGTTCTTTGTCACCATGACACACCCTCGTTACGGATCCGCGGCCTTGCCGGCCTTCGGAATCCTCGCCGCGATAGCCGTGCTGGAAGTGCCCAACCGGAAGGCCCGAATCGCCCTGACCTCGGCCCTCCTTTGCGTGCTGGGTGTACAGTTCGCATTCATGACCTACGGGGACAACGAGAAGACTTCGATTCAATGGGCGTTGCCCAAGATAACCTACGACGTGGGAGGCCCCGGAAACGGGATGTGGTTGCAGGGAAGGCAACCCGTGTTACTGTTCGCAACGACCCTCGCGACCCCGATCGTCGACACCTATGCGTGCTTTCCTCCCTATCGGGGGATCAACCCGGGCATCGAGACGTGGACCGTCATCGCAAAGGACTTGGTCCATCGCAAGACCAAACGGGCGAACGTCGCGGCGTGGCGCGAATTCTCGAATGCTCACAACGGGGCCATCGAGTCCTATTATCCGTTCTTCGCGCCCGGCGAAAACCTATTGAGTGTCCAACGCTGGGCGCCAGACCTCCCAGTGCTCCCGCTCCCTTTCCAATTCGCCTGGGACGACCCCCGAATCGTCAAGGCCGTGCCGCCAAGGGAAGAATTGGACAAGGCGGTGGAACTAATGGACTACGTGGTGGTCCAAGCGTGTCCCGCCAAGAACGCGGACAGATTGAAGGCCGACTGGACCGCCTATTTCTCGCCGAAGTTCGACCTCATCCACGATTTCGAGTTCCCCGGGTGCGGCACCTCGCCGCAGGGGCGTTTCTACATCTGGGCCGCGAAGGGCGCCTGGCGGCCGCCGCGATAAGCCAAGCGAAACTCGTGCGACGAAATCCGAAGACTCGTCCGGGCGAAATCAGGGTGCGTTCATTCTTTTCGCGCCGTCGCCTTTAATCGAGCTAAACAGCAGCACCGTGGCCAGGGAGACCGGCATGAGGGCGGCGTCCATCCGGGCCAGGATCGCGTAGCCCCGGTTGAAGCATTTGAACAACGGCGCAATCGCCACCGCCAACGCGCCGCCGGTGCGCCCGTCTCCGCCGCCCCCGATTCGCTGGATCAGCGAGAACATCATGACCGTCGAGAACATCGTGACCTTTTCGAGAGGCCCCAGCACCTTCGAGACGTTCCCCAGCCGCAGCCCGGCCGAATCGAGCATCGCCTCGACTTGGGCGCGCTCATATCGCCGGAAATGCCCCACGAAACGGTCGTCCGCCGCGAAATAAAACTGGCGGTGCGGCACGGTGATGCAGGCGTGGCCGCCCGGCGCGAGTACCCGGGCAAGCTCGGCGAGCGCGGTCTCGTGGTCCTCGACATGTTCCAGCACCTCGGAACAAACGGCCTGGCGAAACGCCCCATCCCGAAAAGGGAGCCGCGTTCCGTCCGCGACCACATGGTGGCCGCGCCCGCCGCCCGCTTTCAGCGTTTTCAGGGCGCGAAAGGACAGCTCGGAGTACACCACGTCGTCGCGCCCCGTGATCATCGGGGAAAGCCCGCTGCCGATCTCGAGGACGAGGCCGGGGCCGTGCTCATCGACGGCCCGGCCCACGGCGCGGCGGCGGAGAAGGTAGTTGTACAGATAATTCTTGAGGACCACATATTTCCGTTCCTCGAAGAAATCTTCGAACCGCTTCTCGTTCGCATGCTTCATGGGCGGCGCGGAAACCGGGGATGAGACATGAGGCCCATCTTGCACAGGCGGAACGTGAGCGCCGTGTGAAGGCACCCGAAGCCGTAGGTCATGCTGCGGCGAAAGTTGATGCTCGAGGCCTCGGCAAAATACTTCGTCGGGCAGGTCACCTCGGCAATGGTAAACCCGTGCCATACAATCTGGGCCAGCATCTGGTTGTCGAACACGAAATCGTCGGAATTCCGGTCCAACGCGAGCGTCTCGATGATTTCCCGCGAAAACGCCCGGTAGCCCGTGTGGTACTCGGAAAGTTTCGCCCCGAGGAGCACGTTCTCGGCCAGGGTCAGCACGCGGTTCGCGAGGTATTTCCACGCGGGCATCCCGCCGCCGAGGGCATGCCCCCCGAGGATTCGCGAACCGAGGACGCAGTGGTATAGCCCGTTCGCGATGATCGACGCCATCGCCGGGATTAACAGCGGCGTGTATTGGTAGTCCGGGTGGACCATGATGACGATATCGGCCCCCTCGTCGAGGGCGAGCCGGTAACAAGTCTTTTGGTTGCCGCCATAGCCCTTGTTCCGCTCGTGGCGAAACACAGACGTATGCTTGAGGGTGCGCGCGATGTCCGCCGTGCCGTCCGAGCTCGCGTCATCGACCAAGATAACGCTGTCCACCACGCCTTGGGCCATGACCTCGTCGTGGGTCTTTTGCAACGTCTGCGCGGCGTTATACGCCGGCATGACCACGACCACTTTTTTGCCTTGATACATGCGGCCCGGTCTAATCCAGCGCCATGCTGATAAACGACACGATACCGCCCGCAAGATCGTGCGCGTAGTCGTAGTGAAGCCGTTCGCCCCGCCGCGCCCTGCCGTCAATCGACTTCAGGGCCGAGTAGATGCAATTGATCCCGCACACCCGCCGCCGATTCCTGTCCTTCATCACCGAATCGAAAAAGGGCTCCGCAGACAGGGTTTCCACGTGGGCCAGATCCTCTTCGTCGCGCGCCGCCACGCGCTCGACCGCCGCCTCGTCGATGTCAAAACCATCGCCGAAACGTTTCCCCACGTGCGCCAAGTCGGCGGAGGCGATTACCGTGCAGGCCCTTTCGTCGCCCGCGATGATGTCCCGGCATACTTCCAGGAAGCGGCAAATGTCCGGGTCTTCGGCGGGCGCGTCCGGGAACATGGAGCAAAGGATGGGGACGATTTTTATATTGGGGCCGTACAGATGGGCGAGCATCACGGCATGGAACTCGATCGAGTGCTCGGTTCGCTGGACCCACTCGTATTCGTAGGGGTCCACGGCGCAGGCGGTTTCGAGACGATCCATCGCTTCCTGGTCGGTCTCGATTAAACCCAGCGGCGTCTCGAAATGCTTCCGCGTCAGGATGAACGGCGCGGGCTGCGCCATATGCGCCACCCCGAACACGAATACGGTATCCGGCCTTCCGTGCAGGTACATCCTCCGGTATCCGTGGGCGTAGATATGCCCCCCCCGGTGATAGTCGATATGCGGGACCACGAGGCCCTTCAAGGGTTCGCCGACGCCCGGTTCAGTCGGCAGGGGGCCGGGTCCTCCTTCCCGGGTAAATTGGCCGTCCAAGAAGCGCGATAATTCCGCCGGGTCCTCCGGGTAAGAGCGGCCCGCAAAATGGGCGGCCCGAGTCGTCGCTTGGCGAAATCCATCCAAGAACTGGGCGCGCCGGGCGTCGAAGGACTCTGTCAACAGAAATCCCTTGGTGTCAAGGTGTTGCACTAGATCCCGGATTTCCCCCGGCGTCAGGCGAATCGACGAATACTGCCGCGTGCATTCGGCTGCGATCTCGTCCGCCTCCGAAGTCCCGGTCAACATTGTCGCGATATAGTAGGCCAAGGGATTGAGTACGACCTGTTCGTCGGCAACACCCGAGGGATCGCTCAGGCAAACGTAGGTTTTGCCCTCGAGATGGATCGGATAGGTGTCTATGGCGCGTAGCGCGGGCAACGGCATTTCGCACGATCTCCGGTAACCGATAACTTGCCTCCCCCCTAATATACGGGCGCGGGTTCGGAAGTTCAATCGATTCCCGGGAACGGATGAATATTCGTGGCGACGCCGCGTCTGGATTGGGCGAGCCGTGTCAAGACGGTGACACATCAATCGAGCGCGGGCGAATCGCCCGCCGGGGAGAATTTTCATGAGCCGCCTAATCCAATCCGGGGCCACGTTGATCCTGGCCGTAATTGCCCTAGCGGGATGCGCCACGAGGGAAGCAACCGACGGCGCCGTCCTCGGCGGACTCCTTGGCGCGGGTCTTGGCGCGGTCGCCGGACACCAATCGGGCCATCAGGGTGAAGGGGCCCTCATCGGCGCCGGCACCGGTGCCCTCATTGGCGCGTTGGCGGGCGACTCCGTCCATCGGGCCGGCGATCGTGGATACGCCCGCGGCCAAGATGAACGCGACCGGCAAGCCGCGCCCCGAACCTCCAGCGCCCCCGTTTCCGCGCCCCCTTCGTCTACGGTACAATACGGTCATTACGTTACGCGCGTGGTGACCGGTGCGTCCGGCGAAAGGTACGAGGAGCGCGTTTGGGTTCCCGATCGATAGATAACCCGGCGCCGCCGCCCGGGCAGGGGATTCTCGGCCAGCGGCACTGGCGCGCCGCCGGGGCGGCATGCATCCTGGCCGCCGGCTTCATGGCCTACTATGCGGCGACCTCGGGACTTCTTCGAGAGTCCGTCCTCCACGCCGTGACCCTCCTTACGTCCCGAAGCCCGGGCGATGTCGCCCCCGTCCGATCCGGTATATTTCAGATCCTCTACTGGCTGGCCTTCGCCGTCATTATTCTCGTCTCCGTCTACTGCGCCGTGCTAGACATGCGATACATCCGCCATCAGTTCGCCTCCGAACGCCGCGAGATATTCAACCGTACCCTCGGGGATCCGGCCTTTCGCGAGTCCTTGGTGAACACGCCCGAAAGAAACGGCAGGCCATCCTCACCCGAGTCTCCCCCTTCCAATCGATAATAAACCCGCATCCCACACCGGAGCGCTCCCCATGCACCCACCCATCGTCCCCGGCACACACGTGGTCACGGGTGCCTACGGCTACACCGGGAAATACATTGCCCAGCGCCTTCTCGACCGCGGTCTCCCCGTCGCCACCGTGACCAATTCGGCCGGCCGCGCGAATCCCTTTGGCGAACAGGTACGCGCCTATCCGCTGGACTTCGCCAATCCCTCCGCCCTTGTCGAATCGCTTCGCGGGGCTTCGGTGCTATACAACACCTATTGGGTCCGCTTTAACTACCGGCATTTCAATTTCGCCGGGGCCATCCGCAATAGCCGGACGTTGTTCAACGCGGCCAAGGACGCGGGTGTCGGTCGCATCGTCCACGTGAGCATCACCAATCCTTCGCCCGATTCGCCCTACGAATACTTCCGCGGCAAGGCAGAGGTTGAAGAGGCCCTGCGCGATACCGGGGTTTCCCACGCCATCCTGCGCCCCGCGGTGCTTTTCGGGGGGGCCGACATCTTGGTAAACAACATCGCATGGATGCTGCGCCGCCTGCCCATGTTCGGCGTATTCGGTGACGGCAAATACCGTGTACAGCCGATCCACGTCGAGGACTTCGCGGACCTCGCCATCGAGCACGCCCTGGGAAACGAAAACACCGTGGTCAACGCGATCGGGCCGGCAACCTTCACGTACCGGGAAATGGTGGCCGCCGTCGCCGAGGCCATCGGCGTACGCCGCCCCATCGTATCTGTTCCCGCCTGGTTTGGCTTGGCCGTAAGCCGGATCGTCGACCGGTTTACCGGCGACATTGCCCTCACGCGGGAGGAAATCGGCGGGCTCATGGACGGACTTCTCTACGTAGACACCCCGCCAGTTGGCTCTATTCGACTTACCGAATGGGCAAAGGAGAACTCCGCCACTCTCGGGGTCCGCTACGCCAACGAGATCGGACGACGCCTGAAACGGGCGACCGCATACGATAAACTGTAGCTGCGCATAAGCGTTCATTCGATGCTCAAGAATGTAGCGCCCCAGCTTCCCTGATGACGCAATTGCGCACGGATTCGGGCGATCTACGGGCATGTGACGCTCAAGCGCAAGTGGTACGATAATTGCCATGAAATCCTCATTCGGTGCCCCGGCATCAAGCCCCGGCACGGCGCCACACCGGCGAGAGGATGAAGCCATGAGACTGGACGAGATTATGAGCACCGGGGTAAAGACCATCGACGCGGCGGAGAGCGCGCAAGCCGCGTGGGATAGGATGGCCATCGAGGAAATCAAACACCTCGTGGTAATGGAGAATCGCGCGGTGGTCGGCGTCGTATCCGAACGCGATTTGGGCGGACGCGCGGGAACAGGCGTTCGCAAGAACAAGCGGGTGTCCGAGGTGATGACCCCCCAAGTTGTGACGGCGAAATCCGACACGACGATCCGGCAGGCCGCAAACTTATTGCGGGGCCGGGGCATTGGGTGTCTCCCGATCATGGTCGGCGACAAAGTCGCGGGGATCGTGACCGCGACCGACCTACTCGAATTGCTGGGTCGTGGGCAGGAACGCCCGGGTCCCCGCGCCGAGCGCGCTGTGTTGAGCCGCCGCCAGGAGAAGTTCCGCAAGGTCCCGGCGAGCGCGATGAAGGCCTCCGCGCGCTGACGAATCACAGCGGGTTTGTTACGAGTCCGAATTGAGGACGATCCCGAATTCGTTCCGGGCCGTCGCAACCGGGACAGCGTGCGTGACGTTGACTCGGGCGCAAAACTCGACGTCGCCCCCGAGCCCAATCCCGCGTAGAGTCACGGCGTGGGACGCGGTCTCGAAGAGTTTGGGAATACCGTCCAATTCCATGAGGTGCCGCCATTCCCTGAATTGCAGCGCCCCCTCGCCGATCGGCGCCTCCGCGAATTGCGCGATTTCCGTTGCCGCGACCCAATCCTCCTGTGCCACGCAATCGGGATTCTCGGTCGATCCCGCCGGAATGAGGGCCACCTCGCGATCGTGCGAACGCGCCGCCATGGCCACCGCCAGGGCGTTCACAGTCGTGCCAACGTAAATAGCATGCGCGCCCCAGGCCTGGACGAGCCGCAGCGCGCCGTTCGTCGTGGTGAAGATCACCGGTCTACCCGCCGCATGAATGGCCTCGCGCGGACTGTTGCCGTGGTCAAACCCTTCGGGCGGCAGGCCGCCGCGTTCGCCGTAGAGCAGCGCACCGGGGCAGGCGTCGCGAGCCCGCAAGGCCTCGCCGACGTCCCGCACGACCCAAATCTCCGTGGCGCCCCCATCGATCAGCATGGCCGCCGTCGCGCTGGCGCGGAGCGCATCGACGATAACGGCAACGCACCCGCGATCGCGCGCATAGGCGCATCCCGCCTCGCCCTCGATCAAGTGCCAGCGAGGTATCACGACGCCACGGGACCGGGGACTGGAGGCGGCGACGCGTCGATAACCGGTCGCGCCGGATTCCGACGGACGGCGATGTGCTCGACAATGCGCGGTCCGTGATCGCGGCTGTTCTCGATGAAGATTTCATTCGACTCGACCCCGGCGCATAACGTCCCGGCCACATACAAGCCGGGGACCGTAGTCTCGAAAGCCTCCGAGAGTTCGGGGCGTTTGGAAACCGGATCGACAATGGCGCCCAATCGACGAAGCAAGGCCGTGTCGGGTTCGTATCCCGTCATGGCGAGCACGAAATCGTTCGCTACCGCGACCTCGCGGCCCGACTCGTGCCGAAGCACCACGTCGTCGGGCCGGATTTCCTGGACAGCGACGCGGCGATGGCACGCGATCGACCCTTCCTTAATCCGGTTCTCGATGTCGGGCTCGATCCAATACTTCGTGTGGAACCGGTCGCTGCGCATCGCCACGGTCACCCGAGCGCCGTCGCGCCATAATTCGAGGGCGGTCTCGGCGGCCGAGCTCCCCGCGCCGACGATCATCACGTCGTGTCCGGCGTAGTAATGCGTCTCCGTATACCGATGCGAGACCTTCGGGAGGTCCTCGCCGGGAACGCCGAGCAGCCGGGGCGAGTCGTAGAAACCGGTCCCGAGGATCACGTTGCGCGCGCGCCAGGTGTACTCGCGCCCAAACATGTCCCGCCCCGTCACGGAAAAGAAGGATTCCTCCCGGGCGATATCGGTCACGTCGTGATACGTCACGATACGCAGGCCGAAATGGCGCACGTACGCATGGCAATACTTGAGGTACTCGCGCCGGGTCGGATTTTTCTCCGAAATCAAGAGCGGGAAACCCGAGAGCTCGAGCTTTTCCGCCGTCGAGAACCATCGCATGTACGTCGGGTGTTGGACGAGCGCGCCGCAGATAGGGCCCTTGTCGATCGCCACGGCATCGAGTCCGGCGCGCTTTGCCTCGCGCAACGCTACGAGCACGGAGGGGCCCGCGCCCACGGCGAGCAAGTCCACGGCGCGATCCAATCCATGGCGTATCATGCGGGAGATCATAACAAATCGGGAACCGGGCGCGGTCCCGGTGGCGCGCGGCCCGGCCCAACAATGTGCGGGGTCTGGCACAAGCGAGCGCCCTTTGGCCGGGTGTTATGATCCTTATCTTTGGCACGGTTCAACGGAACTCGAAGGATACCCGGGCGAATGCGAATTGTGGTGGCTCCGGACTCGTTCAAGGAAGCTCTCCCTGCCGCAGAGGTGGGCCGCGCGATTGAACGAGGATTGCGTCTGGCCTTGCCGGACTCGGAAATCGTCTGCATCCCGATGGCCGATGGAGGAGAGGGTACCGTCGCCGTCGTGTCTGCGGCCACTGGCGGCATCGTGCGGGACGCATGGGTCACCGGTCCATTGGGAAGCCCTGTCCGCGCCCATTACGCCGTGATCGATGCCGGTTCAACCGCCATAATCGAGATGGCCTCGGCCTCCGGACTAAGCTTGGCGCCGATTGAGAACAGGGATCCTGGGAAGGCGAGCACCTTCGGGACGGGCGAACTAATTCGCCATGCGGTCGAGGCCGGGGCAAGGCGGATCGTCCTTGGTATCGGCGGAAGTGCGACAAACGATGGCGGTGCTGGCATGGCGCAGGCGTTGGGGTGGTCCTTGCGCGACTCCGATGACCGGGAGTTGGAACGCGGGGGGCTGGCGTTGGCCGGCCTCTCTCGCATCGACGGGTCGCGCCGCCTTGCGGCGCTTGACGAAGTGGAGGTCCTGGTGGCGTGCGACGTAAACAACCCGTTGGCCGGGCCCGACGGCGCCTCCCAAATCTATGGTCCGCAAAAGGGGGCCTCGCCGGAAATGGTTGGACGTCTCGACGAGGCCCTTGCGCACTTCGGGGAAGAGATCGAGAAACACCTCGGCATATCGGTTTCGGAGATTCCCGGGGCGGGCGCGGCGGGTGGCCTGGGCGCGGGCATGGTGGCGTTCGCAGGCGCCCGGCTTCGACCGGGCGTCGAATTGGTGGCCGAGGCGGTGGGGTTGGCCGAGGCCCTCCGCGGCGCCGACCTCGTGATTACCGGGGAAGGCAAGATCGATGCACAGTCCATCCACGGCAAGACCCCGGTCGGCGTAGCCCGGATGGCGAAGGCGGCCGGCGTGCCGGTTGTGGCCTTGGCAGGGGTCTTGGGCGAGGGATACCGCCATGTGTACGAGCATGGGATCGACGCCGCGTTCTGCATCGCGCCGGGCCCCATCGGCCTCGACGAGTCCAAGCGCCGGACCGCGGAACTGCTCGAGGCCGTTGCCGAGTCCGTGGGACGATTCTGGCGGTGGAAACGATAACCGTTTCCCTCTCGAACCCCTTCCGGAGGGAGACTTACGCGGGAGGGGGGCGAGCGGATTGCACGCACGCCGCACGCCGCTTTGCCATGTGCCAGGCTACGAGCCTGTGCTCCGCTTATCTCCCTGCCCTACTACGAGCCCGTGCTTCACTGCATATGCATACATGAGGGAAGTAACGGAAATTCTTTGCCCGTAACCAGAATTAACGAGTACAATGCGGGCCAAATCCGGGCAGGAAACGACGGGAACCAAGCGTGAACTTTCTCGAAGCATTAAAGTCGCAGATCATCGTGCTGGATGGGGCGATGGGGACGATGATTCAGTCGCTCGACCTGGTCGACGGGGACTTCGGCGGGGCGGATTTCCGCATGTTGGGGGACCTGTTGACGTTTTCGCGGCCGGAGGACATCGAGCGGATTCACCTCGAGTATTTCCGGGCGGGGGCGAACGTGGTCGAGACGAATACGTTTGGGGCCTCGCCGTTCCGGTTGTCGGAGTATGACTTCGGGGGAATTGACCTTGCCCGGTTTAAGCCGCTCCCCCATGGCCTCGACATTCTCACGGCGGGGTATGACGAGATTGCCTATGCCCTGAGCCGGCGTAGCGCGGAGATCGCGTGCGCCGCGCGGGAACGCTACCGCGCCGAGCCGGACTACGATGGACGCCCGCTGTTTGTCGCCGGGTCCATCGGGCCGTCGAACCGGGTGTTGTCGAGCACGGACGCGAACCTGCGGCGCTCGACCTATGACGAGGTCGCCGAGAATTTCTATCACCAGGTACGCGGCCTCGTCGAGGGCGGCGCGGACGTGCTCCTTTACGAGACGCAGCAGGACATCCTCGAGGTGAAGGCGGCCGTGGCGGGGGGCATCCGTGCGATGCATGAGGCGGGCGTCCGCCTGCCGATCATGGCGCAGGTCACGGTCGACCAGTTCTCGAAGATGCAGATTTTCAACACGGACATCCACGCCGCGCTCGTGACGCTCGAGGGTATCGGCATCGACACTTTCGGCATCAATTGCAGCATTGGGCCGGACCTGATGACGAAGACGGTGCAGAAAATCGCGCGCTATTGTCATCTGCCGATCTCCGTCATCCCGAACGCGGGCATCCCGGTATCGGAGAATGGCGTGACGGTGTTCAAGTTCACGCCGGAGGCCATGGCGGAACACATCGCGAAGTTCGTCATCGAGTACGGCGTCAATATCGTCGGCGGATGTTGCGGGACGACCCCCGCGCATATCCGGGCGATTGTCGAGCGCGTGCGCGGTGTGAAGCCCATGATCCGCACGCCGGAACCGGGACTTTATGTCTCTGGGCCACAAAACGCGATCTTGCTTGACGGAAGCCGCACGTTGATCATGATCGGCGAGCGGCTCAACGTGCGCGGATCGCAGAAGGTGCGCGAGGCGGTCGAGCGCGAGGGCGGCATCGACCACGGGGCGCTCGAGGAAGTCGTCCACGAACAGATCGTCGACCTCGGCCTGAACGTCATCGACGTGTGCATGGACTCGAACCTCGTCGACACGACGGAGACGCTGAAGGATGTGGTGCATCGCCAGACGACGGATTTCGCCGGGGCGATGTGCCTCGACTCGTTTGGCGTTGATACGCTGCGCGAGGCGATCAAGATGTACCCGGGGCGGCCCATCGTCAACTCGATGTCGCTCGAGGACGTGGAGCCGGGCGTGACCAAGATCGACGCCGTCATTGCGGCCACGAACGAGCACAACCCGATTTATGTCGGCCTTGCCGCGGGACCCAAGGGGCCGGCGGCGACGCGCGCGGAGAAGGAAGACCTCGCGCGAAAGATCGTCGAGAACGCGGGGCGGCATGGCGTCGCGCCGGGCCGCATCTTCATCGACATGAACGTCTTTCCGCTCGGGAGCGAATCGGACCCCGCGATGAACTTCGCGCTCGAGTCGCTCGAGTCCATCCCGCTCATCAAGGCGATTCACCCGGACCTTCGCACCACCTGCGGCGTCGGCAACCTGACGAACGGCCTCGCGAAGAAACCGTACATGCGCAAGGTGTTGACCTCCGTGTGGCTCGACGAGGGCCGGAAGCGCGGCCTCGACGCCGCCATCGTCAATCCGAATCACTACGTGTTCGTGAGCGATCTCGATCCGCACGACTATGCCCTCGCGCTCCGCGCGATTCTCGAACGCGACATGGAGGCCTTCGAGGAACTCGAAGGGATCGCCGAACGCAAGCAGGGCCATGTCTCGACGAAACGGACCAGCTACGACGACCTGCCCATCGAGGAGGCCATCTGCCGGAAAATCGTCGACGGCTCCAAGGAACGCGAGAACGGCCACGTCGAGGTGGATGGACACGCCTATCCCTACTCCGACCGCATCGTGCTCCAGGCGGCGAAGATCGTCGCGACGCACGAGCCGCTCCTCTTCATCAACAACTACCTGATGAAGGCGATGAAGGAACTCGGCGACGGCTTCGCGCAGGGCGATGTGTCTCTCCCCCATCTCTTGAAATCCGCCGACGTGATGAAGCAGGTCATGGGTTTCCTCGAGACCTACATGCACGTCAGGTCGGGCGTCGACATTCACTCGAAGATCGAATACAAGGGCGTGATCATTCTCGGCACGGTCTACCAGGACGTCCACTCGATCGGGAAGGACCTCGCGAAGACCCTCTTCGAGAACTACGGCTACCGCGTGATCGACCTCGGCGTGATGACGCCGTTGCAGGCCTACATCGACGCGGCGAAGGAATACAAGGCCGACGCCATCGGCATGTCCGCGCTGCTCGTCCAGACTTCGAACCACATGATCACGGTCTCGAAAATGATGCGCGAACAGGGCCTCGATAACACCGTTGTCCTCGTCGGCGGCGCCCCCGTGAGCGACCGTCACGCGGCCTATGTCGCCATGGCCGGGTCGGACGATACCGACACGATGCGCAAGAATGTCTTCTATTGCCCGACGGCGATGGACGGTGTCAACGTCATGAACGAACTGCTTGGCGGACGCGACGTGGCGAAGGTGCTCGACCAAAACAAGGCTAAGCTGATCGGCCGCTTCGAGCGCGCCGAACGCCGCGCCCGCGAGGACAGCGAATTGCTGCGCACGCTGCCCGAACGGAAAGTCGGCTTCGAGGCGTACACCCTGCCGCCGTCGCCGTGGATTCGACCGGAACGGATCGAGGTCCCCCTCACCGCGTTCCGTCCCCATATCGACAAGCGCAATCTCTATTCGCTGAACTGGCGGTTCGGCGGCGCGACGAAGCGCGCCGGCCAAGGCGTCGACGAGGCCGAACTGGAACGTTTGTTCCTCGAGTGGACGGAGAAGGCGGAGAAGAATGGGTGGTTAAAGCCCCAGGGCGTGATCGCAGTCTATCCCTGCCACCGCGAAGGCGACGAAGTCGTCGTACACGACCCGGACGACTCGTCGAAAGTCGTCGGGCGGTTCCGTTTCGATCGCGTCATCGGTTCCGGCAAGGAAGACACCGTCTGCTCGGCGCAATATTTCCGCCCAGCGAACGGCGGCACGCCCGACGCCATCGGCATCCAGATATCGTCCACGGGCCCGCAGGTGGACGAACAACTCAAACGCTTCGCCGAGGAGAACGACTCGGAGTCCCGTCTGTTCCTCCAGGGGCTTTCCGACCGCATCGCCGAGGACATGGCCGAGTACCTGCACCAGGAACTCCGGCACCGGCTCGGCTACAACGGAAAATCCGTGGGCACGAGGTGGTCGCCCGGATACCCGGCGATAAAAAACACGAGGTACAACCAGGACATCCTGCGGCTACTGGGCGCGGACGAGAAGATCGGCGTCCACGTGACCGAGGCCGGCGAGTTCTACCCGACCGGCTGCACCG
>CANKTP010000091.1 GCA_947486375.1 Candidatus Hydrogenedentota bacterium | reverse complement strand
GGCTTGCCGCCGCTTTGCGCGCCCCGCCCCGCGCGTATGGCCCAGTTTCTTGGTGTGTGCCGCGGCGGCGCCGGGAAAGGTAGGACAGACACTCCTGTCTGTTTCCTTGGATTCAGGGGTGCTTACAAATGAACAGACAGGATTGTCTGTTCTACCCTGGGTTGGATTGTCTTCGCAAGGGGGACTTGGTTGCGCCGCGTGGCTGTGTCTCTTGGCGGGCGTGGCGGCGAATAACTGGATCGCCCATACGTCCTTGCACGCATGTCGAATCGAATGCATCGCGCCCACCCTCCTTCGCTGAAGCTTCCTCCTTCGCCAAGGCTACGGAGGACAAGACGTAGGACAAGACGGAGGGCAGGCCCTCCGCGCCAATAGCGCCGACAGTTCTCATGCCCGCCGTGCGCCTCGCGTCTTTTGTGGAAGTTTGGCCATTGTTCCGGCCACTCGAGAAATATCTTAATCATGGATAGCGAGAAAAATCAATTTTTTCAATTTCTTTTTTTTTCGTAGAAAGTACCGAGGCAAGGTAGGGGGTTCCCTGCGGCGAGATGTTGCCGCGGCCTCATTGCCCCGGCCGTGATTGGCGTTGATCGGCACGCCTCATCACGGACGGGACGCCGGGGCCACGGCGGATCGCCGGGATGCTCGCGAAGGGAGGGCAGACACGCGGGTCTGCCCCTACGGCTGGATCGCGAAAATTGTGTACGATCTTGTTGTTGGAATTACTGTAGGGAGGGGACTGGGAGACGCCGATGAGCAAGGGCACGAAGATTCGCGCAACGAGTCCGGAGGGGGCGCCTCTCCCCCACTTCGAGGAGGAAGCGGGGGACGGGATGCGTGTCCATTATCTCCAGCATGAACCGCTGGAGGGGCCCTGCCATGTCGAGGCTTGGGCGCGGGCGCGGGGGCGTGCGCTGGCGGGGACGCGGCTGCATGCGGGGGAGACGCCGCCGAGGGCGGACGACTATGACCTGCTGGTGCTCCTCGGGGGCGCGATGAATATTTACGATGAGGCGAGGCACCCGTGGCTGGCGGCGGAGAAGCGGGCGTTGCGCGAGGCGCTTGGGCGGGGTCGGCCCGTGCTCGGGATTTGTCTCGGGGCGCAATTGCTGGCGGACGCGCATGGGGCGCGGGTCGTGCGCAGTCCGCACGCGGAGATCGGATGGCACCCGGTGACGCTGGCGCCGGGGGCGGCGGAGTCTCCGCTCATGAGGGGAGTGCCGGGTACGTTCATGGCGTTTCACTGGCACTTCGACGCATTCGAGTTGCCGGGGGGCGCGACGCTATTGGGCGGAAGCGAGGCCTGCGCGCACCAGATGGCGGCGTTTGGCGGGCGAGCGCTGGGCGTGCAGTTTCACCCCGAATCGACCCCCGCCAGTGTCGACTATTTGCTCGAGGAGTTCTTGCACGAGATGACACCCGGGCCGTACGTCCAGTCCGTGGCGGAGATTCGCGCGGGCATCGATGCGGCGGCGGGGATGAACCGGGTGCTGGAGATGCTACTGGACAACTTGGGGGGAGCATGAGGAACCATGCCGGGACGCGGAAAAATCGATACCCGGCCACCCCGAATCTTATCGTGTGGCTGTTGTCCACGATACTCCCAGACAAAAAAGGAGGCCAGTGACCCGAAATCGCGAGTCACTGGCCGTCGATACGTAGAATTGGTGGGCGGTGCAGGGCTCGAACCTGCGACCCCTTGGGTGTAAACCAAGTACTCTAACCAACTGAGCTAACCGCCCACGAAGCCGCGTATTCTATCGCTCCACGGGCACTTATCGCAAGCGCCTCCTGCATCGATCGATGCGCGGACTTGTTTGGCGGGGCCGATTTTGATTGAATGCTCGTTCGCCGGACCGCAATAACTTTGCGGAGACCGGCTCGGATCGGTCCCGGCGACGGGCCAAGCGGAGAAGGCGATTCATGTCGATTAGTAATCTGGCGTTGATAGCGCTGATTGTCGGGGCGCACGCGGTGTTCTTCAATCGGCTCTGGCTGATCTACCGGCTGGTGAACCTCGGCCAAGGGACGCTCGGGCTCGATGCGTTGCCGCGGCGGATCATGGACCTCGCGGTCAAGGGCTTCGGGCAGTCGCTCGTGGTCCGCACGCCCTCGGGCTGGGGCCATTTCATCATCTTCTGGGGTTTCTTCGTGCTGACCTACGGCACGCTCGAGGGGCTCATCAACGGCGTCCTCCCGGGGCATTTCGATTTTTCATTCATGGGCCCGATTTGGGTCTTCATGAACTCGATGGAGGACCTCTTCGGCTGGCTGGTGCTGTTGGCGTTGCTCGTGGCGTTTTATCGCCGCATTATCCTGCAACCGAAACGGTTGGAGGGCGACATCCACCACAAGATCGATGCGTTGATCATCCTCAGCCTAATCGCCGCGCTGATCTTGGCGTTCTACGCGATGCGGATTGTCGATCCACGGCCCGGCTTTACGCCAGCGAGTGACTTGGTCCGGGGATGGTTCCTCGCGGGCATTCCGGGGCCGATCAACCTCAGTGCGAACGACACCCATCACCTGGTCTTCAACGTCGCCGAGTGGATCCACAACCTGATCGTGCTTGGTTTCCTCGTCTACATCCCCTACTCAAAGCACCTCCACGTTGTGACGGCGCTGCCGAACCTCTTCTTCCGCGAGCCGAAAAACCGCGGGCGCATCCTGAAGCTCGACCTTGAAAAAGAGGACGCCGAGTCCTTCGGGATCGTGACCATCCGCGATTTCACGGCCAAGGAATTGCTCGACGTGATGTCGTGTACGGAATGCGGCCGTTGCCAGGAAGCCTGCCCGGCGTATAACACCGGCAAGCCGCTGAACCCAAAGAAGGTCGTGCTCGACCTGAAGGATTACCTGTTCAAACAAGGCCCCGCGCTGTTGAAGGGCGCGGATGTCGTGGCGGAGAAGGCGCTCTACGGCGATACGATTAGCGAGGATGTGCTCTGGGCCTGCACCACCTGCCGCGCCTGCGAGGAGGCCTGTCCCGTCGAGATTCAACCCATGACAAAACTGATCGGCATCCGGCAGTCCCGGGTCTTGATGGAGGGCGATTTCCCGGAGGAGGCGCAGTTGTCGCTCCGCAACATCGAGGGCCAGTCCAACCCGTGGAACCTGCCGCAAGAAAAGCGCGGCGAGTGGTGCGCGGACCTCGATATCAAGACGCTCGCGGAGGACCCCAACGTCGAATACCTGTTCTTCGTGGGCTGCGCGGGCTCCTACGACCAGCGGTACATCAAGGTGAGCCGCTCGCTCGCGGCAATCCTCAAGGCGGCGGGGGTGAAGTTCGGAATCCTCGGCTCGGAGGAGATGTGTTCCGGCGACAGCGCGAAGCGCATCGGGAACGAGCTCCTCGCGCAAACGATGGCGCAGGCGAATGTCGAGACCTTCAAGAACTACAACGTGAAGAAAGTCATCACGTCGTGCCCGCATTGTTTCAACACGATCCAGAACGAATACCCGGACTATGGCGGCGTGTATGAAGTCGTCCATCACGGCGAGCTGATCAACAGCCTCTTGAAGAGCGGCAAGATCAAGCTGAAACCGGCCAAGACGAACGGCAAGGTCGTGTATCACGATTCGTGCTATCTCGGCCGTTACAACGATATCCTCGAATCGCCGCGAAACATACTCGCGCAGGCAATGGGCGAGTCGAACCTCGTCGAGATGCCGCGCCACGGACGCAACAGTTTCTGCTGCGGCGCGGGCGGCGGACGCATGTGGATGGAAGAACGCATCGGCACGATGGTCAACGTCGACCGCAGCCGGGAGGCCCTCGCCACCGGTGCGACGACCGTGGCCACGGCCTGTCCCTTCTGCATGACCATGATTACCGACGGCGTCAACAAGGAAGGGCGTTCCGACGTCGCCGTGAAAGACATCGCGGAAATCGTCGCAGAGTCCCTGGCGTAACATGCACAACGGAGCGCATCATCCATGCCCACGCAATCCCACGAACTCGACCGCCGCAATTTCCTAAAAACCGGCGCCGCCCTACTCGGCTCCGCCGCCCTTCTCCACGACACGCTCGTCTCCCCGGCACACGCGGCCTCCGATGCGGCGACGCAGTTGGAATACGTCTCCGCGACGGAAGCAGCCCGCGCGATTCAGGCCAAGGAGGTGACCTCCGTCGAGTTGACCGAACACATTCTCGCGCGCATCGAGAAGTTCAATCCCAAGCTCAATTCGATTGTCGTCCCCTTGTTCGACGAGGCCCGCGCCCGTGCCAAGGAAGCCGACGCGGCCCTCGCGAAGGGCGATACTTGGGGCCCGCTCCATGGCGTGCCGATTACGATCAAGGAAACCTTCGGGATGAAGGGCGTCGCGACGACGGCGGGCAACCCGGTGCTGAAGGACAACAAGCCGGACCGTGACGCCACCGTCGTCGAGCGTATGCGCGCGGCGGGCGGGGTGATTCTGGGCAAGACGAACGTCCCGCTGATGGCCTCGGACATCCAATCCTACAACGAGATCTATGGGACCACGAACAATCCCTGGGACCTCACGCGCACTCCCGGAGGATCGACGGGCGGAGGCGCGGCCTCGCTCGCGGCGGGCATGACCTATCTCGAGACCGGCAGCGACATCGGCGGATCGATTCGTACCCCGGCCCATTTTTGCGGCGTCTACGGCCACAAGCCGACCATCGCCGTCGTCCCGCGCACGGGGCATATCCCTCCGATGCCCGGGACCCACAACACCGAGAACGGCTTGTCCGTCGCGGGACCGCTCGCGCGAAACGCCGCCGACCTCATGCTCGCAATGCAGATCCTCGGCGGGCCGGATGGCGACGAGGCCACCGCCTATCGGTGGGAAATGCCGAAGCCCCGGAGGGCATCGTTGCAGGAATACAAGGTCGGCTACGTGATCGACGATCCGATCTGTCCCGTCATCCCCGAGCAAAAGGAAGTTCTCGCGAACACCATCGCGATGCTCAAGAAGGCCGGCGTCCAATGCACCGAGGGATGGCCCGAGGGCGTGAATCCGGCGAAACAGATCGAGACCTACCTCTACCTCCTCATCGCCTCCTTGCCCCCTATCGCGCCACCGCCGCCCGGCACGAAGATCCCAACGGGCTTGTCGCCGTTGAACGTCACGCCGATCATGATGCGCGCCTCGGCGGCGTCGCAGCGCGACTACACCAAGGGCGTCGAGGAACAGTTGGAAGCGCGCGCCGTCTGGCAGCGATTCTTCACTGGCCATGACCTCTTCCTGCTGCCCGTCAACTTCACGACCGCATTCCCCCACGATCATTCGCCGTTCCTCGGCCGCGTGATCGAGACCGCCGCCGGGCCTCGCGCCTACACCGATCTGCTCTACTGGATTTCCTTCGCGACCTTGACCGGACTTCCCGCCACGTCGGCACCCGTCGGGCGCACGGCGAAAGGCCTTCCGGTCAACATGCAGATCATGGGGCCTTACCTCGAAGACGCAACCCCGATCGATTTCGCCGGAAAAATGGCGGAGGCTATCGGGGGATTTACCGCGCCGCCGGGGTATGCGTCGTAGCGGGCCGAGGACTAACTCGCCGTGATAACCATGTATCAATTATGTCAGGAGCATGTTTGCGCATCCCGTTGCAACACCGATAGTTAGGTGCTTTTCCACAAATTATACACACCCTGTCGGCCTTCGGGAATGTTGTCCGTTGGCCTACTTCCGCATCTCTTAACTCCTTGATATACAAACGATTGTAGGCCTACGGCTAATACAGTGGAGAAGAGCGGGGACTGGATCGCTCTCGCAGTTGTCCACCCGCGTTCGTTTCAGCCGGTTTGAGATGGCCTTTGGGCTGTCGGGCGAAGGATTTCCAAGTGCGCGTGATTGCCGGACAAGCGAGGGGGGTTCCTCTTTACGCCCCTGAAGGCCGCGAGGTGCGTCCGACATTGGACCGGGTCCGCGAATCGCTGTTCGCCATTATTGGCCCCGGAATTGAGGGGGCCACGTTTCTCGACCTATTCGCGGGGACAGGGGCGAACGGAATCGAGGCGCTCAGCCGTGGCGCGGCCTCGGCGGATTTTGTCGACTCGGATCCGGCAGCCGTCGCGTTGATTCGGAAGAACTTGGAGAAGACACGGCTGGGGACGCGCGGCGTAGTCCATCGCCTTTCGTTGCCCGGGTCGCTCGAAAAGATCGCGGCGAAACGCGCGGGCCACTACGACGTCGTCTTTGCCGATCCGCCCTACGATTTCGCCGGCTATCCGGTCCTCATCGAGACGGTTGGCGAACGCGCGCTCCTTGCGCCCGGGGGATGCTTGATTGTCGAGCACGAGACGCGCAACCCGATGCCGTCGGCGATCGGCGGCCTGCACGCCTTTCGCACGGCCAAGTACGGCGAGTGTTCCTTGACCTTCTATGCTTAGCCCGTGCGCATGGTAGAGTTCCCAGGGGCAATGGGGGCGTTCCAAGGCGGGACGGGCGTCCCATGGAGCGTAACTCATGATCCAATTGATTGAATGGCGTTGCCGGGCTTGTGCCTGCGCCATGCTTGTCGCCCTTGGACTGGCCGCGTTCCTCGGCCCCCCTGTTGCCTTCGCCCAAGACCGGCCCAACATCCTCTGGATTTCGAGCGAGGACAACGGGCCGGACCTCGGGTGTTATGGCGATGCGTATGCGACGACGCCCAACCTCGATGCGCTTGCGCGGCGCGGAATGATTTATCGGAATGTCTGGGCCGCCGCGCCGGTTTGTGCGCCGTCGCGCACCGCGATCATCTCCGGAATGGTTCCCGCGTCGACGGGTTCGGAACACATGCGCAGCCTTGTGCGCCTGCCGGAGGGCATGGCCTTTTTCCCGCAGTTGCTCCGGAATGAGGGCTACTACTGCACGAACAACTCGAAGGAAGATTACAACCTCGATCCGGGCGCGCCCGTGTGGGACGAGTCCTCGACGAAGGCCCATTGGAAGAATCGCGGGGCCGGCCAACCCTTCTTCGCGGTCTTCAATTCAATCGTGTCGCATGAGAGCCGCTTGCGCGGCCAATCCCGTCCGTTGGTCCACGATCCCGCGAAGGTGCATGTCCCCGGTTACCATCCCGACACCCTTGAAGTCCGCGCCGACTGGGCGCGCTATTACGACAACCTGACGTTGATGGACGCCGAACTGGGCGGCCGGCTCGATGAGATCGAGGCGGCGGGGCTCGCGGGCGATACGATCATTGTCTATTTCGGCGATCACGGTTCGGGCATGCCTCGCCATAAGCGGATGGCGATGAACACCGGCCTGGGTGTCCCGCTGATCGTCTACTTCCCGGAGAAGTACCGGCATCTCGCGCCGAGGGAATACACGGCGGGTGGATCGAGCGACCGGCTTGTGGGGTTCGTCGATTTTGCACCCACGGCGCTTCGGCTCGCCGGCATCGAGCCGCCCGCGTACTACCAAGGCCGGGTGTTTGCCGGAGTGGGGGAGACCCCCGCCCCCGAATACGTCTTCGGCTCCCGCGCGCGCATGGACGAACGCCTCGACCTTGTACGCGCCGCTCGCGACGAGCGGTACGTGTACGTCCGCAACTTCATGCCGCACCGGCCCCACGGGCAATTCATCGCATACCAATTCATGACGCCCACGACGGCGGTGTGGTCCGCCCTGTACAAGGAAGGAAAACTCACGCCGGCGCAGGCGTATTTTTGGGGACCCAAGGCGCCGGAGGAACTCTACGACCTCGAGAATGACCCCGAGGAGTTGACGAACCTCGCGACGAATGCATCGCACGCCGAGACGCTGGCGCGCTTCCGCCGCGTCCTCGACGCACAGATGATCGAGACCCGCGACGTGTCGTTCGTTCCAGAGCCTGAGCTACGACGGGTCCGCGCCGAAATCACGCCGTATGACTATGGGCACGACGATGCGCGATATCCCATGCAGCGGGTATTGGACACCGCGCACGCCGCCTCGATGGGGTCGCCGGAACGCACGGCGGATCTGGTCGCAAGCCTGGGCGATGCCAACGCGGCGGTACGATATTGGGCCGTGCTCGGGCTGTTCATGCGTGGAGAATCGGCGGTGATCGCGCAACGCGATCGACTACGCGCGATGTTCTCCGACGAGTCGCCCGCCGTCCGTATCGCCGCCGCCGAGGCCATGGCGGCACACGCGAGCGGCGCCGATGCAAAGACAGCGACCGAGTTACTAATCGAACTGGCGAACATCGAGCGCGACGACGTCACGGCGGCGGTCATGGCGCTAAACGCCCTCGACTACCTCGACGCCAAGGCCGCGCCCTACGCCGCGCAGATCGCCGCCTTGCCCGCAACGGACACCCATCTCGACGAACGATACCGGTCCTACGCAAAAAACCTTATCCAGCGCATCGCGACGAGCATGGGACCCCATTAGCATCCTGAACTCGCTTTTTGTGGTGCAGGCTTCCAGCCTGCTCAACCTCTTGCAATATATAGGGTTGCATGCTGGAAGCCTGGAGCACAAAAAATAATTTCCCGGATGGTGTAACGTTCGGGGGTCATTTCCCGTAGTAAGCGGTGGCAATAACCGGGTGACACCCAAGGAGACCCACCATGACCCCAAATTCTGTATGTCCCGACTGCGGCAGCCTCATCCCTAAGGATGCCCCGGGTGGGCTGTGCCCGAAGTGTTTGCTTCAGGGCGCCCTCGACTACAACCCCGACACGGCCACCCGCGACACGGCCCCATCGCCCTCGCTCTCCGGCTTCGCCACGGGCGAGGTTCTCGCCATCGACGAGACCCTCGGGCGGTACTCGGTGCTCGGCGAGAAGGGCAAGGGCGGCATGGGCCGGGTGCTGCTCGTCCACGACGAACACCTCGACCGGGACATCGCGCTCAAGGAACTCCTGCCGGACCTGCCCGGCGGCTCGACCCCCGCCCCCGTGCGTCACTCCAAGGAAATGGCCGCGCGCTTCCTGCGCGAGGCGAAAATCACGGGCCAACTCGAGCACCCATCGATCACGCCCGTGCATGAACTAGGACGCCGCGCCGATGGCACGCTGTACTACACGATGAAGCTGATCAAGGGAAAGCCCATGTCGCAGGCGATCCGCGACGCGCGGAGCCTCGCCGAACGGCTGAAACTCCTCCCGCACTTCGTCGACCTCTGCAACGCCATCGCCTACGCCCACTCGAAAAACGTCATCCACCGCGACATCAAACCCTCCAACGTCATGATCGGCGACTACGGCGAGACCGTCGTCATCGACTGGGGCCTCGCGAAGGTCAAGGGCCAGGCCGACGAACGCGGCAAGGAAATGCAAGAGACCCTGATCGGCATGCGCAGCGATTCAGGCTCGGGGAGTAGCATCGAGACGGCCTACGGCCAGGCCATGGGCACCCCCGCCTACATGCCCCCCGAGCAGGCCGAGGGCAAGCTCGAGCAGATCGACGAACGCTCGGACATCTACTCCCTCGGCGCCGTGCTCTACGAAATCCTGACCGGCACCGTCCCCTTCGACGGCATGAACCTCGGCCACATTCTGCGCCGCGTGGTGAACGACCCGCCCGCGCCCATCCGCGAGATCGAGCCGCGCATACAGAAGGACCTAGACGCGCTGTGCATGAAGGCCCTCGAGAAAGACCCGGCGAAACGGCATCAATCGGCGCGGGATTTCGGCGAGGCGGTGCAGAATTGGAAGCCGAAGAAAAAGGTCTCTCGGCTGAAAAAGATTATGCGCGCCACCGTCCTCGCCGTCGTGGTTATCGTGCCCCTTACCATCTGGGCGCTCGACACATACTACGGTCGCTTGCTCGATGCGGAATACAAGCGAATCCGGGCCGAGGGGGGAATGCTTGGCCCAGACGATTTCCGCAGCCGACGCGAGGAGAAGACGGTACCCCTTGGCAAGAACTTGAGTGACCTTTCGGTTCAAGGTTTTCTAGTGTCGATACACAAATCCTATCCAGGAGGCCTGGAGGACGCCATGAGTAAGAACGTTAGCAAGTTGACGATTATGGCGAACGATCCCAAAACGATGACCGTCAACGATGTCCAGTCGGCGATGGCCATCATCGACGAGGCTTCGGATATTCTCGATCGCGTCGAGTATGCCGTCCAGTTACCCCCGCTGCCCGGACAAGAGATCATGGACGCAATGGAAATTCGGGAACGCGGGCCGCAGAAGGCGTTGATTCCACAATTACAGACTTGGCGCCACATGGCTAATCTTTTCAAATTGAGGGCAGCCATATATTTGCGCGAAGGCCGTCACGACGAGAGTATGGATCAACTTTTGCGGATATTGGAACTGGGCGGTCATCTCGAAGACACACCCACTCTCATGAGCGCGATGATTGCTTGCGCGGTAAACTTCATTGCGGTTGATGGGATGGACATTTGGTTCGATTCAGAGACAATTTCTCCTGCTAAAGCGGCTGTGTTTCGGGAAGCCCTACAGGATGCCTCAGATCGGGATGCTGTCACGGCAGCTATCGAAACGGAGCGTTATGGTTTTATGTATGCCTTCCGAGAAGATGAAGATATTAGAACCAAATATCTCAAGCCCCTCCGATTCGCGTATAGGATAGACGAATTTAATGTACTTCGGATTTTCGGGAAGTACATGCGAGTGTCCAGTCGTCCCTTCTACGAGTCGCACCCGCTGTTCGTGGAGATTAGCACGGAGATCGAATCACTCCACGGGCTGGCCCCGACTTCGGCGATTGCCATTCCCGATCTCAGCAGAGTGAGCACAACGTGGGTGAATATGGAGGCGCGGCTCGACGTGGCCGACACCGCGCTCGGCCTCATCCTGTACAAGCAGGCGCATGGCGCGTATCCGGACACCCTGGCCGCGTTAGTTCCCGAGTACGAAGACGCCGTCCCGGTCGATGTCTTCGACGGCCAGCCCCTGCGGTATGAACGAAAAGGCGACGGGTTCCTCCTCTACTCCGTCGGCGAAGACCTCGATGACGACAAGGGTCGCCGCGCGGAGAACGGCACCGACGGCGACACCGTGTGGAACGCCACGCGGTGACGACGGAGTCATCGCTCGCGCGCGGGAGCAAGGCTCCCGCACTCCAGAAAGCGACCGGCATGGGTTGGGCGAACGGCGTTTTTCCGGCGCGAATAGGCGTTCGTGACCGGGACATTTGCAGGAGGCCGCGGCAAACGAGCGGGCCTTTCTGGAGTGCGGTGGCTTGCCGCCGCTTTGGCGCCCGGCATCGTGGCATAGGCCAAGCATGCAGACGAGGACGTCCGCAACACACGGCGTGTCGCGGACGTCCCGTCTGCGGGTGGATCGAATGCGCTGGCGCGGGCCCGGAGATCGCGTCGGTGAGCGGTGTGCCGCGCGGTACAGGCCCAACGGGCCGCGATTCCTTAGCCCAGCCCAACGGGCTGGGGTAGAAGGATGTCCCCAAACAATGAGCGCCCTGAAGGGGAGCGACATGATCGGCCCGCGACTCTTCGCTGATCGCGGTCCCTTCCGCATTGCCGTATCGCGGACTTTCAGCTCGCTCGCGATGGTTGTCACCGGTACCCAGGGCGTTGCCGCTGGGCTTAAGGAATTTCGGCCTTTCAGGCCGGGGATCGCTTCGCCGAAGCAAGGCTGGCGAATGTCATGGGGCGATCGTAAATCGATCATTCGCTTCCGGGCTCGTACTTCCCGCCATGCCGTAATACGCCGTGCCACGCTCGTTTGACCTTAGTCACGCATCGCGTTACTATCAAGGGGTGATTCTGTCATTCAAGTGCCGTGACACCGAGGCCCTGTCGAGGGGTCAACGTGTCAAACGCTTCGCGAGTATTGAAACAGTGGCGCGTCGCAAGATTCGACAACTCGAGATCGCGGCCCGGCTCGAGGATCTTCGCGTACCGCCGGGTAACCGCCTAGAGACGCTCAAGGGCCCCCGCGCGGGGCAGCACAGCATCCGGGTGAACGATCAATTTCGCGTTTGCTTCCGTTGGACGCCGCCGGGTGCCGAGGACGTGGAGATTGTGGATTACCACTAGGGAGTTCAAGTCATGCCCGCATTACCGCCCATCACCCCCGGCGAATTGCTCCGCGAAGAATTTCTCGCGCCCATGGGGCTGTCACAGTATCGCCTAGCCAAGGAAATCGGCGTGTCGGCCCAGCGAATCGGGGAGATCGTCGCTGGAAAGCGCGCGGTAACCGCCGACACCGACCTGCGCTTGTGCCGCTTCCTGGGTTTGTCCAACGGATATTGGCTGCGTGCCCAAGCGGCCTACGACACCGAAGTCGCGGAACGGGGACTTCGCGGCGCGCTCAGAAAAATTAAACCGTGGAAGACGCCGCAGCCTGGGGCGCGGCATCCGGCGTAACCGTTCGATGCGAGCCACCGTGTCGGTCGGGTTTGGGATCCGCGCCGGTTGCGCATGGGACTTCGCCGGCGTCTGGCACGAGCGCTCGCACTTCAGTGGCGATTATCTGCATGCAAATGAGGACGTCCGCGCCGCGCGACGTGTCGCGGACGTCCCGACTGCGTGGGGGCGTTGAAATCACTCGGCGGGTTTTGCGCCGGAGGATGGAACGGTGCTGCTCGCGGACCGCATAAAGCGTTGTGCCGACGGGGACGTTGCGGCCCGCTCCCGGATGAATCGAATCCGTTCCTCTGGCGTCATGTGTTCCATCTCACGATCGAGCTGGTCGCGGATTTCGCGCGTCATGGCGACGCAATCAAACGTCGCTCTCGTCATCATTCCAGACCTTTCCGGGGAAACCCCGTCCGCCTTGGCGCTCACGGCTTCGCCACGCACACGCCCAGGCTATTTCCGTTTGCCCGCTCGGTGGGGCGGAAGTGAGCGGCTTCGAGCGCGGGGTCTTTGTCGTGCCAGGTCATCCCATTGCCCACCGGCTGGTTGAATACTTCGCACGCAGCGTCCTCCGGGTCCCACCATGCGAGCGTGGCCGAGCCGCCGCCGTCCATGTTAATCCCAGTATGCGCGCCGAAATGCCGGAGCCAATCGCCGGTCTCTTCCTTGGTGCAACCGAGGCTTGCGTGGCGGCGGCCGTCGATGACGAGGAGCGTGAGCCAGCGGCGGTCTTCCGAGAGGCCGTAGCCAGTACGGGGATTGTATTCGGGGGTTGATGGGAGCGGATGCCCGTTCTCGAGGCAAAACGCGAAGCCGCTGACGGCCGTGTCGATGTTCGGGAGGTCCGCGGCCGGATCCACGACGGCCATCGAAAGCGTCCCGTCCTTGTGAACCAAGAGCGAAGGCGTGCCTGCCGGGGGCGACACGAGTGTGCCTTCGGCAATCGCGAGTCCCTGTAGGTTGGTCGGGGTGGGCTGGTTCCACGGCGCGGGCCAGGGGGAAAAGGCATCCGCGTTGACCGCGACGGCCATGGGCAGGCCCGCCGTACGCGCCGAGGTGAGGAAGTCCCGCGTCGTTTGGCGAATGGTCTCCGCCTGGTCAGGGATCCACGCTTCCGCACGCGGAGTGGCGCGGAAATCGAGGCCGGGGGTCGACGTATCGATCCGGACGCACTCGAGGCGAAGTCTGCGCGGCGACTCGGTCCTGACTTCGGCGTGCTGGATTCCCGGATATAGTTTGCGGACGCTTGCGGAGGACCAATCGAAGACGCCTGTCTGTGCGATGACAGATTGAAGCGCGAGGAGTGCGACGCAGCCCACGCGCAGGGCGATGCGGAGGCCAGGACGGATTTGACTCACGGAACGATTCCCCGGGGTTGGACTTTGCGCTGGCAGGCTTTTTTTGTCCAGCGAGTCGATTATAGGACGGACTCGCCTTGTTTGCGAAGGGGGTCATGCTGTGGAGAATTTTCCGGGGTTGGGGCGCCAGCGCGATCGATTGACATCCCGTCCGGGCGCGGCCACAATGCGGGCATACATTTTGTTCGCCAACACAGGAGCATGGCCGATGTTAGACGAGCCAACGAATCGGGGAGAATTGGGGCGCAGGGAATTCATGGGGCATGCGGCCCTCGCTGGGGCTTTGGCCGCAGGGATCGACACGTTCGCGCGCCCCGGCCGCGTAGCGTTGGCTGCCCCGGCGCGGGCCCTGCGGAAGACCCTCAAGTTCGGCATGGTGAAAGCCGAGGCCGCCGACGGCCGGAAACTGAACGTCGAGGAACGCCTTTCGATCGCGAAGCAGGCGGGCTTCGAGTCAGTCGAGCCGGACACCGTGTTTGACGATACGGAGCTCAAGGCGATGAAGACTGCGGCGGACAAGGTTGGCATCCACATCGACGCCTTCGTCTGCTCCACGCATTGGAGCTCGCCGCTCTCCGACCCCGATCCCGCCGTGTGGGAGAAGACGATGGAGGGGATGCGCGTCAGCATCCAGAACGCGAGGGACGTGGGCGCGGACATGGTGTTGCTGGTCCCAGCGGTGGTCACGCCGCAGGTCATGTATCGCGATGCCTATGCACGGGCGGTCGAACGCACCAAGCAATTGGCGAAGGACGCGGCGAAGGCGAAGATCACGATCGGCATCGAAAACGTCTGGAACAAGTTCCTGCTCAGCCCGCTCGAGGGGAAGAAATTCATCGAGGACATCGACAGCGATTCGGTCAAGTTCTGGTTCGATATCGGCAATGTCGTCCTATTCGGCTATCCACAGGATTGGATTCGTACCTTGGGACCGTTGATCGCGCGCGTGGATATCAAGGACTTCGACGCGAAGGCCCGCCAGTTCGTGCCGCTACAGGAGGGCTCCGTCGATTGGCCGGAGACGATGCGCGCCCTCGATGAGATAGGATACAAAGGCTACATCGCCGCCGAGGTACAGGGCGGCGATCTGGCGTACCTCACGGAAACGGTCTCGAAACGAATGGACGCCATCTTCGCGGGTTGATGACGGACCGAAGCGCAGGGAGGTTACATGACGCACAAGTTGTCACGCCGGGGATTCTTGGGAGCGGCCGCCGCCGCAGGCGGGGCCATGGCATGGACGCGCCCGGCCGCCGCGGTCCCGACCAATCCGCGGCTCTACGCCTGGGAAGCCGAGCCCGGGGACTACGTCGATCAAACCACCGGCGCGCGCGTCCACGTGATCACCTCCGGCGAGTCCGAGGGCGAGGTCATCTACCAGACCGACCCGATGTGGGTGAAAGGGATGAGCTACCTGGTTTTCCAATACAACCTGCCGGACCGCCCGCGCCTGCCCCATGCCCGGCAAATGGCCTCGGGCGTCATGCGCCCCCTGCTCGAGGAGCCCGCATCGATCGCGTTGTCGCGACACTCCGATCGGTTATACCTTATCGGCAACGGTATGTTGATGTACGTCGATGTCGTTCCCACCTTCCAGACCCTCCGTCCGCCCAAGCGCGTCGCCAAACTTCCCGGCGGAATCAGCCTGAGCGGTAGTTTCTCGGTCGATGCGACCGGCGAAAGAATCTTCATGGGCGTCAAATTCGAAGACGAAGTCGATGTCTGGGGCGTCATGACCTACGAGTTCAAGATGCTCGAATGGACCACGCGCGCCCGGACGGATTTCAAGGTCGGCCATGTCCAGGCGCACCCGTCCATCGGCGGTCTGGTGTTGTTTTGTCACGAGACCGGGGGCGACGGCCCCCAGCGCATGTGGGCCGTCTATCCGGGTCAACAGGAGGCCATGAAATTCCATGAGGAGCGTTACGGAGAATGGATCACGCACGAGACGTGGTGGACCAAGGACCGCGCGCTATTCACCATTTGGCCTTACGACGAGGAACACGAGAAGAAGCCCCACGGTATTGCGAGCGTCGATATCAAGGGCGAAGACTTCATGATTCACAACCAGTATAAGGCGTGGCACACTCACGGAAGTCCCGATGGAAAATGGATTCTCGGCGACGATTTCGACCGTAACCTTTGGCTAATCCATCCGCCCACCCGCGAGCGCCGCCTGCTCACCGGCGGGCACCTGAATGCCGAGACCCGTCCGCATCCGCACGCCTCCTTCACCCCCGACAGCCGGGCCGTCGTGTTCAACTCGGGAAAATTCGCCAAACATGACGTCATGGTCGTCGAGCTCCCCGCGTGGGACAATCTTCCGCCCATGAAGTGACCCGGTGCCCATTGGAATTTCGCCGGATGACGTTTGCACTAGAAACGCACCGGTGACATCTGTTCCGGGTAACGGCCCGATATCAAGGTATAAAATTCCGCCAAGCGCGCGATGTCCGCCTCGCGGTCGCCCGTCAACAAGAGCGTTGGCCCAAAGCCCCCGCGCTTTTTCGCGTAATCGAGGAACCCGCACACGACCGGCACATTCGCCCCATGCGCAATATTGTAGAACCCCGTCTTCCACCGCCCCGCATTGCCGCGCGTCCCCTCCGGCGCAATCACGATCGCCAGCTTCCCATGACAATTGAAGCGTTCGATCGTCTGTTCCACGATCCCATGCGCAAGCTGCCGATTAATCGCGATTCCCCCCAAGAACCGCATCGCCGGGCCCCGGACCCCCTTGAATAAGCTGTCCTTGCCGATCCAATGGATGTCCAGTCGAAAGTGAAACCCAAACGCAATCAACAGCGGTAAGTCCCAGTTCGACGTATGCGGCGCCGCCAGGATAAGGACCTTCGGATCCACCGGCGCGGCCCCGCTCGGCCGCCACCCAACAATCCGCAAATACAGGAAGCCAATGCACCGCATCAACCATCCCAGGCCCGGCGTATTGAATGCCGTGAACCGGGGCAGCGTCAACTGCCCCGCCGCCCCCGATTCCGATCCGTGCGAACGCGGCCCTCCGCCATGTCCCCCTTCATTTTTCGACTCTTCCACTGGGTCTGTGCCTCGTCGCCGGCCACGCGCGGCCCTGGGTGATCGGGACGCGACGCGCCGAACCCCCGGCCCGAAATTT
>CANKTP010000090.1 GCA_947486375.1 Candidatus Hydrogenedentota bacterium | reverse complement strand
GGGGGCGATGTCGGCTTTGGCGGGGCGGGGGGCGGGGCTCGATGCGGACTCGGCGTTGCCGGTCGGGCGCCGGCCTTATAGAGGGCCGAACGTGGTGATGATCCGGTTTGGCGGGGGGGTGCGGCGCCGGGAGACGATTGAGGCGGGCACGACGTACAGTCCATATTTTCTCCACGAGTTGTGCAAGCGCGGCACCTTGTACAAGGACATGGAGATTTCCAACCTCGAGGGCGTGCAGACCAGCCACGGCCAGGGGACGCTCTATCTCCTCACGGGGAAGTACAATGCGTACAGGGACGTGAACACGCAGTTCCTCGGCGAGCGGTTCGAGTCGGAGGTCCCCACGGTGTTCGAGTATTTCCGGAAGGAATACGACATTCCCGATCACCAGGCGCTCATCATCAACGGCGAGGATCGGACGGACGAGGAATTCTATTCGTTTAGCAATCATCACCTCTTCGGCGTCGAGTACCGGTCGAATGTGTTGAGCCTGTATCGCTATAAGGTGTTTCTCCTGCGCAAGCAGATCGAGCGCGCCGACATGCCCGAAAAAGAGTTGGCGGAGAAGAAGAAGCAACTGGCCAAGCTCGAGGCGCTCGATATCCGCGTGGCGGATCCCGAGGCGCAGTCCCCCGAGATCAACCGGTTCTGGGAAGACTGGCGCACGTTCTACGGGGAGAGCGGCTTCGTGAACCCCCGCGGCGACCGGCTCCTGACCGAGCTCACCGTGCGCGCCCTCAAGCAGTTGCGGCCCAAGTTGCTCATCGTGAATTTCAACGATCCCGACTACGTCCACTGGGGAAACCCGATGCACTACACGATCGGGATTTCCGTTATCGACGAGGGCATCAAGCGGATCGTCGAGGCAGTCGAGGCGGACGAGGAGTATCGCGGCAACACGGTGTTCGCGATTGTGCCCGATTGCGGGCGCGATACCAACCGGATGATGGACGTTCCGTTCCAGCATCACTTCGGATCGAGGTCGTCGCACGAGATCTTCGGGTTGTTCTTCGGCGCGGGGATTGCCCGGGGCCAAGTGGTGGATCGCACGGTGGACCAGATCAGCGTGGCGGCGACGATTAGCCACGCGATGAACGTCGCGGCGGACCACACCGAGGGCCCGGTGTTGTCCGAGGCGATCGCCTGAGCGCCGGCCCCGATTGGAGCGCCCGATGAAACGCCGCCTAAAACTGCTCCCGTGGTTCGTATGGAAGGTGTTGGTGGGCGCGTCCCTGTGCCAGCATTGGCCAACCTCGATCCTCGCGATCGGGTGGACGTACCGTTCCATGCAGCGCGCGGCCATCGAGCACTGGTGGCGCATGGGTGGGGGAGGGGATGACGGTTCCCGCTTCGTCGACTTCGCCCGGGCCGATGCATCCCTGGGCGGATACGCGCACCAGCCGAATTGGGTATTCCGGCAGCACGGAATCCGAGGGACCTTCGCCGCGGTCAGCGCGGCCCAGGGGATATTCCGAAAGGCCCGGGCCTTGGCCGGGGGGCTCACCGCGTCGTTGCGGCGCAACTTCATGATCGGGCTGCGAGGCGCCGCAAACACGGCCGTGCTGACCATCGTCCCCTCGATGTTGATGGTCTTCGGGTGGTATGCCGGCTGGAATAACTCCTTCCACAAAGATTACGAGCAATTCGCGCACGGCCTAATCCTCTCCCTGATCGGCATCGCCCTGATGATTGGCGCGATGTTCCTCCTCCCGATGGCCCAGGCGAGGCAGGCTGTGACCGGGGAATGGAGGCGATTCTACGACTTCGCGATCATCTGGCGGCTGGTCCGGCGCCGGCGGCTGCAATGCCTCCTGCTCGCGGGCTTGTTCTCGATGGCCTCCCTGCCCATCAACATACTCCTCGCGCTGCCCTCCGCATTGACCCAGATCAATCCCGCGTTTCTCGACCTGGGCAACCATGATCTGCTCGGTTTCCTGAACACTTACTATTTCTGGGTTGGCGCGGCCGGGTTCCTGTTGTACGCGGGACTTCGCCGTATTGCCGCCCGGCTCTACGCGGGGGCCTTGGTCGAGGCCGTTCAGGAGGGCGATCTTCCATTGACGGCCCTGGCCCCGGTCGAATCGTCCCTGCTGGGCCGTTTCGGCCTGATTGCCACGAAGGAGAAACCGGTCCCCCACGTCATCGTCGCCGTCGTCACGATTGCCGCGCGGCCCGCGTGGCGGATGGCGGTCGCCGTGGCCACCGTCGTGGTGTGGTTCACGTTCATTGCGCAGACCTATGTGCGGGAGTTCCTTAATAATCACCACCCACGTGGGCTTGCCAACCAGCCGCTGGCGCAGGCGCCTTGGTTCCGGTACGTACCGCGAGCGCTCGAGGCGACCGCCAAGGAAGACGCCCAAGGCGCCCCGCCGACCTCCGAATACGCGCTGTACCGGTGACGCCCGGCATAGGGGGGGATGCCACATACACACTATAATAGTTATATGGTTATATAATCGATGGTGTGCCTTCTCCCGGTAACCTGCAACCGGGCGCAATGGCATGGTGGCAATCTACCCTTTCTTTTTTGTATCCTACGGCCAGTGTTACCGCGCCTTGCGCCTGTGGGTTGGCCACGGCACCGAATTGACCGGGTTCGAAATTTTTCGTTGGAATCCCCCGGGGCAGTATGGTATACATACGAGCAGTTACACCTTCGGGGTTCCGCCTAGGGGCCTCTCCGCACCGATAGAGCGACTTGTGGGGTAGCGCGACGGCGTTCGCGTGTGAGCGGCAAGTTCCGGCATTTTGCCGGATGCCGCAGGTTTGGAATATGCAGGGCTGCGTGTAAACTCTATTCCCGTCGGCAAAGTCGCAACCAATATTCGTGACATACAACACAGGATTCAGAAAGGGTATTTCCGTGGCCCAGGTCTTTCCTCCCGGCGCAAATTGGCTGGCGAAGTGGAGCATCCTGTTTGCGATCCTCGGCGTGACGCTTGTCGTCGGGGTCGCCTCCGCCGTGTATTGGTCGCCCGTGGTGACGCAGGTCGGAGTGCATAAGAAACAGCCTGTACCCTTCAGCCACCAGCGCCACGTCCAGGGCAACGGCCTCGATTGCCGCTACTGCCACACCTCGGTCGAGACCAGCCCCTTCGCCGGCATCCCCGCGACCGAGACCTGCATGACCTGCCATTCGCAAGTCCTCGCCGGCCAGGAAATGTTCAATCCCGTCAAGGAAAGCTGGGACTCCGGCCAACCCATGGAATGGACCCGGGTGAATGACCTCCCCGATTTCGTCTATTTCAACCACAGCATTCACGTCAACAAAGGCGTGGGCTGCTCGACCTGTCACGGCCGCGTCGACGAGATGCGCCTGACCTACAAGGCCGAGACCCTGCACATGGGCTGGTGCTTGCGTTGCCACGAGGCCCCCGAAAAATTCATCCGTCCGAAAGACCAAGTCTTCAACATGGCATGGGAACCGCCCTCCGACCAACTCGAACAGGGCCGAAAACTGGTGCAAGAATACAACGTGGAGGTTGGGCAGCTTCTAAACTGCTCCATTTGCCATCGATGACGACAAAATTCAGATCAGATCAGCCGGTCAACGCCGACTTCGACGCCATCCGCGCGCGTCTCGCCAACAAGAGCGGCGCGGAATATTGGCGCAGCCTCGAGGAAGCGGCCGGCACCCCCGGATTTCGCAGTTACCTCGACGAGGAATTCCCCGGGATGGCCGCGGCCCCGCTGAGCTCGGTGTCGCGGCGCAACTTCCTCCAGGTGATGGGAGCATCCCTCGCCCTCGCCGGCGCCACCTCCGGGTGCAGCCGCCAGCCGCCCGAATACATACACCCATACGTCAAACAGCCCGCCGAGTTGGTTCCCGGCACGCCGATGTATTACGCCTCGGCGGTGCTTTCCAGCGGTTATGCGATGGGGGTGCTCGTCGAAAGTCACATGGGACGGCCCACCAAGCTCGAGGGATTGCCCAAGCATCCCGCCTCCCTCGGTGCGGCCGATGTCACCACTCAGGCCGACATTCTCAATCTCTACGATCCCGACCGCTCGAAGGAAGTCCTCTTTAACGGATACCCGGATACGTGGGACACCTTCATCGCCCAGGCCAAGGGCGCCTTGGACAACGCCCGCCCCAAGGGCGGCGAGGGCATTCGCCTGTTGACCGGCACCATCACCTCGCCGTCATTGACCGCCCAGATCGATGCATTCCTCGCGGCGTTTCCGAACGCCAAGCGCCACCAGTATGACCCCGCCAATCGCGATAACGCGCGTGAAGGCGCGAAGATGGCCTTCGGCGAGTATGTCGATACCCAGTACCGCTTCGACCAGGCCGACGTAATCGTCTCTCTCGATTCCGAATTTCTATGCTCCGGCCCGACCGCGACGCGCTATTCGCACGATTTTGCCACGCGCCGCGACGTGGTTGATCACCACGAGGGCGACGCGGCGGGCCACGGCCCGTCCGAACTTGTACGTATGTACGCCATCGAGAGCTGCCCGACGAATACCGGCAGCGTGGCCGACCACCGCTTTTCCGTGCGCCCGTCGCAAGTCGAGGCCGTTGCGCGGGCCTTGGCCGAGGGGGTCGATGTCAATATTCCGTCGGGCGAGCTGGGGCTTTCCGCCGACCAGGCAAAATGGATCGCCGCGATTGCCGCCGACCTGACGGCCCACGCCGGGCACGCCATCGTCATCGCCGGTGAACACCAGCCCGCCGTGGTTCACGCCCTCGCGCACGCGATGAATCACAAGCTCGGTAACGTGGGCCACACCGTGATTCACACCGCGACGGTCGATCCTCACGCGGTCAACCACACCGCCTCGCTCCGCGAACTGACTGCGGACATGGCCGGCGGCAAGGTCGAATTCCTGCTGATACTCGATGGGAATCCCGTCTACAACGCCCCCGTCGATCTCGATTTCCGGGCGGCGATGGGCAAGGTGAAGACCAACGTCCATGTCGCGCGCTATGCCGACGAGACCTCGGACCTGTGCCAGTGGCACATCCCCGGCGTCCACCCGCTCGAGTCCTGGGGCGACGCCCGCGCATTCGACGGGACCGTGTCGCTTATCCAGCCCATGATTCAACCCCTCTACACCGGCGCGAAGTCCGCCCACGAATTGTTTTCCGCGCTCACCGACAAGACCGAGCGGCCCAGCTACGACATCGTGCGCGAGTACTGGAAGGCCCAGAATCTGGCCACGGACTTCGAGCTCATCTGGGCCACATCCCTCGCCCAGGGCATGATCGCCGGGCGCGAATTACCCTCGAAAGACGGCCTCGTCGTGAAGAATTCCCTCGTCGGCGCGTATAGTGCGCCCGTGGCGTCCTCCGCCGCGCTCGAGGTCGTGTTTCTCGCGGATCCCTACCTCGGCGACGGCTCGAACTCGAATAACGCTTGGCTTCAGGAGCTTCCCAAGTCCCTCACCAAGATCACCTGGGACAACGCCATATTCGTCGCCCCGAGGACCGCTCAGCAGCTCGAGTGGCAGGACGAAGATGTGGTCGAGGTGTCCCTTGGCGGAAGGTCCATCAGCGGGCCCGTCTGGATCCAGCCGGGTCATTGCGCCGGTGCGGTCACCATCCACCTGGGTTACGGTCGCACCCACGCCGGCAAGGTCGGCAACGGCGTCGGGTTCAACGCCTACGCCATTCGGACATCCACCGCCCCGGACATCGCCACCGGCGCCACGGCGAAGAAACTCGGCGGGCGTTTCGTGCTCGCCCGCACCGAATTGCACTACATGATCGACGGTCTACAGGAAGACGTGACCGTCCGCCGCGGCTTGGTTCGCGAATTCACCCAAGCCGAGTTCAACGCCGATTCCGGGATAGTCCACGAAGGCCACCACGAGCCCGAGGCAAGCAATACCCTGCTCGATCCCGCCGAGAAAAAGTGGGACGGTTACGCATGGGGAATGACCATCGACCTCAACAAATGCACCGGCTGCAACGCCTGCATCATCGCCTGCCAATCCGAGAACAACATCCCCGTCGTCGGCAAGGACGAGGTCCGCACCGGTCGCGAGATGCACTGGATTCGCGTCGACCGCTACTACATCGGGGACCTCGACAATCCCAAGGTCCACCACCAACCCTTGCCCTGCATGCAATGCGAGAACGCCCCTTGCGAGCTAGTGTGCCCCGTCGCGGCCACCGTGCATAGCAAGGAAGGCCTCAACGACATGGTCTACAACCGCTGCATCGGGACCCGGTACTGCTCGAACAACTGTCCCTACAAGGTGCGCCGCTTCAACTTCTATAATTTCGGCCGCACCCCGCTTGGACAGCACGGCGCGCGCGCCCTGGGCAACGATAACTTCACCGCCCCCTTCGGCCAGGACCTCACCGAGGCCCACGTGGTCCCCGAGTCCATCAAGTTGATGCGCAACCCCGACGTGACGATCCGCACCCGCGGCGTCATGGAAAAATGCACCTATTGCGTCCAGCGCATCAACCTCGCGCGCATCGAGGGCAAGAAATCGGGACAAGACATCCAGGACGGCGTGATCGTCACCGCCTGCCAGCAGACCTGCGCCTCCCACGCCATCACCTTCGGCAACATCAACGATCCCGAAAGCGAAGTGTCCAAGCGGAAACTATCGCACCGCAATTACGCCCTCCTGGGCGACTTGGGTGCGCGTCCCCGCACGACCTACCTCGCCCGTCTGACCAACCCCAACTCGGAGCTCGAGTCGTGAACAAAATGTCGACGGCCCACAAGTCCTACCCCGAGGCCCTCCGCCCGGTCGGCGAGTTGATCGAGGGGAAGCAGACATACGAGTCCATCACGGATTCGATTACCTCCGTGGTGCTCGAGCGGCCCAATCCCCCGGGCTGGATGCTTATGTTTGTCATTGGCGGGATGTTTACCTGCATCTACGGCATGTCGCTCGTGTACCTGTTTGCCGCCGGCACGGGTATCTGGGGCATCACGATGCCCGTCGCCTGGGGTTGGGCCATCATCAACTTCGTCTGGTGGATCGGTATCGGCCACGCCGGCACCCTCATCTCGGCCATCCTCCTGCTCCTGCGCCAGGACTGGCGTAACGCCATCAACCGGTTTGCCGAGGCGATGACCATCTTCGCCGTCGCCTGCGCCGGCCAGTTCCCCCTCATCCACATGGGGCGTCTCTGGGTCGGGTTCTTCATCCTGCCCTATCCGAACACGATGGGCCTGTGGCCGCAGTTCCGCAGCCCGCTGCTCTGGGACGTGTTCGCCATCTCGACTTACGGCTCCGTGTCGCTGCTGTTCTGGTACCTCGGGCTCATTCCCGACTTCGCCAGCCTTCGCGATCGCGCAAAAAACCGCTTCGCGCAGTTGGCCTACGGGACCGTCGCCCTCGGATGGCGCGGCTCCGCCCGCCATTGGTTTCGCTACGAGATGGCCTCGCTACTTCTGGCCGGTCTATGTACCCCGCTCGTTGTGTCCGTACACTCGATCGTTAGTTTCGATTTCGCCGTCGCCAATCTTCCCGGCTGGCACGCCACGATTTTCCCGCCCTACTTCGTTGCGGGCGCCATCTATGCCGGCTTCGCGATGGTGCTCACCCTGGCCCTCCCGATCCGCAGTTGGTATAACCTCAAGCACATCATCACGGCCCGGCACATTGATCTCATGGCGAAGATCACCCTCGCCACCAGCATGATCGTGGTCTACGGTTACGCGGCCGAGGCCTTCTTCGCATGGTATAGCGGCTCCGAGATGGAGCGGACCATGATGTGGAACCGGATTTTCGGCGACTACGCTCCCGCATATTGGGCCCTCATCCTCTGTAACTTCGTCGCGCCCCAGTTCCTCTGGATAAAATGGTTCCGCACCAACGTGTACGGGCTCTTCCTCATCTGCCAGTTCGTCAACGTGGGCATGTGGCTCGAACGATACGTCATCGTCGTGACCAGCCTGACCAAGGATTTCCTGCCCTCGTCCTGGGGCACATACCACGGCACGTTCTGGGACTGGATGACTTACCTTGGCACCATCGGGTTCTTCTGTTTCCTCATGGCGTTGTTCGTCCGCTTCGTGCCGATGATCGCCATCCATGAAGTCCGCGTTACCCATCACAAAATGACCGGCGAACATCACTAACCGGAAGGCGTCTGCACATGAGCCACTACGATAATCAAGGCCCGTCGGTCTTCGGCATCGCCGCCGAGTATGACGATCCCGATCAGCTCCTCAAGGCCGCGCGTTCGGCGTGGGACGCCGGCTACCGCGACATGGACGCCTATTCCCCATTTCCGGTACACGGCCTCGCCGAGGCCATCGGCTTCAAGCGCACCTGGGTGCAATTGACCACGCTCGTCGCCGGGTTGACCGGTGCCGCAGTCGGATTCGGGACGCAATGGTACGCCACCGTCGTCCACTATCCATACGACATCGGCGGTCGGCCATTGTTCAGTTGGCCCGCCTATATCCCCGTCACCTTCGAGTGCATGGTCCTCTTCGCGGCCTTCACCACCGGCTTCGCCATGCTGATCATGAATGGCCTGCCGCAGCCCTACCATCCCATGTTCAATATCGATAGTTTCGCGCGCGCCTCGAGCGACCGCTTTTTCCTCTGCATCGAGGCGACCGACGGACGATTCAAGCTCGACGACACCAAGGCATTCATGGAAAAGTTGGACCCGAAACCCATCGAGGTTTCGGAAGTCCCGGCTTAGCCCAACCCATTCGAGTACGATCGATGAGACGGAATCCAATGAACTACGAAATCGCAAGCCGCACGCGGGGCCCCAAGCATGCCGCGCTGTGTGCGGCCTGCCTCGTCGCGCTCTCCGGCTGCCACTGGGACATGTGGAACAACGCCCGCTATAAGCCGCTCGAGCCGACGACATTCTTTGCCGACAACGCCACCGCGCGCACTGTGCCCCCGGGAATCGTCCCGTATTACGATACCGAGTCCAAGGTGCTTTCCGTCGCGTCCACCGAGCCCCCCCTCACCGACACCCATTATTTCCAAGGGAAAGTGGAGGGGGCATTCGCGAAAACCCTGCCCGCGTCCGTGCCGTTGAATCGCGCCCTGATTGAGCGCGGCCAGCGCCAGTTCGAGATTTACTGCATCCCCTGCCACGGAAAGCTCGGGGACGGCCAAGGCATGATCACCACGCGCGGCTTCCCCAATCCGCCGTCCTATCATATAGACCGCCTACGCCAAGTCGAGCTCGGATACTTCGTCGATGTCATGACCAACGGCTTTGGACGCATGTATAGCTACGCAAGCCGCGTGAAGCCCGAAGATCGTTGGGCCATCGCCTCCTACATTCGCGTGTTGCAGCTGAGCCAGAACGCGACCCCGGAATTGCTGCCGGCGGACGTACTTGAACAGGCCAAGAACCCCCAGCCCGCCGCCGCAGAGGCGCACGAGGGACCCCAGTCCAATGAGCACGACTAATACCACCCTGCCGTTCACGCTCCAGCGCGTCCGGGGCTTGGCGATGATCATCGCCCCGCTGGGATTGCTGGCGGGATTGGGCCTTTCCATTCCCCTCGCGACGGAGCTCGATAGCGTTTTCGACAAGTTCATGCAGGCCTATGTCTACGGGTTCTGGCTTTGGTTCGCCATCCCGATGGGCTCCTTCGCCTTCATCATGATCCATCACATGACCACCGGCGCATGGAGTTACGTCTCGCAGCGGATTTTCGAGGCCGCCATGCGCACGCTCCCCCTCATGCTCGTGTTGTTCATCCCCATCCTTATCGGCCCCTTCACCGGGCTGCATTCGATTTATTCCGGCTGGACAGCGGCAACGGAAACCTTGCCCGAGATTGTCCAAAACAAACTCCCTTATCTAAACCCGCCGTTCTGGACGGGGCGGGCGTTGGCCTATTTCGCCGCTTGGATCGCGATCTCGATGGCGTTCAACGGATGGTCGAAGAAACTAGACGAAACCGGCGACGCCCTCATCGTCAAGAAGTTCCGCTTCTTCGCGCCCCTCTGCCTCATCTTCTATTGCTTGTCCATGACCCTTGCGGCCACGGACTGGATCATCTCGATCGAGGCCGAGTGGTGGTCCACCATGTACGCCCCGCTGACATGGATTAGCCAGGGGTTGACCACGCTGTCGTTCACCGTCATCATCCTTTCCTACATGGGCGACGACAAGCCCCTCTCCAACTACCTCAGCATCGAGCATTACCATCACCTCGGCAATCTCATGCTCGGGTTCACGGTCCTCTGGGCGTATATGTCCTTCTCGCAGTACTTGATCATCTGGTCCGCGAACCTGCCCGAGGAAATCCACTACTACCTGAATCGCCAGGCCAATGACCTGAACATTCTCTCCGTCATCCTCATGGGATTTCATTTCCTCGCGCCCCTGCTGATCCTCCTGTTCCGCCGCAACAAGCGCAGCGCGAGCCGCCTACGGACGATTGCCTTTTACGTGCTCGGCATGCGCATGCTCGATGTCTTCTGGCACATCAATCCCTCGTTTCACCACCCCGCCCCAGGAATCTATTGGAACGAGGTGCTCACCCATCTCCTCGTCTTCGCGGGCATTGGCGGTGTATGGATGTGGTTCTTCCTGGGCGAACTCACCAAGCGCCCGATGCTCTGCCTGAACGATCCGCACCTGCACATCGCCCTCGGGCACCGCGATCTTGGACATCATGAGGAGGCCTCCGGTCATGCATGAGGATCACAGCAGCCATGGCGCGCCTTCGGGCGAGAAGTACGAACTGAGCGATGTTCACGTCCGGATCATTCTCTACACCGGCATCGTCTTAACCGTGACAGTCTTGGCGACCTTTGTCGTGAGCTACTACTTCCTGAAGAACCTCGACGAAACCCCCGCGGCGACACGCTTCAAGGAACCCAGCATCGCCACTGCGGTGGGACATGAAGCGTGGACGACCCCCGTACGTTTGCAACAAGACCCCCCGGCGGAATACCAGGAGTACAAGCACGGGCAGACCTCCCTCGCGGAATCCTTCGCCCAGGTGAGCCTGACACCGGAAATCTATCGCATCCCCATCGCGACTGCGATGAAGATCGTCGAGGAAAAAGGTTTCCCCGTCTTTCCGATGATCGAACCGGTCGCCCCTACGGCGGAAACAGAAGCGGTCCCCGTGGAGACGGCCCCGCCCGCCCAGCCCTGACCATGAATCGCAAGCCACGACATAACGCATTCGCGCCCATCCGCGCCGCTGGCCTCATTGCCTTGGCGGTCGTGGCGGTTGTCGTCGCGCATGCCCAAGTGCCGCCGCCCTTCGACCCGCTCTCGTTCCGTGGGCCCGATCCCGCCAAGCAATTCAGCGCAATCTCCATCGAGCAACACCTCGGCGCGCAAGTCCCGCTCGACATGACATTCCGTGACGAGGAAGGCCGCGAGGTCCAGCTTGGGACCCTCATGGGCGACAAGCCCGCCGTCTTGGCCCTTGTCTACTACGAGTGCCCCATGCTATGCAACGAGGTGCTCAACGGCGTCGAGATTGCCGTCAAGGCCATGGGACTCGCCCCGGGCGAGGACTACAATGTGCTTACCGTCACCATCGCCCCGGACGAGACCCCCGGGCTGGCGGCGAAGAAAAAGGCCGCGCACATGGATCGCCTGGCCATGCCCGGTGCCGAGGACGGCTGGCATTTCTTGAGTGACCTCGACGGCCACGCCAACCAGCTCGCCGATATCGTCGGGTTCGGGTATGTGCATGACGCGACGACCGGGCAATACGCGCACGCGGCCGGCATCATGGTGCTCACGCCCTCCGGGCAAGTGTCCAAGTATTACCACGGTGTCGAATACATCCCACGCGACCTCAAGTTCGGCCTCGTCGAGGCCTCCGAGGGCCGGATCGGGACGCTCGTCGACAAGCTCGTCATGCTCTGTTTCCAGTACGATCCCACGGCGGGCGCCTACGGGTTCTACGTAATTGGCGCCATGCGAATCGGCGCCGTGTTGACCTTGGGTGGCCTCGTGCTTTTCTGGGCGTTGGACTACCGCCAGCAACGCCGGAAGCGCATCCATGCCTCGGCGATGGGCACGAGCGAGACGCTTGAAAACCAAGCGGCCCCAGGGCACGGGATCGTGAAATGACAACGAGCGGAATGAACCCGAAGGACAACCGGCGGTAACCATGTCAAACTTTTTGAACTTCCCGATAATCCCGGTCGGCGCGTCGACATTCGCCGAGAAAGTCGATCCGCTGTTCTATCTCCTCACGTTGATGTCTACCGTGTTGACGGTCGGTATCTTCATGGGCATCGTGATCATGGCGGCCGTTTTCCGCAAGAAACCCGGCGTCGACAGGCCCTCGCAGGCCCTGCATGCCCCCATCCTCGAGCTCACGTGGACCATCATCCCGACCATCGTCGGGCTGGGATTGTTCGTCTGGGGCGCGGTCCTTTTCGACGACTACATCAAGGTGCCCGAAGGCGCGTTGCAGATCGACGTCATCGCCAAGCAATGGATGTGGAAGGTCCAGCACGAAAACGGGATGCGCGAGGTCAATGACCTCCACATTCCCGTCGGTCGGCCCGTCAAGTTGACCATGATGTCCCAGGACGTCCTCCATAACTACGCCGTACCCGCCATGCGCGTGAAACAGGACGTCATCCCTGGCCGGTACACCAGCCTCTGGTTCGAGCCGACCAAGACCGGCGCATTCCCCATGTTTTGCTCCGAGTATTGCGGCACCGAGCACTCCCTCATGGGCGGCACCGTTTATGTCATGGAACCGCAAGCGTACAACGAATGGCTCGCCGGGGGGCCCAAGGTCTCGCCCCAAGAGGCCGGACGCTTCCTGTTCGAGGAAAAACTGGGCTGCGTCACCTGTCATACCGGCGTCTCGGGCGCCCGTGGTCCTGATCTCAAGGAAGTGTTCGGGCACGCCGTGAAGCTTGCCGACGGATCGTCCGTCACCGCCGACGAGGAGTACCTCCGCGAATCCATCATGGAACCGGCCAAACGCATCGTGGCCACGTTTACCCCGCTGATGCCCAATTTTGCGAACCAGTTGAACGATGAGGACGTGGCGAACCTCATCGCCTATATCAAGTCGCTGACCGAGGAAGAAGTGGTAGAAGTAGAAACCGGCGCGCCGGCCCCCTGACATTTTTCTGCGAACACACGAGGCATCGAGACCCATGGCTGTCGTAGCGGATAGACAAATAATCCACGAAACCGAAATTAGGCCACGTCACTACCTGAACGTCAATCATTCGTTCTGGTCGTGGTTTTTCACGACGGACCACAAGCGGATCGCCATGCTCTATCTGGGCACGATCACCGTCTTTTTCCTGATGGGCGGGGTATTCGCGCTATTGTTCCGCCTCGAATTGATGACACCCGAGGGCGACTTGTTCCAAGCGGACACCTATAACCGCTTCTTCACCCTCCACGGCGTCCTGATGATTTTCTTCTTCCTCGTGCCGTCGATCCCCGCCACGCTCGGAAATTTCCTGCTCCCCATCATGGTCGGGTGCCGCGATCTCGCGTTCCCGAAGGTGAACCTGGCCAGCTACTGGATTTTCGTGTTCGCCGGGATGTTTGGCGTCGGCATGCTCGCCAGCGGCGGCGTCGACACGGGCTGGACCTTTTATGCCCCCTTGTCAACGCACTACTCGAACACCTCCGTGTTCATGGCCGCCATGGCCGCGTTCTTCGCCGGCTTCGCCTCCATCCTCACCGGCGTGAATTTCATCGTGACCGTCCACAAGATGCGCGCGCCCGGCCTCACCTGGTTCCGCCTGCCGCTCTTCGTTTGGGCGCAATACGCCACCGGCATCATCATGATGCTCGGCACCCCCGTAATCGCCATCACCCTGTTTCTCGTCGCCCTCGAGCGCGTTTGGGGCGTCGGAATCTTCGACCCGGCGCATGGCGGCGACCCCGTCCTGTTCCAACACATGTTCTGGTTCTACTCGCACCCGGCCGTGTACATCATGATCCTCCCCGGGTTCGGCGTCATCAGCGAAGTCATCGCCTGCTTCTCCCGCAACAAGATATTCGGGTACCACTTCATCGCCTTCTCGAGCCTCGCCATCGCCGTCCTCGGCTTCTTCGTCTGGGGCCATCACATGTTCATCGCCGGCCAGTCCGTCTACACGGGGGTGGTCTTCAGTCTCATCACCATGCTCGTCGCCGTGCCCTCCGCCATCAAGGTCTTCAATTGGACGGCGACCTTCTACGGCGGCAACGTCACCCTCGAATCCCCGATGCTCTATGCCATCGGGTTCATGGGACTCTTCACCGTCGGCGGCCTCACCGGGCTCTTCCTCGCCGCGATGGGCATGGACGTGCCCCTGCACGACACCTACTTCGTGGTGGCCCACTTCCACTACGTCATGGTCGGCGGCATGGTCATGGCCTTCATGGCCGGGCTCCATTTCTGGTGGCCCAAGATGACCGGCCGCATGTACCCCGAGTTCATCGCCAAGTTCAATGCCGTCATCGTTTTCCTCGGCTTCAACGCCACCTTCTTTCCCCAATTCATCCTCGGCTGGCTCGGAATGCCCCGCCGCTACCACGCCTACCCGGAGGAATGGCAGGTCCTCAATGTCATGTCCACCGCCGGCGCGACCATCCTCGGGTTCGGATTCACTCTCGCCATCGCCTATTTCATCTGGTCATTGTTCTACGGCGAACGGGCCGGGAACAATCCCTGGGGCGCCAAGGGCCTCGAATGGACCATCGAGTCCCCGCCGACGACCCATAATTTCCACCATATCCCCACGGTAACCGAAGACCCGTACAACTACACGGGACGGGAGGAAGTCAATGTCCAGCAATAGTGTGCCCGAGATAGGGCCTTCCACGCCGTACTTCGCTGGCCATTTCGAGGACGTCGACCAAAAAATCGAGTCCGATATCCTCGGCATGTGGCTGTTCCTCGCCCAGGAAATCATGTTCTTTGGCGGGTTGTTCACGGCCTATTCCGTCTATCGCCATGCCTATCCGGACATATTCCAACTCGGCGCCGACCAACTCAACTACCTCATGGGTGCCGGGAACACCATGTTCCTGCTCATCAGCAGCCTCACGATGGCGATGACCGTGTACTACACGCAGCACGGCCAATTCAGGAAGCAGCTCCTGTGCTTCCTGGCCACCATGATCTTCGGCTCCCTCTTTCTGGTCGTGAAGTATTTCGAATACAAGGAAAAATGGGACCACGGCTTGGTCCCCGGCCTAAATTGGGACCCCCATACAGTCGACTTCGCCGCGGCAAATCTCACGAGCCCCCCGGAAAACCTGAAGCTGTATTTCATCCTCTATTTCACCATGACCGGGCTGCACGCCCTGCACATGGTCATCGGGATCGGGATCGGGATCGCCATCTTCATCAACATGCTGCTTTGGAAGAAATATGGGCCGAACCGCTACATGGCCGTCGAGATGTTCGGGTTCTACTGGCACTTCGTCGATATCGTGTGGGTGTTCCTCTTCCCGCTCATCTACCTGATTTAACCGTCCCCGAGGGACGAGGCAATTACAGAAAGGCAATCGAGGCCATGTCAGTCGCGCATCACGTACCCGCCAAGAATTACGTCATCAATTTTTTTGTGCTCATGATTCTCATGATCGCGACCGTGGTCGCCGCGCGCTTTGACTTCGGCGGGGCAAACCTCCCGATCGCCCTCGCCATCGCCATCACCAAGACCGCGTGTATCGTGCTCTTCTTCATGAACGTACGGTACGGGTCCCCGTTGGTGCGGGTTTTCGCCGCGGGCGGGTTCTTCTGGCTCTGCATCATGCTTGCCTTCACCCTCTCCGACTATTTGTTGTTTACCAACGTGATGGGAAGCCCGACCACGGTCGCGATACCTTGACCGTTTCTCATGGCGCACCGGTCGTCTTGGCCATGAGATGGGGCCTACAATGGTTTCCGTGTCGCCCCGCGAACATTCCGCCGGGCAATGCTCGTGTCAGGAGACGCCGGGCCACTCGTGGCCGCATCGCGCGCATTCGACCCCGGGCATCGTCGTGGGCCGGGGGAAACCGCGCAACTTGGCCATTGTCCTCGATATCCAGCCGGGCCCCGGCTTCTCCCAGACATTGATGCTCCCGCATTCGGGGCAACACAATTCGCCCGGGGGGGCGTCCACTTCCAAGTGCCGCGACTTCCCCAGGCGTTCCTTGGCCTCGGCAACATCCTCCTCGGCGACGACGACGTCGACACTTAATCCGGTCCAATTGTAGCGCCGGGATATTCCCCTGTAGTTCGCGTAACTGAGTTCGGCCGGAATCCCGGACACCCGTAAGGCGCTTTGCGCCATGCGTGCCTCCGTGGTGGTGACGAACGACTGCACGACGACGGGTTTGCCGGTCATTGGGGCCTTACCTGCGTGAGCAAAAGCGGCGGACTAAGGGGAAATGGAATTGCGGCGCACGGGGCGATACCACATCGCCAGCGCAACGGCGGAAAGCAGCATTAACGCAATATCGCCCAAATCGTCCGTGACGGACCGCACCTGCCCCGGTGAGGAGGCACACTGAGTTCCGTCTCCTTCGCCCTCTCCTTCTCCCTCGCCCTCACCCTCGCTCGCCGCGCTACCCGAAACGGACACGCGGCTTCCCCCTCCCCCAGTGAAGATCAATTCGCGGGAATACCCTCCAGGGGATGACGGGTTGAATCGCACGGCCACGCTATGAAAGCTACCGGGCGATATCGAATACGTGCTCCCGACGGAAATACTGAAGGGCGCCTCGATGGTGACGCCGCCTATCAAGATACCGCCCCCAACATTCTCCACGACGAATGTCTTTTCGACCTGGGAGCCGACCGGGATTTCCGGAAAAGTGTACGAAACCGGAGTGACTCTGATTATAGGAACTTCTCCTTCTCCTTCGCCTTCGCCGGCTTCCATTCCCGTGCCCGTGACTGGCGCAACAACCGTCCCACCCCCGCTGAATACGACGGACTCCGTGTAGGCGATGGGAAACTCGGGCGAAAACCGGACGACTACCTCGTGCGTCCC
>CANKTP010000089.1 GCA_947486375.1 Candidatus Hydrogenedentota bacterium | reverse complement strand
TCGTCGCGGAAGAATACGCCCACGAAAATCGTCGTCACCAGCGCGATCGCCGACAGGGTGTACCACAGGGCCGAATAGTTGAGGGTCCCATCGTCCAGCTTGAAGTTTTTCGTCAGGAAGTCCAGCGTCGGCGCGGCGATGACCGGCCCGATACCGAGGATGATGATGCCGAAGACGGTCTGCGCCGAGTGGCGGACGTCTATATCGGCGATGCGGTCGACATAGATAAACGCGGTGGCGAAGAAGCACGCGAAACAAAACCCGTGCAGCGCTTGGCTGGCCACGATGACATCCGTGGGCAGACTGGTATACGTGCCGAAAATGGCATAGCGAAGCACGTAGGCCGCGCCGCCCATGATCAACGTCGTGCGAAACCCGAGTCTCGTCAGCATCATGCCCAGCGCGGCCATCACGAATATCTCGGCGAACTGGCCGATCGACATGGCGGGTTGAACTGAGCTGAGATTGATGCCAACGGCGTCAACCAAAAAGGGCGAGGTCTGCATGAAGTAAATATTGTGGACAACGGAGATAGGCAGGCTCGCCGCGACCAATACGGCGAACGACGGGCGCTTCAAGAGTGCGAACGCCTTGGCCACCGCGAACGACTCGGTCGCGTCCTTCTTTGGCGGGGTATGGGGGAGGAAGAAACAGAATGCGGCATACACGATCGAAAGAGTTCCCGAGAACTTCATCGCGTCGACAAGACGCGCGGTCTGGTCGGCGACGGGTACGCCCTCGTAAAACGGCGGGAGGCTATACGCCTTGAGGTCGGTCAACAACCAGACCATGGGGAACAACCAGCTCACCGCGATCCAACCGATGGTCCCCCATACGCGCACCATGGGGAATTCGTTGTTCGCGTCCTTAAGGTGCGAGAAGGCCAGCGAGTTCGTCAGGGCGATAGTCGGCTGATAGCAGATGCTGTACACTGCGGAGAGCACTAGCCAAGTCGTGTAGTCCGTCTGGTAGGACACGATCCATTGCAGTACACCGCCGACGACAAGCAAAACGGCAAGGAACCGTTCCGTCGAGAAATAGCGGTCGGCCAGTTGCCCGGCCACGAAGGGCGCGGTGAGTGCGCCGATCGACGCCGCAGACCCGAGTATCCACCCCACTTGGCCGGGCGTGAATCCCAATCCGCCTTTGGCCGTCTCCGTCTGCAGATACGTGCTGAGGACAGGCAGCCAAAACCCCCAGACGGCATACTGGAGGAACATCATGATCCCTAGCCGGCCTTTAACGAACCCCATGATTAGTCGACCCTTCCCAAGTACGTGATGGATACCCTGCCCGGACTTCGGCGACGCAACGTGGACGGCATCCTAGTGATTTGACCCCATGGCGTCAACTACAAGTTAGCGTCCTGCCTTTTGCTCGAATCCCCCGCAACGGCCGATCGCCTTCTGGAGTGCGGCGGCTTGCCGCCGCTCGATTGCCTCAGGCTGTGGCGATCTACTGCGAGAAGCTGGGGCCAATGACACGGGAGCAAGCTCCCGCACTCCAGAAAGGCGTCGTTGCATGGTTGGGGCGGTCGTGTTCATGTCGATCGATCTGCCCTTTCGTTAGCGCCCGCCGGAACGTTTCTTCGCGAGGACGCTGTGCGTGCGGCCATAGAACCAGTAAATCGCCACGCCGATGAGGAGCCACACCAGCAAGCGGAACCAATTCTCGGAGGGCAACGACATCATCAGGACGAGGCACAAGACAATTCCGCCGATCGGCACGAAAGGGACCATCGGGCAGCGAAAGGGCCGCGCGACTTCGGGCCGCGTGCGGCGCAATACGAGGATTCCCACGCACACAATCACGAAGGCGAACAGGGTGCCGATGTTGACCAGTTCGAGCAGGACGCGCAGGGGTATCACGGCCGACAGCAGGCCGACCAATACGCCCGTCAACAGGGTCGCCTTCCACGGGGTTTTGAAACGAGGGTGGACGGCGGCGAAGAACTTCTCCGGGAGCAGTCCGTCGCGGGCGATCGCGAACAGGATTCGCGGCTGGCTCAACATCAGCCCGAGCAGCACGGAGGTAATCCCCGCGATCGCGCCGATAGTGATGACCAACTGCGCATTGGTCTGGCCGACTTGCTTGAAGGCGTCGGCCACGGGGGCGTTCACCGCGATCTGGCCGTAGGGGACCATGCCCGTCAACACGGCCGACACCGCGATGTACAACACGGTGCAAATGACCAGGGACAACATGATTCCAATGGGCACGTCCCGTTGCGGATTGCGCGCCTCCTCGGCTTGGGTGGACACGGCGTCGAAGCCGATGTAGGCGAAGAAAATGAGCCCGGCACCCGCCAACATCCCGATGGGCTTCCCGTCGGATCCCGCACCCCACACGAAGGCGTCCCCGAAAAAGCTGAGCCCGGCCCAGCCGTAGGGGGCGAAGGGCGTCCAATTGTCCGGGTTGACGTAGAAGACGCCGACTCCGATGACCAGCAATACCACGGTCAGCTTGATCGCCACCATCACCGCGTTGACGCGGGCGCTCTCCTTGATGCCAAGCACGAGGATGACCGTAATGATGGCCGAGATGGCCAGCGCGGGAAGATCGATAATGGATCCGGTTGCGATGAATGCCCCCGTTTCGGCGTTCATGTCGAAGGGGGCCGTGACCAGCGATGCCGGAAGATGGATGCCCGCCATGTCGAGGAGACTTTGGAAATACTTGGACCATCCGGTCGCGACCGTCGAGGCCGCCATCGTGTACTCGAGCACGAGGTCCCAGCCGATGATCCACGCGAACAATTCGCCGAGGGTCGCGTAGGCATAGGTATAGGCAGAGCCCGCCACGGGCACCATCGATGCGAACTCCGCGTAACACAAGGCCGCGAAAAGGCACGCCGTGCCGGAGAAGACGAACGACACGATGATGGCGGGGCCGGTCTCATCGCGCGCCACCGCACCCACCAACACGAAAATTCCGGTGCCGATAATGGTGCCGATCCCCAGCGCCGTGAGCATGACGGGCCCCAAGACCCGGTTCAGGCGTTTCTCGCCCTCGGCTTCCTTGTTCAACATCTCGAGGGGTTTTCTCTCGAACAAATAATTCATCTCATCCTCCCAAGGTACTTGTCCAAGTCGGCGAACTAGCGCACGAATCCTAACAGCGCGAAATCATATCACGCGAATTGACCGAAAACGTCCCGCCGCTCAAGTGGCGCCGGCAGTGTCGAGCAAGGCCCGAATTTCCGTCGGCGTCGCCACGCACATTTCGACAGGCTCGGCGAAGATTTCCTCGATCCGGTTTATCGAGGGCCAATCGAGCGGGTCCGCAATCGCCACGCGAATCCCCGAGGCAGAGCGTCCGATTGGCACGCACCCGAGCGCCCGGGCACTGGCCGGACCGATCATATCCAGCAATGCGCGATCGGGCGCCGCGCCCTCCTCGAGCATGGGAAGGCGGAGTTGATGGCCCACCACTGCCGCGATGGCCCCCTCGGGCACGATGCCGAGCTTTACCAAGATGTCGCCGAGGCGTTCGCCCCCGCCGCGCTGTTCCTCGAGAGCGGCATCCAGTTGCTCGTTCGTAATCACGTGGGTGTCGAGCAGCATGCGCCCCAAGCGTTCGGGTTGCGTCTCGGCGGGCCCGGTGGGAAGCGCCACGGTGGCCGCAAGTCCTTCCAGATCCATGACAGGCGCGGTCGGCGTGGGCCTGCGCCCGGCACTCAAGCTCGCGGCCTCGATGTCCCGGAAAAACTCGAGGCATGTGGCATGCCGCTGCGCCGGGCGCTTCGACAGCGCCTTGAGCAGGACCCGGTTCGCCTCGAGGCCGAGGTGCGGAATGGACGGGGCGGACTTGAGTTGGATTTGTGCAGGCACGTCGCCGCCGAAGAACGGGGGCGCGCCATTGAGAAGTTCGTACACGGTCGAGGCCAGGCTGTAGAGATCGCTGCGCGTGTCCAGCGCCTCCCCAGTCAATTGCTCCGGACTCATGAACAGCAGCGTGCCTTGCGTCATCTCGTCGCCGCCCTGGGACTCGGCGTCGACCACGGTCCGGGCGATTCCGAAATCCGTCAGCTGGACGGAGCCGTTCGAGCGAACGAGGACATTCGCCGGCTTTACGTCGCGGTGGAGTACGCCCTCGGCGTGGGCGTAGTCGAGGGCGGCGCAGAGGCCGCGAATCCATGGAAGAATCTCGGCCAGGGCGTAGGGGCGGCCCAGTTCCGCGAGACACTCCGAGAGGCTCTTGCCGTCCACGTAATCCCGGGTGATGAAATAGATGTCCCCCGAGACCCAAAAGGAGTGCGCGGGCAGGATGTTCGGGTGGCGAAGTTTGCGGGTCAGCAGGACCTCGCGCTTCAAGTCGGCGAGCGCGAGGCGATTATTGTTCAAGTCCCACTTCAACACCTTGCACGCGACCGGCTCGTGGTCGAGATGCTCGTCCTCCGCGAGCCAGACATCGACCAGTCCGCCGGAACCGATGAGCCTCACCAGGCGGAACCGGCCGGCGAGTAATTGTCCGGGGTTTAGGCGGGAGCCCGCTGCGGCTAGGCAAGCGGGGCACCGCTCGTAACCGTCGGGCATTTCCACCTGGCAAAATTCGTACTTCATTTTCGATTCCCCAAATTCGGCCTTGGCCGCGCGACCCCAGCATATCACGCAAATGGCCATCTACTGCCTACCGGACCTATATAATGGGTCCGGGAGTGAATGCTTCCCGCCCGATGGCGTCTATTGGAATAGCGAAGGCCGCGTTGCCGGAACGTTCTCCGGAATCCAGGCCGACCGGAGGTCAACCCCATGAATACACGGCACTACATTTTAGGCATCTTCTTGCTCGGGGCGACGGGCGCCGCAACGGCGGAGGATACGCAATCCGCCGAACCGCTGCTTCATGCCCGCGTCAGTTTCGCGAGCGCGAGCGCCCTCATCAAGGGGGCCAGCGACGCCGATTGGAGTTACGCCACGACGAACAGTCTCGTGCTCCCCGGCGACACGCTGTGGGCAGACAACGAGGGGATGCTCGAGGTCGAGTTCTCGGGCGGCACATTCCTGCGTTTCGCCGACGCCAGCAAGGCCGAGGTCGTTGCGGTTCCCCCGTCGGGCGCCCTTCGGGGTCTTTCCGGTTCGTTTTACGTGCAACGCGTCTCCCGCAGCCAGGGGACCGTCATTTTCGAGACGCCTGTCGGCGCCGTCGAGATTGCGCCCAATTCCCAAGTCCGGGTCGATATCGTCGATGAGGGTGCGACCACCCTGACGGTCCGCTGGGGCAACGCAACCGTCCGCCCCGCGGGCGGCGGCGAGGCGATGGCGATCAGCCAGGGCCTGCGCAGCTACATCGATCCGGGTTACCTCCCCTCCCAGCCCGAGACCTTCGACCGATCGGTCGAAGACGCCTTCGACACATGGAATCGCGAGCGCGCGCGCCTGCTGGCGGTCGGGATGGAGAATATCCCCATCCTTCAACCGGCGTCCAAGTCGTCGGTGTACTCCGCGCCGCCGGTCGGCGTGTCCGATCTGAATTCCCAAGGCGAATGGGTCTACGTGGACGACTACTATCATTGGCGGCCCACGGTGATTCGCGACTATGTGCCATACCGTTCCGGATATTGGAGCTACAATTCCTTGTGTGGATATACGTGGATCGAAGAGTACCCGTTCTCGTACGTCACGACGCACTATGGGTATTGGAACTACAACCGGGACTACGGTTGGCTTTGGCGCTATGAGCCCTACTGGGCGCCAGCGCGTTGCGCCACCATGCGGTACGGGGATTATTTCCTTTGGAGCCCCATCAACTACCACGGCCGGCCCGTGGTCCATGGCGCCGATTACTTCAGTATCGGCGGACTGAACTTCGGGGTCGGTTTCACCAGCTATGCGTACGCGAACGACGTGTTGAATGGCTACTCGAGGTGCCATGCCTACAACTCCACTACCATCGGGCCGATCATCGCCGAGAACGTGTATATCTGGAACATCAACACCGCCACCAGCCCCTACCGCGACCGCACCTACCAAAGCCCGGCCTTGCGCGTGAGGGACTACAATCCCGTCCGCGTCATGCGTGGCCCGTCGACCGGGGGGAGAGACAGCCTCCTCGCGTCCGAGCGCGCCATCGCGCTGGAATCGCGGGCATCGTTGCGCCCGCGCACCATTTCGACGGCCGCCGCCGCCCCGGCGGTGCGCACTGCCGCCACGGGCGAATCGCGCCGGGCCTCCGTCCGGGCGGTCCGTCTCGACCGGACCGCCGTCGACGATACGCCGGCCGCGATACAACGCGCCACGCGGACTGGCTCCAGCGCGCGCAGGCTTGTGGCCGAGCGTGCCGGCACACTCTTGCTGTCGAACGAAGACGTGAGCGCCGAAATTTCGCGGCAAACGCGCGGCGCCTCGCGCGACGAACGGCCAGCGCGGGGCGAATCGGCGAGGAGTGGCGCACGCGAATCCGCACGCGAGACCGTGTCCACCCCCCCGACGGCAAGCAATGCGCCGGACAGGGCCGGGGCGCGAAATCGCACCATTCGCGACGGCGTCGTGCCCAAGCCGGAATCCAACGCGGGCGACCCAAACCCGGAACGCGCCGAATCGCGCCGTGTCACCCGCGTCGGCGACGCCAAGCCTTCGAGCGCCGGCGTTGTCTCCGAGCCGCGTCCCACGCGCGGGGCGGCGCCGGAATCCGATGCCGCGCCCAGGCGCATGACCATCCCGCGCACGTCGATCCGTCCGGATCGGTCCGCGGTCGAATCTCCGCGCGTGGCGCAGCCCGAGATTGCCCCGGCCAGCGGCGCCGAGGACATCGAGCGGCCGGTCGCGACGCGCACGCGCGAAACGGCGCCCGGGACCGAAGCCGCGCCCCGGGGCGTCACCCCGCCGCGCGAATCCCGGCGCGCCGGGCCGTCGCGCGAAGCCGCGCCCGAATCGCGTAATCCTTCGCCGCGATCCTCCAGTCGAGTCCTCGACTCGATACCCGCGGCGCCGTCGCGAGAGGCCGCCCCCGTGGTTCGCGACCTTCCCCGTCGCGAGTCCGCGCCGCAGGAGGTCGCGGTGCCCACGCGATTCGATAACCCGCGTCCGCCCGAGCGAATCACGCGCCCGACGGCGCCGGAACGCCCGGCGAACGAGCGGCCTGATGCGGGGGGGCGCCGCGAAATTGCTCGTCCGGAAATGGAGAAACCGAGCGCGCCGCGCCCTGAAGTGCAACGTCCAACGATCGAGCGGCCCGAGTCGCGCCGTCCCGAAATGCAACGTCCGGAAGCTCCGCGTTCGCCGGCCGCGGGGCCTCAGATAAGCGCGCCCTCGAATCCGCGTGGCCCGGAACGGCCGGTGTCGCCGCGCGAGGAACCTTCCAGCCGGCGCACGAGGCCGTAGCCGCGTACTCGAGGACGTACTTGTGTCGTTCCCGTATCGAGGCCGGCGCATGGGCGCAAAGCCGATACGGGCTGCTTCTGGAAGCCGCCTGGGGCGTGCCCAAGGCGATGATTGGCAACGAAGGTTAAGGAAAATTGTCGTGAACAATCTTACGAACTCCATGCGGACTGATTCTCCGCGGTCTCGGGCGCTCATCCGCGCGCTGTTTTTCTTGGCGCTCATGCCGGTCATGGCCGGATGTCCCATTCCGCTCCAATTCATGGCCACGCCCGACGTGGAAGGCCTGACCTTGGACGATGCCGAGACGGCGCTTGAAAACGCGAACCTCACGCTAGGCGAGGTTGACGAGGCCCACCACGAGTCGGTGCCCGCCGGGGCCGTAATCGCGCAACATCCTTCGCCAGGCATCAAGGTGCCCGCCGGGTTCGGTGTCGACCTTACAGTCTCCCTCGGCCCTTCCGCCGGAGGCGAGGGGGAAGGCGAAGGAGAGGGCGAGGGTGAGGGTGAGGGCGAAGGAGAGGGTGAAGGCGAATCGTTTTATGATGCCGGTTTCGTGGACGGGTTTGCAGTGGACGAGGAGTATTTCCTCGGCCATGACGAGAGTTGGTTTACCCGGGACGCGGGCCCGATCCTCTACTCCGGCGGCGAGATTCCGTTCATCGACGATGACTCCTACTTGGCGGGCTATTGGGACGGTGTCTTTCAAGCCTACAACGACGGATACTTCGTGGCCTATCGCTATGCCTTCATCATCGGCTTCAGCGAGGGATACGATGCGGCCTTTTACCCCGGCTACCTCGGTTTCCTCGCCACCGATGTCCACGTTGACTTTCTCGACGGGGGATTCACCGACGGGTATAACGACGGTTTTTCCGAGGGACGCGTGTTCGGCGCGGCGGACTACGAGGCGAACGCCGCGTTCGATTGGCTTGTTGCGTTCCTCGATTGGCAGGACGGCGTCGATTTGTATTTCGAGGAAATCGATGTCGGCACGGGGGACGCCGGCCCGGTAATCCTGTACGAATATGGGACGGACCCGAACGATTTGAAATCGGGCAAGGCGCGACCCTTGAAGAGCATTATGCGCATGAGGGGACCCGTGTCGAACAAGCAGGCGATCGAGTTCGCGCGGCCGCTTACGTCGGGGCAGCAGTCGGAACTGGGCGTGACGCCCGCGGCGACGGTGCGTAGCCCGCGGGCCCTCCGGCTCGATACCACCTGGCTCGAGCGAATCGATGCGTTCAATTTGGCGCCCGGATTGAAAATCTCCCGGAATCTCCCTTGATTCGTTAGGCGTGTTCGCATAGGGTTCCCGGCGGGTCTTCGCTCGAGCGCGGGCCATCGGGAGGGCGAATGCGGAGTCATCATTCCACGGCGTCGCCGCTGCGGGTGGATTCGCGCCCATCATGAATCGACCTCTCGTATGGGTGGCGCTCGGCCTCGCGATGGGGACCTACGCTGTGGCGTGGGGCTGGGTGGACGGGGCGATCGTTCCCGCATTGCTCGCCGCGGCGGGCGTGGCGGTGTCGATGCTGCGCCGCTCGGTCGCCGCTCCCATCGGCGTGGCCTTGGTGTTCGCCGGTGCTGGGGGACTCCTCTGGCATGTACGTCACGATATCGAGCCGGGCGATCCGTTGGCGCGTTTCGCGGGACAGCAGCCTTCATCGCTCGTGTTCATGATCGAGGGGATCGTCGACGATCCAGGCATCGTGTTGCCCGGGGACGATTACACGCAGTTCCTTCTTCGCGCGGATGCAGCGATCCCGGGCACGCCCGGCCTTACCGGCGGCGTCTTGGTCCGCTGGAGCATTCCGGGCGCACCTGTTTTCGCGGGCGAACGGGTACGTATCGAGGCCCCCCTCGAGCTCGATCTGGCCCGCGTGAATCCCGGCGTGGGCAGCCCCGAGGATTACTACCGGCGGCGGGGAATCCACACCAGCGCGCGAATCCGCGGCGAGGATGCCGTGACGCGCGTGGAGGAGGGGCCCAACTTCTCGCCCGCGTACTGGGCATCGCGATTTCGCCAGACCCTTGCCGTTCGTCTCCACGACTCGATGCCCGCGCACGTGGTCCCTTTCGTGCTTGCCGTGTGGCTGGGAGATCAACGCCACATCGACGAGGTGCTGTACACCGATTTCGTCCGCTCGGGGACGGCCCATATTTTGTCCGTCTCGGGCGTACACATGGGCATCGTGTTCGTCACGTCGGCATTCGTCGTGCGCCTTTTCGTCCGGCATCGCCGGTTGCGGACGATCCTGATCATGGCCGCAGTCATGGCCTTCGCGCTGGTGTCGGGCGCACGGGCGGCCACGATGCGGTCGGCCCTGATGGTCATGCTCTACCTCGCGTCGGACCTCTTCGATCGCGAACCCGACGCGCCCAACGCGCTGGCGATCGCGGCGATTCTCGCCGCGCTGTATTCCCCCGGCCTCTTGCTCGACGGCGGGTTCCCGCTTTCGTTCCTGTGTATCGCGTCCATACTGCTCTATGGCGAACCATTTCATCGGCGCATGGAACCCCTGCCTCGATTACTCCGGGGAAGCCTGGCAACAGGGCTCGCCGTCCAAGTGCTTCCCTTCCCGGTCGCGGCGGGTATCTTCAACACGGCGTCCATAATCGGACTGGCCGCAAACCTCGCCATCATCCCGCTTCTCGGCATCGTCTTATGGCTCTGCTTCCTCGCGTCGTTGCCCGCGTTGGTAGCGCCATCCATCGCTCCCTTGTTTGGCCATGCGCTCGCACCCGTCGTCGACCTCGTGGGAATGCTGGCCCGGTTCGCGTCTGCGTTCCCATTTGGTTTCGCGAGTATCACGACCCCTACCCCGCTCGCTGTTGCGCTTTATGCGGGGGCGGCAATTGGATTGTGGATCGCGTTGCGCAACGAGGCGTTCTCCAGGCGCGGGGCGCTTGCCGCGGCGATCCTTGGGCTGCTCGCCGCCGTGACATGGCGTCCTTCGCCACCGCCCCAAGTCACCTTCCTCGACGTGGGCCACGGCGACTCGACCTTCATCCGGACGCCCGGCGGGACGAATGTCCTCGTCGATGCGGGCGACCGCTCCGAGTACATCGACGCCGGCCCGCGCGTTGTCGCCCCGTTTCTCCTCGCGCACGGGGTCACCCGCATCGATGCCCTCGTGATCACGCATGCCGATCGCGATCACATCGGCGGCGCCAAGTATCTAAGCGAGCATTTCCGGATTGGCACGATCTATCTCTGGCCGGTCGCCGGGGAGTCGGAACTCGAGCTGGAACTGTTGGCGGCATGTGCGGCGGCGGAGGTCCCCGTGAGGCGGCTCGCAAAGGGCGATCATCTTCCCTGCGCGGGCGCGACGATCGACGTCCTGCACCCCACGCCCGATTGGGCCGCCTCGCAGTCGGAGAATGATGGTTCGCTCGTGCTCCGGGTGACGTGGCCCGGCATCTCGGTCTTGTTGCCGGCCGACATCGAGACTGCGACCGAGGCCCAGCTTAGGAGCACGGACTGCAAGGCCACCGTGCTGAAAGTCCCGCATCACGGTTCGCAGACATCGAGCACGGAGGCCTTCATCGATGCCGTCGACCCGCAACTTGCGGTGATCTCCGCGGGCCGCCGCCGGGGCGGGAGCGTCGTGCGGCCCTTCGTTGTCCAACGATACTTGGATCGGGGTATCGAGGTCCTGAGAACGGATCGTGGCGGTGGCGTTACCCTCACGACGGATGGGCAGGCATCGCACGCGGAATCGGCCCGGCAAACGAGGGGCTATCCCATGCGATCCCGCGATTGATTCGCCGTGTATAATCCCCGCCCGCTATTAACCCCTAACACCAGAGACGATTGGCGACGATGCGCCCATATTTCCGGCTTTCCGCGGTAGTCGCTTGGTCGTTGGCCTGCGCCACCGTGCGAGTTTCGTTGACGCCACTGCGCCTCTTTGGCCCGGCTATCGAGCATCGATGGTGGCGATGGATCTACATGAGGTGGGCGGCAGGCGTCACGCATATCCTTGGCATGGAAATCGAATGCTGCGGTCCCGGACTGAGCCCGCCATTCTTGCTCGTGTCGAACCACCTTTCGATGATGGATGTGTTCCTCCTGGCGTCCCAGTTCGGCTGCATCTTCGTCTCCAGGGCCGATCTCGCGGATTGGCCCGTCTTCGGATTCATTGCGCGCCAGGGAAGCACGCTCTTCATCGACCGGCAAAATCGCCGTGACATCCATCGCGTCGGCGAGGAGATCGCCGCCGCGCTCGCCCAGGGTCACGGTGTTTCCCTGTTCCCCGAGGGGGGCGTCTCGACCGACGCCGAGGTCCACGACTTTAAGCCCGCTCTCCTCGAGCCTGCGGTGCGCGGCGGCCTCCCCGTTCACTATGCGAGCATTACCTACGAAACCTTCGAAGGGGGACCCAGCCCGCGCGAGGCCCTGGTCTGGGGAAACGACATGGGCTTGTTCGGGCACTTTTTCGCCGTGGCCACCCTGCCGCGCTTCAAGGCGATTGTCACGGTGGGCGCCGAGCCTATTTTCGCGCGGGACCGGAAATTTCTCGCGGACTCGTTGTGTGCGGCGGTCCGGGAGAGTTTTGTGCCGCCACGATAGGGTTTGCCTGGGATCGCCGGCCGCGGAATTCCGCGTTGAGTCACCGCGGTTCCCCGGGATTTCCAAGGCTTCAGTCAGCGGATATTTGCTCCGCCCGGCCATGACTATTCGCGATCGCGCGCCTTGCCATGCATTTTCCCGCGGGCGGGTTCCATGCGCCGCCAGAAGACGGTCAAAATCGCTTGCGCGGCCAGCGCGCCCGCCGTGTCGGCCAGCAGGTCGAAGAGGTCGAATGTCCGTTTCGGCGTGAAGAGCTGATGGATTTCGTCGGTAATGCCGTAAAACGCGGCAAACAGGACCGGTCCCCATCGCCGCGGACCCGGACCGGGCGGCACCGGGGCGCGCCGCAGGCCCTCCGAGACCAGCCCCGCGAGCCCGGCATACATCAACGCATGGGCCAGCTTGTCCGCCCCCGGGAAAGACACGTCGGGTTTGGGCGGATCGGATTGCGCGGAAAGCCAGAATATCCCCGCACAATAAAGCAAGATGAGGGCGGCATACGCGGGATGAATGGACCCAATTCCGGAACGTGGCGATTTCTTTTCGTTCACATCGCTCACCCATCGAACTCCGGGGACAAACTCGACCAAGCGCCACTTCATGCAGGAACAGTTATGCTTCACCTTGACCAGCAGGGCCCGCCATTATCCTCCATGGCCAGCCCGATTTCAGAGTCACTGCGCGACGGGCCCCCAAATCCCTTGACGCGCCCCGCCGGCTGGACTATCATGCGCGCTTCGAGCCGGGACGGAGCGCTGCATGGCCCAAATAATCGATGGACTCAAAATTTCGGCGGAGATTCGCGCGGAGGTGGCGCGGGACGCGAAAGCGTTGGCGAAGAGGGGCGTCGTGCCGGGGCTGGCGGTGGTGCTGGTGGGCGAGAATCCGGCCAGCCAGGTGTATGTGCGGAAGAAGAAGCAGGCCTGCGCGGAGCTGGGCATCGCCTCCTTCGACTACGACCTCCCGGCGAGCTGCACAGAGAAGCGGCTGCTCGCGCTCATTGACGAGTTGAACGCGAATCCCAAGGTACATGGGATCCTCGTGCAGTTGCCGTTGCCGGGACAAATTCGCGAGGCGGCCGTGTTGAATGCCGTGGATCCGGCGAAGGACGCCGACGGCTTTCACCCGATGAACATGGGCCGGATGCTGAACGGCGAAGAGACGGCGCTGCCCTGCACGCCGCACGGGTGCCAGCAGCTTCTCATGCGCTCGGGCCACGATCCGGCGGGGAAACACGTCGTGATCGTGGGGCGCTCCAACATCGTGGGGAAACCGATGGCGGCGATCCTGATGCAGAAGGCGGCGGGGGCGAACGCGACGGTGACGATATGTCACTCGCGCACGGCGGACCTGCCCAAGATCACCAGGCAGGCGGACATCCTCATCGCGGCGATCGGCGTGCCCGAGTTCATCAAGGCGCCGATGGTGCGCAAGGGCGTCGTGGTCATCGACGTGGGGACGAATCGCGTTCCCGATGCGTCGAAAAAGTCGGGGTACCGGCTGGTGGGCGATGTCGATTTTGCGGCGGTCAGCCGCAAGGCTGCGGCGATAACCCCCGTGCCCGGCGGGGTCGGGCCGATGACGATCACGATGCTGATGAAAAACACGGTCGAGGCAGCCCGCAGGGCGTCGCTCAGGCGAAAGCCGGGCAACAAATAGAAATCGGCGCCTCCCGTGGGGGAAGCGCCGATGCGAAATTGTTTTTGTCTGGCCCAGCCGGATCGCCTGCCGGCGATCCTGTCCCATGGCCGTGGCCCGTATGCGTGAGGGGTTGGCCGCGACTACTGGCCGAGCAACTGCAGGGCCGTCTGTGGCACGAGGTTCGCCTGCGCCAGGACCGAGGTGCCGGCGCTCACGAGGATTTGGTTTCGCGTGAAGGCGATCGTCTCGCGGGCGATGTCGGCGTCGCGGATGACGCTCTCCGAGGCGGCCGAGTTTTCTTCCTGGATGGTGAGCGTCTCGATGCTGAACTCGAGGCGGTTTTGCTGCGCGCCAAGCGCGGCCCGCAAGGTCGTGATGGTCGCGATGGCGCTGTCGACCTGGCTGAGCGCGGAGTTCGCGCCGAGCACCGTCGAGACGGAAAGATTGTTCACCGCGAGGTCGTTCGTCTTCGCGCCGGTGACCGTGATGAGGAGCGTCTGGCCTGTCCGGGCGCCGGCCTGGATGGTGATGGTCTGGGTGCTGCTGAGGACGCGCACGCCGTTGAACTCGGTGTCCGTCGCAATGTCGTCGATCTGCGCGAGGAGCTGCTGGACTTCGAGGTCGAGCGCGGCGCGGTTCGAGGTGTTGATAGTGCCGGTGGCGGCTTGGACGGCGAGTTCGCGAATACGCTGCAGGATGTTCGTGGTGGTGGTCAGCGCGCCTTCCGTGGTTTGCACCAGGCTGATGCCGTCCTGCGCGTTTCGCATGGCCACCTGCGAACCGCGAATGACGGAGCGGAAGCCCTCGGCGATGGCGAGCCCGGCGGCGTCGTCGGCCGCGCGGTTGATGCGCAAGCCGCTCGAGAGGCGCTCGAGGCTTCGGTTGAGGCTCGAGGTGGATTGCCGCAGGATTCGGCTCGTGTTGAGCGCGGCAATGTTCGTGTTAATTCGAAGACCCATGACTGATTCCTCCTTGAATCATTACGCCGCCGCATCCTTGCTTTGGCTTGTGCCGCGACCGGTAGGCCCGTCACGTGGAAACTTATCGACCGTCGCCCGGGAAACTTTAGCGGCCATTGAGAACGCGAATTGCACGGCAGCCCTTGGGTCGGCTACGCTGGAGCCATGCCCCCTTCACTCCCCCCCGATATCGGCGTCATCCTCGTCGACCACGGTTCGCGCCGGGCCGAGGCGAACGCCATGTTAATCGAGGTGGCGCGCGCCTTCGCCGAGTCATCGGGTGCGTCCATCGTCGAGCCGGCGCACATGGAACTCGCATCTCCAGACATCGCCGAGGCATTCGCGCGGTGCGTGGCGCGGGGCGCGAAACGGGTCGTCATCCATCCGTATTTTCTGTCCCCGGGCCGGCACAGCACCACGGACATCCCCGAATTGGCCCGCGCGGCGGCCATGGCGCATCCGGGCGTGTCCTATTCGGTGACGGAACCCTTGGGCCTCGATCCGCGAATGTGCGAAGTTATTCTTCGCCGGATCCACGACGCGCTGGGAAATTAGGGACAGTCACCTATTATTCGATCCATTTGGCAGAAAATACGGTCACGTTTAATACTGTATACAGCCAGAGGCCGCGGTCGTGCTCGGCATACCGAATAATGGGTGACTGTCCCTAATTTCCCAATCGAATTGAGATTCCCGGCGGCTTCATATAGTCTAGGTGCCAACCACGGGAAGTTACGTATCCGGCATGTCCGTCCCAAAAGCCTCATCCTCGAAAAAAGTCCGCACATCGCCGCTTGGCGCTGCCCTGGTCGAGGAAGGCACCATTACCGAGGAGCAACTGAAGCGCTCCCTGAAGGTCCAGGCCTTACTCGAGCAGCCCAAGCACTTGGGCGCGGTGTTGATCGAGCTCGGCTACGCGACCCGGCAGGCCATCTCGGACGCGGTGGCGCGCATCGGGTCGACCCTTCGCCTCGGGGACATCCTTGTCGAGCAGGGGCTGATCACTCCCGATTCCCTCGAGTCCGCCCTGAACGCCAAGAAGGGCCAGGACAAACCCCTGGGTCGCGTGCTCATCGAGATGGGCTTCATCAACGAACGCACCTTGCTCCAAAGCCTGGCGCATCAGGCGCGCGTCCAATACATCGAGCCGAATTTCGCCATGGTCGATACCCAGGTCTTGACAGGGATCACCCCGGACTACCTGGCCAAGCTCCAGTTCCTCCCATTTTGCCGCACCGAGGACGGCAAGACGGTGGTGATCGTTTCCGACTTGCAGGCATCGCCGGTCATCCAAGCCATCGAGGACCTCTTCCGCGGAAACCACCAGTTGGCCCTCGGGCCGCAGGACGCGATCAAGCGCAGTATCGAGGATTTCCGGAGCTTCCGTGTAGCCAAGCCAAAGTCCACGACGACGGTGACTGCGGGCGAGGACGACTCGATCGTCAAGTTGGTCGAGCATATCTTCAGCCAGGCGGTGGACGAAAAGGCGAGCGACATCCATATCGAACCGATGGCCGATCGGATTCGGCTGCGCTACCGGCTGGACGGGGTGCTCGTGTTCAAATCGGACCTCCCGAAGGACCTGATGACGAAGATGGCGTCCCGGATAAAAATCCTGGCGGAGTGCAACATCACCGAGCACCAGCGCCACCAAGGGGGGCGCCTCTCGTACCAGAAGGACGGCATGGACTACGACATGCGGTTGTCCAGCTATGTGACCGTGCATGGCGAGAACATGGTGATGCGCGTCCTCAACAAGCAGGTTGGCCTGGTGGGCCTCGATGAACTGGGCATGTGCGCCAGCATGCTCGAGCGGTTCCGGACGGACGTGCTCGAGTTGCCGACGGGGATCGTGTTGATCACGGGGCCCACGGGATCGGGAAAGACGACCACTCTTTACAGCAGCCTCGACTACTGCAACGAGGCCGACCGCAAGATCATCACCGTCGAGGACCCGGTCGAGTATGTCATCGACGGCATCATCCAATGTTCGGTCTTCGACAAGGTGGGCCGGACCTTCGAGACCTCGCTCCGGGAGATCGTCCGGCAGGACCCCGACATCATCGTGCTCGGCGAAATTCGCGACCGGACGACGGTCGACACCGCGATACAGGCGGCGCTGACGGGACACAAGGTCTATTCGACGTTTCACACCGAGGACACGATTGGCGGACTGGTGCGCCTGCTCAACATGGAGATCGAGGCCTTTCTGATTTCCTCGACGGTCATATCCGTATTGGCCCAGCGGCTCTTGCGGCGCATTTGCCCGATGTGCGTGACACCGTACGTCCCTTCGCCGGTCGACATCCGGCGCTTGGGGCTCGACATGCAGGAAATCAATGCCTACAAATACAAGAAGGGGCAGGGCTGCGCAAACTGCAACTACACGGGATACAAGGGCCGAGTCGGCGCGTACGAACTTCTCGTCGTCAACGACTCGGTCAAGGAAGCC
>CANKTP010000088.1 GCA_947486375.1 Candidatus Hydrogenedentota bacterium | reverse complement strand
GTGCGGAAATAGCGCGTAGTCTTGGAACACGATGCCGATGCCGCGGCGCTCGGGCTTTACAAAGGTATTTGCATCTGCGAGGACACGATCTTGGAGAATGACCCGGCCCCGGCAAGGGCGCTCGAACCCTGCGATGAGCCGCAAGACGGTCGTCTTGCCGCAACCGGAGGGCCCGAGCAACGAGAGAATCTCGCCCCCGTGGAGATCGAAGGCGACGCCGCGCACGACGGAGTGTCCGCCGCGGACGTAGCATTTCCACAGGTCCTCGACGCGCAACACGGGATTCATGAGTGCGATTTCTCCCGGCTGAGGAGCAAGCCGACAAACAAGGCCGAGCAGGCGACGATGGCGAGGGCGTAGGGCGCGGCCTCGGGCAGCATGGCCTCCTCGATGTTGCCCCAGAGATCGACGGCGAGGGTCTGGTATCCGGGGGGCGACAGGATGATCGTCAACGGCAAGTCCTTCATGCACGACAGGAACACAAACGCGGTCGCCGTGAGCATCGAGTTCTTCAGCAGGGGCAAGGTGACCCGGAAGAACGCCGCGGCGCTTCCCGCCCCGAGCGAACGGGCCGCTTCCTCGACGCGCGGGCTCGCCTGGTAGAGCGTGCTGCGCAGCGGGCCGACGGCCTCGGCGATGTAGCGCATGGTGTAGGCATACACGAGCAGGAAAAAGGTCTGGTAGAGCGCGGGCGTGACGCGGATCGAGAAGAACACAAGCCCGAGCGCGAAGGCCAGCGCGGGCGTGGCGTAGCCGATGTACAGCGTCCGCTCGAGCATCCGCGTCATCCACGAGGGACGCCGGATCCCGAGATAGACCACCGGCACCGCCAGCGTCGTGGCGGCGACTGCGGCGGGCATGCTGGCCAGGGCGGAGCCTCGCAGCGATTCGAACAACGCCGGCCATTGTCCGGCCATGTCGGTCTTCGTCGCCCAAAACAGGATCGAGAACAGCGGAGCGCCGACGCTGGCGGAGACGACGAGCGCGGTGAAGCCAAACGCGGCCACCGTGATGGCGGAGAACCCGCGCGCGGCCCGCCGCCGCGGGATGATCGTCCCCGCGCGGTCGAGCCGGAGTCCGCGCAACGCGCGGGCCTCGACGAAGAGCGCCGCGAACGTCATCAACAGCAGCGCGAGGGCGAGCCACGCGGCGTACGTGCGGTCGAAGGCCGAGTTGTACTGGGTGAATATCGCCAAGCTAAACGTGTCGTAGCGCATCTGGCTCGATACGGCGAAATCGCTGAGCACGTGCAGCCCCACGAGGAGTCCGCCGGACAACAACGCCGGGCGCAACTGCGGGACAATCACGCGCATGAGCACGCGGCGTTTCGACGAGCCGAGCGAGTACGCCATTTCCTCGAGCGCCGGATCGATGTTCATCAAGGCCGAGCGAAAATTCAGGAACAGGTACGGAAAATTGCACAGGGCCAGCACGAGCACTGCACCCCAGTATCCCGAGAGGATCGGGAATGACCAAGCACGATCCGAGAGTTGCGCCACCGCGCCGTAGTTTCCGCCCAAACCGAGCAGGGCATAGGCCATCAGGTACGGCGGAATCGCCAGCGGAAGAACGCCCGCCGCCGCGATGAACCGCTCTCCCGCGATATTACGGCGCGCCGTGAACCACGCCAGCGGAAACGCGGCCACGACGCTGACGGCCAGCACCCCCGCGGTCAACGAAAGCGTGTTCGACAGCAGTTCAAGGTTCCTCGAACGGAAGACAATCTCCCGCAGTTCGCCCGAGTCCGCCTCGAAGGCCCGCACCAACAAGTAGGCCAACGGCAACAACACGCCCCCGCACAGCAGGAAGATTCCCAGCAGCGCGTAGGCGGGCGGTTGGCGATGGATCGTGGCGGACACTAGAGCAAGCCCACCTCGGACAACAGCTTCAACGTCGCCTCAAGGTTGTCGAGCTTCTCCAAATCGATCTTCGGCGCGTGCTTGAGCACCGACTCGAAGGGCTCGAGCAGGCTGCTCGCGATCACCTCATCGGTGACGGGATACTCAAAGACCTGGCTGGTGAAATACTGCTGTGCCACCGGCGACAAGAGGAACAGGATGAACTTCTCCGCAGTCGAGACGTTCTTGCTCGACTTCAGCATGCCCACGCCAGCCACGTTGATCATGTTGGCCGTGTCGCCATCCTGGAAGAAGGTTTGCGCTACCGGATAGGCCTCGTCCGAAGCCTTGAAGCGAAGCAGGTAATAGTGGTTCGGCAACCCAAAATCGACCTCGCCCGCCGCGATCCCCTGGATGATAGGCGCGTTCTTCGCGTAGGCCTTCGTCTCGTTTGCCTTCATCGCCTCGAGCCACGCGCGCGTCTTGTCGACGCCGTGGTCAATTGTCATCGCGGTCACGAAGGTCTGGAACGAGGCATTCGACGGCGCCCAACCCACGCGGCCCTTGTACTTCGGGTCGGTCAGGTCGAAGACCGATTTCGGCAGCGCATCTGCCGCCACCCGCTCCGGCGAATACGCCAGCACCCGCGCCCGCCCGCTCGTGGCGACCCAGGTGTTGTTATGATTGCGGAAGAGTTCCGGTACGCGTGTCGTGATCGACTCGGGCAAGGCTGCGAGAGCTCCCGCCTTGTTCAGCGCGCCGAGCGCCCCGGCATCCTGCGCCCAGATGATGTCCGCCGGGCTCTTGGCCCCTTCTTCCTCGATCGCGATGGCCAACTGCGCCGTGCCGCCGTAGCGGACCGTCACGTCGATGCCGGTCGTTTTCTTAAACTGGTTGATGATGGGGGCCACAAGACTCTCTGTTCGACCCGAATAGATGGTGAGCGATTCCGCCGCGTTCGCGGCCTGCGGCAATAACGAGGTCGCCGCGAGGCCCAATAGGGCAAAACTACGTGATTTGAGGAGGTTACGGGGGTTCATAAGGGCCTTTTCCTTAGCCGGGTATCGGCTGGTTGAACAATGTATCTGCATAGTATACAAAGGTTCCGGTGTCGAAACAATGGTTCGCATAGACAACCCGGACGATGGCCGGCAAGTTCCATTGGGGGATCATGGACCGCGAGGGCGGGCAGGGGAGACTTCGGGAACACCCATCAGGGTAGAATTGTCCCCATGACTACGACCGAGTCGAATCCGCAAGATGGGGCGTCTTTCCCCGACGAGGGGGCCCGACAAGACACTCGATTGAGTTCGCCGCAGTGGCTTTGTGTTTTTAGTTCTGTTGTCGTCGCGGTCGTCGCGCCGCTCAGCGTTTTTGTGTATACGCTGGGGCTTGCATATCGCGATGCTCGTCTCGTGGGTCTTCCGATTCTTACCGTGCTTCTTGGTTACTCACTCTTCCTGTTGTTGATGTTTACCCGCAAGAATCGCCTGGATCATGGCATAGTATTCGTAGCGGCGTTGGCCTTTGGATCTATTGCGGTTTTCGGACTCATTGCTAGGACGAGCGTACTGACTTGTGAACGCGAGGCGTTTCGATCGGTCATGTTGAGCCGCTACGCTTTTGATGACCCAACGCTATCGGAACCCAACGGACTGTCAAAATGGTTATCCGAAATGGATATCGACGCCACCAATCCAAATTCGACGAGGGACGGCGTCAACGCGGCAATCGAATTCACGACCTGCGACGGTGGTTATCGCATCGAAATCGAGGCCCATGTTGGGGAGCTCGATCTTATCGATGGGTGGACCGCGCGGGCAAATCCCACATCCAAACTTCCGGAGCACGCCGCGCGATTCTTCTTCACGAGCCACATGGCCGGTCGGTGGCGGAAAGAAGTTCTGAGTTACACAGTGGACGGTTCGATCCCAGACGAAAATAGCCCAAAGCTGTCTGGACGTTGGTAGTCGGTAGAGTGTCGAGGCCGAGCTTGTCCGGAAGTCGGACCGTCAAGTCTACAGCAAGGGGGGAATGGGGAGTAAAGGTTTATCCGCTTGTGCGTTTTCCCAGTCGGCCGACAACTCGCGCCTGTGGATCGCCACCCATTCCGAGACTAACCCCAGGGCGCGGGGTGGTAAGTTTCCGGAGATCACCGTTGACGACCGGATGTCAATAAGCGCCGTGTCGTCGCCATAGCTTGCATGGAAATGCGGTGGATTGTGGTCCCGGAAGTACATTCGGATCACGATTCCGAAGAATCGCGATATCTCAGGCATGTACCGGATCATCCTTCAGCGCGGGGAATATGTCCGCCGGTGTTTTGCCGGTCAGTTGAAGGTATAGCGCGTCGGGGCACAAATCTATCGAGTTGCCCCACGCAAGCTCCCCGGCCTCGCCAATTCGAACGTTACGGAATTGGGCCTCGTCGTTCCATAGTTCGAATACGCCCCGTCCCGCGAGGCCGGAAAGGTCAACGACGCCTCGGGTCCCGTCGCCGAACCTCAGATCGAGACGGTAGCCATCCAAGGCTTGCACGCTAACGATTTTGTTCACGGCGCTTTTCCTTTGTGCGTCCCGCCGGGCTGTACCCGCTTCCACGGCGCGAATTCCACAATGGTCGCATCGACGGTCCCCGAATTCAAGACTCGGAAATTTTGATGGGGGCTCTCAGCGTCAGAGCGCCTACTTCTTCGTTTCCTCGGGATACTTGATCGCGAGGTGCAGCTCGCGCAGGTGCCTCGGTGCGGCCTCGTTCGGGGCGCCCATGAGCAGGTCCTGGGCCTTTTGGTTCATTGGGAACGCAATGACTTCGCGGATGTTGGGCTCGTCGGCGAGTAGCATGACGATGCGGTCGAGGCCGGGGGCGATGCCTCCGTGCGGCGGGGCACCGAAGTGGAAGGCCTTCCACAACGCGGGAAATTTCGACTTCACGGTGTCCTCGTCATAGCCGGCGATGGCGAAGGCCTTGAGCATGACCTCGGGACGATGATTGCGGATCGCGCCGGAGCTTAGCTCGATGCCGTTGCAGACAATGTCGTATTGATAGGCGAGAATGTCGAGCGGATCCATCGTGTTTAGCGCATCGAGGCCACCCTGCGGCATCGAGAAGGGATTGTGCGAAAAGTCGACCTTCTTGTCTTCCTCGTTCCACTCGAACATCGGGAAGTCGACGATCCAACAGAAAGCCACCTCGGCCGGATCGATCAGGCCGAGCGCGTTGCCGAGGTAGACGCGGACTTTCCCGAGGAGTTTGTTCGTCGCCTCCTTGTCGCCCGCGCCGAAGAAGACCGCGTCGCCCTCCTCGAGCCCCGCCCGCGCGGCAAGCGCTTGCTTCTCCGTCTCGCTGAGGAACTTGACGATCGGCCCCTTCATTTCTCCGTCGCGAAGCGCAATCCAGGCGAGGCCCTTCGCGCCCTCGGCCTTCGCGAAGGCCTCCGCGTCGTCGAAAAACTTGCGCGATTGCGCGGCGGCGCCCTTCGCGGGGATGACCTTGACCGTGCCGCCCGAGTTGACCGCCGCGCTGAATACTTTGAGTTCGCAAGCGCTGAAGATGTCCGCCACGTCGATCATTTCCATCCCGAATCGCAGGTCGGGTTTGTCGGTGCCGTAGCGGGCGATCGCGTCGAGGAAGGGAATGCGCGGAAACGGCGAGGCCTTGACATTCTTGGTCGACAACTCGGTGAAGATGCGGACCATGAGCGTCTCGAGCACGGCGAAGAGGTCGTCCTGCGTGATGTAGGACATCTCCATGTCGAGCTGATAGAACTCGCCCGGGCTGCGGTCGGCGCGCGAATCCTCGTCGCGGAAACACGGCGCAATCTGGAAATACTTGTCGAACCCGGAGACCATCAATAGTTGCTTGAATTGTTGCGGTGCCTGGGGCAAGGCGTAAAACTTTCCCGGGTAGAGCCGGCTCGGCACGAGGTAGTCCCGCGCGCCCTCGGGCGACGAGCTGGTGAGGATCGGCGTATGGAATTCCGTGAATCCGAGGTCGTGCAAATGCGAGCGCATCAACTGCGCCGTCTTCGCGCGCAGCACGATGTTCTGGTGGATGCGGTCCCGGCGCAAGTCGAGGAAGCGGTGCTCGAGCCGGGTTTCCTCGGGCGCTTCCGTTTCCTGGTTCACCGGGAAGGGCAGCATTTCGCTCTGCGACTCGACAACGAACTCGGAGGCGACCAGCTCGATTTCGCCCGTCGGCAAATTCGCGTTAATCGTGTCCGCGCTACGCGGGACAACCGACCCCGTGACCGTCACCACGCACTCGTTGCGGACGTGCTCCGCATTGGAAAAACAGGCCTGGTCCGGGTTCACGACCACCTGCGTCAATCCATAGTGATCGCGCAGATCAATGAAGATGACGCCCCCGTGGTCGCGCTTGCGGTTCACCCAGCCCGAAAGCCGGATCGTGGAGCCCGAATGGGCCGCGCGCAATTCGCCGCAGGTGTGCGTGCGATACGGATGCATGATACAGGGTTCTCCCACGGGGATTGGAAACGGTATCGCGGGGCCGGATGGGGCCTCAGGAACAGGCCGCCCGCGCAACGGTATGGTAATGGCCTTCCGGCCGGAAATCAACCGATTAAGTCGCGGAAGGCGCGTTGGCGTCGCGGCCTCGACCGCCAGCGGTCGCCGCCCACACGGTCGTCAAGCCCAATATCGCCGATAGGACGCTCGCCGCCATGATGCCCAATTTGCCCTCGGTGGCATGCTGCGCCGCATCCGTGCCCGTAAAGGCGAGTCCGCTAATGAATAGGGACATGGTGAAGCCGATGCCGGCGATCATGCCGACGGCGATCATCTGGGTCCATGTCACGCCGCTGGGAAGCTCGGCGACGCCGAGGCGCACCACGATCCACGAGGCCAGCGTGATCCCGAGGGGCTTTCCGACGCACAGGCCAAGCATGACGCCCCAGGTTACCCTGGAGGATAGCGCATCCGCGATTCCGGCGGAGTCGATTTGCAGGCCCGCATTGCTGAAGGCGAACAGGGGCAGGATCAGCAACACGCACACGGGGCCCAATGTATGCTCGATTCGTTGCAGGGGCGCCTCGACATGATGGCATTCGTCGTTGATCGCGCGGATGATGCGCTGCTGGCGGGCGTTGACCTGGACATCCTTGCCGATGTGTTCCCCGTGCGCGCCATAGTCCCTCCATTCTTCCTCGGCCTTGACGAACCGGCGCAACAACTCCCGCATGCGGACCTCGAAGTGGTGCGTCTTATACCGGGCATCGGGCGGAATGGCGAACGCGAGCAGGACCCCGGCCACGGTGGCATGGACTCCCGAGCGGAGGAAGGCGAACCAGATAACGGTACCAATGAGGGCATAGGGGAGGGTGCGGCGGACCCCGAGTTGGCCCATGCAGAAAGCCAGGATAATTAGCGATGCCCCGATCATGAGGGGCGCAACGTCGATTTGGTCGGTGTAGAAAATGGCAATGACCGCCACGGCCCCGAGATCGTCGACGATGGCGAGGGCCACCAGGAAGACGACGAGCCCCGCAGGGACCCGTCCCTTGAGCAAGGCGAGGCAGCCCGCGGCGAACGCGATGTCCGTTGCCATCGGGACACCCCAGCCATGCGCCCCCTCGCCGCCCCAATTGACCGCCGTATAGATGAGGGCGGGGGCGATCATTCCGCCAAGGGCCGCAACGGCCGGGAGGAGGGCTTTCTTCCGGGTGACGAGCTCGCCGGCGAGGAGCTCGCGTTTGATTTCGAGGCCGACGACGAAAAAATACACGCACATCAGGCCGTCGTTGATCCACAAATGCAGCGGCTTGTCCAGGCCGGCATCGCCGACCGCGAACCCGATCGACGTTTCCCAAAGGTGATGATACCAGTCGTGCGCCGCCGAATTGGCTAGGACTATCGCGGACACCGCGCCGGCCAGAAGGAGCAGGGGGCCGACGTTCGCGCGGCGGAAAAGATTGTCGAGCGGCGAAACTTGCTCCAACGGGGGAACCTCGGCCTCGCCAATTTCGGCCGACGCCGGGACTCCGATTTCCTTCATCTCGTTACCGTTCTCCGACAAAATGGCCTCGACCTCGCGATCCAATTGACGCGAATACGTTAAAACCGAGACATGCCTACGTACGCACCTTACCACGGGGGACGCCGGCGGTCATACTCAATGCCTGTGGTACCATCGCGCCACTGGAGGAACGGCGCATGAGCGTGGCGTCCACGGAACTGATGATTTTCGGCAAGCGCGATTGCCCCACGTGCATATTGATCGTCCCCGTATTGCGCCAACTTGCCAGCGAGGGCGTGCAGTTCACGTTCTACACCCAGGACGATCCGGCGTTTCCCGAGGACGTTCCGGGTGTCGTGGACGACACCGAGCTCGAGCAGTCGTTCCGCTTCGCCATCGAGGCGGTGCCGACCATGATCAAGGTCGAGCAGGGCCGCGAAGTCGGACGGGCCGTCGGCTGGAAACGTTCCGAGTGGCGTTTGCTCTCCGGCGTTTCCGATCTTGCACCGGAGTTACCCGAGTATCGGCCCGGATGCGGCGCGAAAAATGTCGAGCCGGGGTTGGCCGAGGAACTCGCCGTCCGCTTCGGAAATGTGGCGTTTGGGTCGCGCTCCATCGATCTGACGGCCCACGAGGACGACTCCGAGGCCTGCTTCGATCGCGGATGGACCGATGGCCTGCCCGTGGTCCCGCCGACGCCCGCACGCGTATTGCGGATGCTCCAAGGGACCACCCGTAAACCCGGCGATGTCGTGGCCGTCGTCCCGCCGGACTTGGTCGAATGCACGGTCGAGAAGATCGCCGTCAACGCGGTCATGGCCGGTTGCCGTCCCGAGTACTTGCCCGTCGTGATTGCGGCGGTCGAGGCCGCCTGCATGGACGAATTTTGCATGCACGGGTTGCTCGCGACGACCTGGTTCGCGGGACCCGTCGTGATCGTCAACGGCCCCATCCGGCGCCAAATTGGGATGAACTCGGGCATCAACGCGCTGGGCCAGGGGAACCGTGCGAACGCCACCATCGGCCGCGCCTTGCAGTTGGTCATACGCAATGTCGGCGGCGGCAAACCCGGCGGCGTCGACCGCGCCACGCTGGGTAATCCGGGCAAGTACACGTTTTGTTTCGCCGAGGACGAGGAAGGCTCGCCTTGGGAATCGCTCGCAAAGGAACGCGGGACCGACGAGGGCAAATCGACGGTGACGTTGTTCGCCGGCGACGGGGTGCAGGGGGTATTCGATCAGCTCTCGCGGACGCCCGAATCGTTATCGAAGACCTTCGCGGCCTGCCTCCGGAGCGTCGCGCATCCCAAGATCGCGATGGCCTCGGACGCGGTGCTCGTGGTGTCGCCGGAACACGGGCGCGTATTTCACGAGGCGGGGTGGACAAAAGAACGGCTCAAGCAGGAATTGATGATGCTCATGCTTTACCCCGGCAAGGAAATGGTCCGCGGCGCGGGCGGCATCGCCGAGGGCCTGCCCGAACATTTCGCCGACGCCACCATCCCGAAATTTCGCCCCGGCGGCCTGCACATTGTCCATGCGGGTGGCAAAGCGGGACTGTTTTCTGCGATCATTGGCGGATGGTTGGCCACGGGCGCGATGGGTAGTTCGGCCGTCACGCGGGAGATAGGCACATGAAGCGCAATTCGGTCTTGCTCGACCCGACATCCGAACGGGCCTCGGCGAAGCGCCCCCGGCTCGCGCGCGTTTCCACGCTCGATGGGTTGACTGTCGGGCTGCTGGACATCTCGAAGGCCCGGGGCGATGTGTTTCTCGACCGGATCGAGGAACGCTTCAAGGAACAAGGCGTCACCGTGAAGCGCTTCGCCAAGCCCACCTTCACCCGCGTGGCCCCGCTCGATCTTCGCAAGCTGATCGCCACCCAGTGCCACGTTATCATCGAGGCCCTGGCCGACTGAGGGTCCTGCACGTCGTGCAGTTTGCATGACATCATCGATCTCGAGGGGCGGGGCATCCCCGGCGTCTTCGTGGCCTCGACCGAGTTCATCGACGCCGCCGCGACGCAGGCCGACGCGCTCGCCTACGACGCCGCGGGGGTCTTCGTCCCCCACCCGATCCAAGACCGCACCAACGACGAAGTCCGCGCCTTGGCCGACGCCGCCTTCGACGAAATTCGCGCGGGGGTGTGCGCAGGCTGAGTCCACCCCGGGTGAATCCCTCCTTGTGTACCCCTCATTCCCAAGTTGTACTTGGGAATGAGAATAAGTATATCCGTTTGCGCAGCAAGCAAGGCCATCCGCCCAACTCTTGTCGATCGCCTCCTGGAGTGCGGGAGCTTGCTCCCGCGAGGATCGCGCCGCGTATCTCGATCAATGGTCGCGATTCAACCGTGCCCGCCGGGAAACCGACAGCGTAGGGGACCGCGCCCGCCAATGCGTCGCCCACTACAGAAAACGACCCCCAAACGTTACACCATCCGGGAAATTATTTTCTGTAGCGCAGGCTTCCAGCCTGCAACCCCATACAATACAATAGGTTGGACAGACTGGAAGCCTGCGCCACAAGGAGCGCTGGATTCCGCCGGGGGCCTGTTCTATAGTTCCAGACGAAGGCCCACGCAAACGACGAAGCCGAATGCCGGCGGCAGACGGGCCTGCATGCTGCGCGTGTCCGTGGCGATTGTCATCGGCGGCGTGTCCGCCGTTTACCACGACCGAGGGTATCCCCATGAACGTCGACATGAAGCTGCGGGCACCGCACCTGGCGGGGGCCTTGGACTATTTCTTCACGCTGGCGTCGGGAAAGTTGCGCGCGCTAAACCGCGCATGGGACCCGGCGAACGGGGCGCCGGTGGTGACGTTCAACGGCAAGTACACCTCGAGGCGCTGGACGGATTGGACGCAGGGCTTCCAGTTTGGCACCCAGATTCTGTACTTCGACGCGGTGGAGGACGGGGAGTTCCTCGAGCTGGGCCGGGCCAACACGATTCAATGGATGGCCCCGCATGTGAGCCACACCGGCGTCCACGATCACGGCTTCAACAACGTGAGCACCTACGGCAATTTGCTGCGTCTCCACGGCGAGGGGCGCTCGGCGGAGTCGGACGACGCGGCGGCGTTTTATGCGCTGGCGCTGAAGGTCTCGGGGGCGGTGCAGGCCGCGCGGTGGACCGAGCTGCACGACGGCACCGGGTTTATCTATTCGTTCAACGGCCCGCATTCGCTTTTCTGCGACACGATGCGCTCGGTGCGGAGCCTCGTGATTGCGCACGATCTGGGCCACGCGCTGATGGGCGAGAACGACGCGCGGATATCGCTCCTCGAGCGCGCCACCGAACACATGGCCAACACCGCCCGGTACAACGTGTATTACGGCGACGGCCGCGACCGCTACGACGTCGAGGGCCGCGTCGCGCACGAGAGCCTCTTCAACGCGCGCGACGGACATTACCGGTGCCCGTCGACGCAACAGGGCTATTCGCCGTTCTCGACATGGACGCGCGGGCTTGCGTGGACGCTCCTCGGGTTCGCGGAGGAACTCGAGCATGCACGGACGATCGACACCGCGAAATCCGGGCAGGACACGGACTGGTTCGCCCTGATCGAGACGATGCTCCGGGCGGCGCGGGCCACGGCGGACTTTTACATCGCGCACAGCGCCGCCGACGGCATCCCGTATTGGGACACCGGCGCGCCGGGCCTGGTCCACATGCCGGACCATCTCGACGACCTATCGCAGCCGGACAATCCCTTCGAGCCGGTCGACAGCTCGGCGGCGGCGATTGCGGCGCAGGGGTTGTTGCGCCTGGGGAAATTCCTGGGGACCGAGGGCGCGGGTAAACGCTACCACCGCGCGGGCCTCACCGTCGCGCGCACGCTCTTCGCCCCGCCGTATTTGTCGGAAGACAAACGCCACCAGGGCTTGATCCTCCACTCGGTGTATCACCGGCCCAACGGCTGGGACCATGTCCCGCGCGGCAAGCAGGTACCCCAGGGCGAGTCGTCGATGTGGGGCGACTACCATGCGATGGAACTGGCGGTGTACTTGGGGCGCGAGATCGATGGCCTCCCGTACCTGACGTTCTTCGACCAAGGGCGCCCATGATCAATGCCGTGCTGGCCGTGGCGGTGCTCGCGGCCGGGTTTGTCCAGGGGGCGACCGGGTTCGGCTTCTCGATTGTCGCGGTGCCGGTGTTCATGTTGTTCCTGCCGCCGATTACCGCCGTGCCGGTGATGTCCATGCTGTCGTTCGTGAACGCGGTGTACATGGTCATCCAGTGCCGCGCGCACCTGAAGCCGCGCCTGGTGTTGCCATTGATCGCGGGCGCGATGATCGGCCAGCCCATCGGCATCTATTTCCTGACGCGGCTCGAGGGGCCTTGGATGAAGATTTTTGTCGGCGCCTTCATGACGATGTTCGCGCTCGTGCTCCTGGCCGGGTGGCGCCGGCCCATTCGCAACCAGCGGATCGCCCTGCCGTTCGTCGGGATATTGAGCGGGTTCCTCGGGGGGAGCAGCTCGTTGAGCGGGCCGCCGGTGGTCTTGTTCCTTGCGAGCCAGGACACACCCAAGGACACGTTCCGCGCCAACCTGGTCGGCTATTTCTCCTTGCTCGGGCTCATGGCCCAAACCCAGTTCGCGTTTCACGGGATGACCACGCGCACGGTGCTGGGCTACTCGGCGGCCTTCATGCCCCTGCTGATGGTATCGACCGTCGCCGGGCACCGCGCCTCGGGTCGAATCGACGAGCGCCTGTTCAACCGGCTTTCCATGAGCTGCGCGGCGGTCATGGGCGCGATCCTCGTCGTGGTCAACCTGGCCGAGGTCCTGTCCCCATGAGCATCCGGCGCGTCGGGGTCCTCATGAACGGCGTCACCGGGCGCATGGGGGCGAACCAACACCTGGCGCGCTCGATCCTCGCGATCCGGGACCAGGGCGGCGTTCCCTGCGGGGACGATTTCATCGTGCCCGAGCCGATGTTGCTGGGGCGTAACGAGGAGAAACTGCGGGCGCTGTCCGCCGCGCACGGCGGGTTGCCGTGGTCGACGGACATCGACGGGTCTCTCGCCAATCCCGACTACGCGATCTACTTCGACGCGCAGAAAACGGCCCTGCGCGAGGCGGCCGTGCGGAAGGCCATCGATTGCGGCAAGCATGTGTACTGCGAAAAGCCCGCGGCGGAGACCACCCAAGCGGCACTCGGGCTCTACCGTCACGCGCAGGCGAAGGGCGTGAAGCACGGCGTCGTGCAGGACAAACTGTGGTTGCCCGGGATCCTCAAGTTGCGCACGCTGCTCGAATCGGGACGCTTGGGGCGGATCCTGTCCGTGCGCGGCGAATTCGGATACTGGGTCTTCACCGGCGAGGACCAGCCCGCGCAGCGCCCCTCGTGGAACTACCGCAAGGCCGACGGCGGCGGCATCATCCTCGACATGCTCAGCCATTGGCGTTACCTGGTCGACAACCTCTTCGGAAACATCGCGTCGATATCGTGCCTGGGCGCGGTCCACATCGCGAAGCGGTGGGACGAGTCGGGAGCGCCCTACCAAGCCGACGCCGATGACGCGGCCTACGCCACGTTGCTCACCCACACCGGCGCCGTCTGCACCTTCAATGCCTCCTGGTGCGTTCGCGTGCGGCGCGACGATCTGTTGACGCTCCAAGTGGACGGCACGAACGGCTCGGCCGTCGCGGGATTGCGCGACTGCCGTGTGCAATTGGCAGGGGACACGCCACGCCCGGTCTGGAATCCCGACGAGCCGGGGACATTGGACTATTTCGATGGATGGACGCCGTTCGATCCGGACGGGACCCACGGCAACGCCTTCAAGGCGCAGTGGGAATTGTTCCTGCGCCACGTCGCCGCGGACGAGCCGTTCCGATGGGACCTCCTCGAGGGCGCCAAGGGCGTACAGCTCGCCGAGCTCGCGAAGATTTCCTGGGACACCCGCGCATGGGTGGACGTCCGTGACCTGTAGGCGCGGCGATGGCTGAGATCGAGCGCCTCTGCATCCACACCATGACCACGCGGCCGTGGACCTTGCGGCAGGCCGTGGACGGATACCGCGCCGCCGGGGCCGCGGGGATTACGGTGTGGCAGGAGCACCTCGAGTCCGCGGGGGTTGCCGAAGGCGCGCGCACGCTGGCCGATTCGGGATTGCGCGTCGCGGGATACTGTCGCGGCGGATTTTTTCCGGGTCATACGGCCAGCGAGCGAAGCGCCGCGCTCGACCGAAACCGCGTGGCCATCGACGAGGCGGCGGCCATCGGCGCGCCTGTCCTCGTGCTGGTCTGCGGCGCGGTCCCAGGAATTCCGCTGGACGATGCCCGGCGGCAGATCGCGGACGGAATCGCCGCCATCCTGCCGCACGCCCGCGCGGCGGGCGTCACGCTGGCGATCGAGCCGCTGCACCCCATGTACGCCGCCGACCGCTCCGCCGTCAACACGCTTTCGCAGGCCAACGACATGATCGACGCGCTCGGCGACGAGGGTCTCGGCATCGCCATCGACGTGTACCACACCTGGTGGGACCCCGCCCTGGAGGCCGAGATTGCACGCGCCGGCGCCCGAATCGTGTCGTTTCACGTATCCGATTGGCGGTTGCCAACGCGCGACATATTGAATGATCGCGCCTTGATGGGGGACGGCTGTATCCCGATCGCCACGATTCGCTCGTGGGTCGAGCGCGCGGGCTTTCGTGGCCCGGTCGAGGTCGAAATCTTCTCGGGCGAGCGCTGGATCGGAGACCAGGCACGGTGGGTCTCCGCCATCAAGGAACGATTCGTCACGCACGCCTGAATCGCCCCGCGCCGGGAATGCCGCCTATGAGGTCCGCCGCGCGCGCCGCGTGCCCAGCAGCGCCGCCGCCGCGAGTCCGAGCGCGGCAATGTCGCCCGCCGATCCGCCCCTCGCGCTCGACGTGCCCAATCCGAAGCAACCTTTCTGCGGCGCGCGGAAGGAACTGAGTTCCTCCGCGGTGAGCAACCCGTCGCCGTCCGCGTCCATTTCGCCGAACTCGTCTTGCGTAAGGCCCGGAAACGCCACGTGGACCTCGTCGAGCGATAGTCCGCCGTCCCCGTTCGTGTCCAGTTCCTCGAAGCGTTCCTCGAGCTCGTCGGCCACTTCGTCCAAGTCCGGCGTCTCTCCTTCGCCCTCGCCTTCGCCTTCTCCTGGGATTCGCGTCAATTCGAACGAGACCTCGTTCGGCACATTTTCCTCGCTCAGGAGTCTCCCCTCAACCGACGCCGTCGTGTAGCCGGCCGCGTCGGCCCGGAGGTCGTACAGATCCTCGAACGGCAACGCGGTCGCGTACAACCCGTCCTCCTGGGTGACCGCGCTTAGGGATGTGCCGCCGCCGATGGGTTGAATCAAGACCTCGGCCCCGGCAATGCCCAGGCCGGTCTCCGCGTCCGTCACCAGGCCTTGCACCGTGAGCGGGAAGATGAACTTCGTGAACATCTGCACTTCGCCGCCGTTGGCCAGCAACTCCGCGCGCGTGAGGGTCAACGTCTCGAATCCCTCGCCGGAGAACCGTACGTTGACATCGTCGGCCTTCAGCGAGGGTAGCCCGGTCAATTGGAATCCGCCCCCCGAACAACTGAAGGTCTCTATCGACGGGTCAAAGGGCGTTTCCGGCGGGCCCGCATGCAATGCCTCGGCATGGATTCCCCCAAGGGGCACGCGCTGGCCGGAAACATCGTCCACGAAGAAAACGGTGCCAGTGAGGCTCGTGGCCGCCGGGGCGTCCTGCGGAACGAGGAAAAACGAAAGGTCGTCCGGGAATCCCGAATTCGAATCGAACTCGGCCGCGGCGATCGTGTGGAAAGACTGGGCGGGAGATCCTTCCCGATAGGCGCGGCCCGGCGCGAAAACCTCGACCGTATATCCCGTCGGCGAGATTCCGGTCTCGGGATTGAAAGGCAAGCCGACCAGGCGGAACTCCCCTACAAAATCCGCGACGACCACGCGCACCAGCTCCTCGAACCCAGGCGAGGTGCCGCGCACCCGCACCGCGCCGCAAGTGACCGGGCCGTCGGCGTCCACGAGTACGCCGCGAATTCCGCCGAACGACGCGAACTCGCCCACGCTCGGGCTCGTCGCCGAACCCGATACGGCGATGCGTGCCCCGCCTCCGCCTACAAAGACGATTTCGCCAGGAAACTCGCCCCCGGTTTCGGGAGCGAACCGCACGAAGACGCTATGAAATGCGCCATGGGCTATCGAATAGTTGGCTCCCGCAGTGACGCGGTACGGCGGTCCCACGCTGACACTGCCGTTCAATGTTCCCCCGCCGATATTCTGCACCACGAATGTCTTGTCGGCGTGAAACCCGGCGGGAATTAAACCGAAATTGTGCGCTTGGGGAGATACAGAAATTAACGTCTCGCCTTCGCCTTCACCTTCACCTTCGCCGCTTACAAATCCTTCGCCTAGGAACGAGGCGATCGCGATCCCGCCGCCGCTAAAAATCGCCGACTCGGCGTACGCGACCGGAAACTCTGGCGTGAATCGAACGACCACGTCTTGAAATCCCGAGGCCGGAATGGAATAGCCACCTCCAGACACGATGCTCAACGGCGGCGATACCGCGGCCTCGCCCGCCAAGGTGGCCGCCCCAATATTACTGACCCGGATTGTCGTGTCCGCATGCGCCCCGAGCGCGATCGGGCCGAAGTCGAATTCGGCCGGGGAGAGACTTATTTCGCCTTCTCCTTCTCCTTCGCCCCCAAGCGCCGCCGAACCTTGCAAGGGCACGCGTTTGTCCACGCCTTCTAGATTGGTGAAGACCAGATCGGCGACAAAATCGCCCGCCCCGGACGGCTCGAATCGCACGAATAGACTATGAAAGCCCCCGGCGCCAATCGAATAGTTCGCACCCGCCGTGACGGTAAATGCGTCTTCGGACGCTTTTCCGATCTTGGGCTCGATCCTGGCATCGCCTATCAAAATACCGCCGCCAGAATTCTGCACGATAAACGTTTTGTCGGAGCGCAATCCGGCGGGAATCTGTCCAAAGTCGTATGACTCGGGCACCAGCGTAATGGCCGGAAGTTCGCCCTCACCCTCACCTTCGCCCTCGCCCTCGCCTTCACCTTCGCCCTCGCCTTCACCTTCGCCCTCGCCCTCGCCCTCACCCTCGCCCTCGCCTTCACCTTCGCCTTCGCCCTCACCCTCGCCCTCACCCTCACCCTCACCCTCACCCTCACCCTCACCCTCACCCTCTCCCTCTCCCTCACCCTCGCCTTCACCCTCACCCTCACCCTCACCCTCACCCT
>CANKTP010000087.1 GCA_947486375.1 Candidatus Hydrogenedentota bacterium | reverse complement strand
CTGACAAGCGTATTTCGTAGCCCGTCCCCGAATTTCCGTCCCCGAATTTCCTTATTGGCTCAGCGCAAAGGCCAAAAGTTCGGCAGGCTGGCCATCGCCGCCCACGCCCACCACAAGATACTGTCGGCCCTGGTGCATATAGGTCATCGGCACGGCGTAGGGCGCCTTGTCGAGCGGGTACTTCCAGACTTCCTCGCCGGTCTTCTTGTCGAAGGCGCGCAGGGCGAGGGCCTTTTGGATCACCTGCACCTTCTCGTCGCGCGGTACCTGCGACACGAACAACAAAGTCTTTGTGAGGACCGGGCCGCCGGACGAGATGTACCCGGCGCTCGAGTAGCCTAGGCGCGGGAGGTCAAGTCCCTTGAGCGCGGGGTGATCTTGCGGCCCCTCGGCGTTGGCCACCTGCCAGAGAATCTCGCCCTTGTTCAGGTCCATCGCGGTGATGCGCCCGTAGGGCGGCTTGACGATCGGCAGGCCCTGGGGTCCCGGCACGAGGAATTGTCCCGAGTGCATGAAGTCGAAGTTGGAGCGGTTGGCGTCGGGTTTGCGCAGGCCGGTCATCGACGGCATCGTGTTCGACGGGATGTACAGGATGCCCGTCTCCGGATCGAACCCGGCCCCGCACCAGTTCGCGCCGCCCGCCGCGCCCGGCACTTGTATTGAGCCGAGATTTTCGGGAGTCGTCACGGACGGCGGGGTGAAGATCGGCCCGTGGGTGTACTTCTTGAGCAATTCCATCGCCTCCGCACGGAGTTCCGGCGTGAAATCGATGATGTCGTCGTCGGTGATTCCCTGGCGTTCGAACGCGGGCGGTTTGGTCGGGAAGGGTTGCGTCGGCGATGTTTGTTCGCCGGGCACAGTGCTCTGCGGCGCGGGACGTTCCTCGATGGGCCAGACGGGTTCGCCGGTGGCCCGATCGAACATGTATACCCAACCCTGCTTGCTGATTTGCGCGACGGCCTTGATGGGTTTCCCGTCAACCCTGATGTCGGCCAGGATCGGCGCCGCGGGGAAGTCGTAGTCCCACAGGCCGTGATGCACCGCCTGGAAATGCCAGACGCGCTTGCCGGTCGCCGCATCGAGACAGACGAGGCTTTCGGCAAAGAGATTGTTGCCCTTGCGATGGCCGCCGTACCAATCGTTCGTCGGCGTGCTCAGCGGCAGATAGACGTAGCCCAGTTCTTCGTCGGCGGAGATCATCGACCACACGTTCGTGTTGCCCGTGTATTTCCAGGAATCGTCTTCCCAAGTCTCGTTGCCGAACTCGCCGGCCTCGGGAATGGTGTGGAACACCCACTTGAGTTCGCCGGTGCGCACGTCGTAGCCGCGCACATGACCCGGCGGCATTTCCTTGCGGATGGGGCCGTCGAAGATAATCGACCCGATCACGATGGTGTCCCGGCAAATGGTCACGGGGGCGTTGTAGCCGACCTGCGTCTCGGCGAATTCGCGTCCCAAGCCCTTATTGAGGTCGACCGTGCCGCCCTCGCCGAATCCCGCCACGGTTTCGCCTGTCTTCGCGTTGAGCGCCACGAGTTGGCGCCCGCCGGTGGCGATGAAAATGCGCCGGTCCTCTCCATCGGCCCAATACGTTACGCCGCGGTGTTGAAAGCCCGAGTTCGTCGGCCGGCCCCGTTCGTAGCTCTTCGGGTCGTGGACCCACACCGTCTCGCCGGTGGCCGGGTTCACTGCGGCGACCTGGCTTGCGCGGGTGCTGACGTAGAGCAGGCCGTCCACGAGGATCGGCGTGCCCTTGAACTGTCCCAGCGGCAGGCCCTTCTCCTTGGCGAGCGCGTTGTCCGGGGACTCCCAGCGCCAGGCGATCTCCAATTGATTGACGTTGTCGCGGTTGATTTGGTCCGCGTCCGAATATTTCGTGCTACCGAGGTCGCCGCTGTAGTGGCTCCATTGGCCTTGTTGGGCCGAGGCGAGCGAGGCAACGCCCAGCACCGCCGCGGTCCATGCGGCACGGACATGATTCACCGTAGATTGCATTGAGTGGATCCTTCGTCTTGGGTTCGCCGCCTCATTTGTCGTTGGCGTTGATGAACTTCACGAGCGACTCGATATACAGCGGGGGAATGTAGCCTTGCATGATCGCGGTGAGGTGCGATTTTCCGGGGAGGATGACGTTTTGGAAGTTCTTGAGTTCGCGCTGGAGGCGATGGGTCTTGGCGTTGGGCTTGTCGAACTCGCCGTTGATGGCGAGGACGGGGATCGCGATCTGGGTCAGGTCGATGGGATTTTGCAGGGCACCTGCGAAGGAGGAACGTAATGCACCGAGCGCTTCCTCGTCGCGCATGGGCGATGCCGTCAACTTGGCGCGCGCTTCGGCTTCTTGCGGATCGGCCTCGCCGGAGTCCGCCGGTACTTTCTCTTTCCACGCCGGATCAGTCTCCCCTACGCCGCTGCCGCCGTATGCCGCCGTGACAAAGCGGTCGGCGTGATGCGCCAGTAGTTGCGTCGTGATCATGCCGCCCATCGAGTAGCCGTGGAGATGGGCCTTCTCGATCTTGAGATGATCCATGAGCTCGATGACATCCTTCCACAGCCGGTCGCCATATTGGGCGGAGTCATGGGGCTTGTCGCTGAGGCCGTGTCCACGCACGTCGATGGCGACTACACGGTGATTCGGAACGAGGGCCGCCGCGACGCCATTCGAGAACCAGTTGCCCTCGGCGGTGCCGGTATAGCCGTGGACGAGGATGACGGGCGTTCCCTTGCCCTGCTCGATATAGTGAATCTTGAGGTTGTCCGAGGTGACAAAATATCCGTCGGCTCGGTCGTCGGCGGCAAACGCGGCGAGGGCGAGAAGGACGGTCAGGGTGACGGCGCGAACTGGCAACATGGCGAATGCTCCGAGGGTTAAGGTTCGGTCGATGGAAAGCCGCCATGATAGGGGACGCGAGGCCGGATGGCAACCGGGAGAACGCGACTCGGGACTGGGGGTAGTCGACCGGGCATTTCTTCCAGCATTGCAATTTATCCACCTACTGGATAAAACACAACGATGATCCCGCGAAGAATACGAACGCACCTCCAAACCGCCGGGCAAAAGGCGGAGTCAGTCCCCTCGAGAAGACCGGGCGTCATTCGTCGTTGGCGTCGATGAACTTCAGCAGGGATTCGGCATACAGCGCCGGGATGTAGTCCTTCATGATGGCGGTAAGGTGGGATTTCCCGGGCAGGACGACGCATTGGAAATCCTTGACCTCGCGCTGGAGGCGATGGGAGTTCGAGTTGAGTTTGTCGAACTCGCCGTTGATCAACAGGACCGGGATCGCGAGGGCCGTAAGATCGATGGTCTTGTCTGCCTTGCCGGGGAGGGCGGCCCGTAGGGCGGTGAGGGCTTCCTCGTCCCTCACGGGGGACGGCGCCCGGAACTTCGCGAGCGCCTCGGCGTCCTGCGGATCGGTCGCGTCGGTATTCGGCGGCACCTTCCGAATCCATACCGGGTCGATCTCGGGCACGCCGCAACCGCCGTAGATCGCCGTGATGAACCGCTCGGGATGACGGACGAGCAGTTCCGTCATCACCGAGCCGCCCATCGAGTAGCCGTGGAAATGGGCCTTCTCGATCGACAGGCGATCCATTAGCTCGATGACGTCCATCCAGATGCGATCGCCATAGTGGGCGGCATCGTGCGGTTTTTCGCTGAGCCCGTGGCCGCGGAGGTCGAGGGCGACTACGCGGTGGTTCTTGGCCAACGCCGCCACGATGCCGTTCGAAACCCAGTTGTCCTCTGCGGGCAGGTTGTAGCCATGGATCAAGACGACCGGCGAACCTTGGCCTTGGTCGATGTAGCGAATCTTGATGTTGTCGGAGGTGACGAAGTATTGTCGAGACGGGCTATCGACCGCATAGGCGCTGAGGGAGAGAAGGGTCAGCAGGACGATTGCGCGAATGGGGTACATGGCGCGGGCTCCGTGCGCTTGGCGGGCGAGGGCTACGTCCCCCATCATAGGAAACTTCGTTGCGAATGGCAATCGAGGTGGATTTGCTATAATTTCGATGGACGAAAGGATGCTGACGCATGAAACGCTACCTTTACAATATCCATCTGGAACCCGAGCCAGACGGGCGCTTTTGCGTCACGATTCCGGCGCTGGGCTGCGCCACCTGCGGCGACAATTACGAGCATGCGCTGCGCATGGCCCAAGAATGTATCGAGTGCCACTTGGACGGACTTCGGACGGTTGGACTTCCCGTTCCGGAGGAACCTGAACTTCTCCCGTTCGATACCGCAGTCGAAGTGGTGGTTCCCTCGGCCATATGAACCGCCTGCCCACGCTGACGCCGAGGGAAGTCGTCAGCGCGTTGAAGCGGGCCGGGTTCGTCGAGGCGCATACCCGTGCGCGGGGTAGCCATGCATTTCTTTGGCATCCGGGCACCAAGTCATCGACGACGGTGGCGATGCATGCGAGGGACATCCCCAGGCCAACACTGAGGGCGATTATCAAACAGGCGGGATTGACCGAGGAAGAGTTTCTCTCGTATCTGTAGCCCCCGACGGGTCGCCCCTCACCGGCGACGCCCGTGCGAACGTCTTTGTAAAGCGGCCAGTGGCGGCGACTGACGCCGCCACCGGCACGGGGTATTCGAAGAAGTTCCCCTAGGGTTTTAGAGCGGGCGGTCGCGGTAGAGACGGCCGCAGCGGGCTGCCCCTTCCAAACCAATCACGCCGGTGGCATCGTCAGAGAGACGGGCGTAGAGCTTCGCCTGGGCGCAGGCCGACGCGAACGATCCGAAGATCTTCGCGGGGCGTCCGTCGATGGCGAAGGTCCATGCAGCCACTTGGTGCTCCTTGGGGCGTTTTGCGTTCGATGCGTCGTACTTCGAATAATCGATTGAATAGCGGTCCATAAAACTTGCGGTGATTCCTTGTCTTTTTGGATTCCGGTCCCATTTGGGCAGGACTCCACTTGTGGGGTATTGGATGATGTCCTCTACATCGAGGAGACTTCATGCATATAATCCGCCGGGGAGGCGAAAGGATGCATCGACTGAGTCCGTACCTGAAACTCTGAACTTCCGGTGGGGAGATTGAGAAGGAGGGGGGCTAATGTGTCGCGATACCTATCTATTGAAGGAACTATACCGCATGAATCCCGCACCTGTCAAATTAGAAGTTTATGAGCGACAACGGCCCCGGTTCATGCGCAACGGTGTTCATTGATTGGGGCATTCCTCATGCGTAAGATTCCGTCCGATTGAACCGGGCGATTGGATATGACTATTGGTTTCACCTTGGAATTCTAGCATTCGCGCGTGCGCGGCACTTCTCGCCATGGCGGGCCTCGCCCATGCCGAGGAACCCGGGCACGCCTTCAACATCCCCGCCGTGCGCGTCGAGACGCCCCCCACGATAGACGCGGCGTTCGACGAGGCCGCCTGGGAGGCCGCGCCCAAGGTCACCGGATTTACGAATACCCGCGACGGACAACCCGAGCCCACGCCGACCTTCGCCCGCGTGCTCTACGACGATGATTTTCTCTACTTCGCCCTCGAGATGATCCAGGATCCGAAGACCATCGTCGCGACCGTGCGCAAGTATGATCGCTTCGAGCTCCGCATCGAGGACTACATCCAAGTGTGGCTCGACACCTTCCACGATCACCGCACGGCCTATACATTCCTCGTAAGTCCGCTCGGCACCCGTTGGGATTCCCGCGACGGCCTCTACGACCGCAACGTCTCGTGGGACTCCGAATGGCCCGCAGCGGCGAAAATACTGGATGATCGTTGGGTGGTCGAGATGGCCATCCCCATCGGCGATATGCTGTTCACGCGCGGCGAGAACGTCACCTGGGGGATTAATTTCCGCAGGCAGGCCCCCCAGCTTCGTAATAATTCGCATTGGAGTTTCAGCCCCGGGGCGTCCATCACCGAATTCGGTTTCGGGCCGAAGGTCGTGGCGGACTTCGGTACCCTCACGGGGCTCAATTTGGGTAACGTCAAGGTGAACCGGCACCCGCAAGTCGAAACCTACGTGAGCGGGACATTTGTCCAGCCTGAAGGGGGCGACCTGTCGCGCAAAGGATCGACAGGCCTGGATCTGACCCTTCGGCTGAACAGCCATTGGGTAAGCACCTTCACGGTGAACCCCGACTTCGGCCAAGTCGAGGCCGACGCGGACACGATAGAGTTGTTAGATGTCGAACGGTTCCTTCCCGAGAGGCGTCCCTTCTTCAACGACGGGGCCGAACTGTTCCAGTCGCCGATCAACATATACAACAGCCGACGAATCCTCGATATCGAGGAGGCGGCCAAGATCACCGGCGAGGGGGGGACTTGGTCCACGGGAATTCTGGCCCTACGCGGCGAAAGCACGCAGAGCGGCGAGGCCGATTTCCTTGTGGCGCGGTATACGCAGCATGTGGGCGAACGGACGCAGCTCGGCGGCATGTGGGTCAGCGCGGACCGCGAGGGCGGGTATAACTGGGTTGGCGGTCCCGACCTTCGCATCGAGCTGACGCCCTCGGTCTCCTGGACGAGCCAATATCTCTACACACAAGACAAGGACACCATCATCGTTGTCGACGACCGCGGATTCGAGGACGAGGTCATCGTCCGCGAGGCGGGGCACGCCTTCGAGTCGGGCATCGAGGGCGGGACGAAACCCTTCTTCTGGGAGTTGCAATTTCACGACATCTCGGCGGACTTCGATCCCGACTTGGGATTCATCACGCGCAAGGACATCGTGGGGCCAACCTTGATGGCGAATTACAGCAAGGAACTCGGCGAAGGACCGATCCGCGAAATCGAGGCGGGGACATTTTTTTCCTATTTCCAGAACCACGACGGGGAGATCGTGCTGCGCGACTATTACGGGGAGGCGGGGGCCGACCTTGCGAACAAGCTCGACATCGAGTTTTCGAGGGGCGAGTTCTTCCGGCGTCCATTTAGCAATCGTGAGACCCGGGTCCAAATCAGCTACAACCGCCGCGACCGGCTGAAGTCCATCGAGACATCGTGGTCTTGGGGTGTGTTTCAGGAAGTCCCCTACAACGCATTCGAAATCGAGAAGCCCTTCGGAATCGGGGACCGGTTCACGGGAAGCGTCGAACTCGATTACCGCATCGAGGCGCAGGAGACGGGCGACGAGGACATCTGGCTGCTCCGCCTAGAGAGCGAGTACACCTGGGCGTGGGAAGGGCGCGTGAAACTGACCCTCGAGGAAAGCTCGGAGGAGCGCCATAACCACACGCTGCTGTTCGCCTATGAGGATGTGGGCGACTGGGACTTTTACCTCGTGCTGAACGACGCCCAGACGGGCGACCAAAAGATCCGGGGAATCTTCACGAAGTTCGTGTACCGGTTCTGATTCTGACTGCGGAGTACGCGATTCCGGGAAGAAAAGTCCCCCTTTGAAGGGGGATCAAGGGGGATGTTTGGCTGGCAAGGAGACCTACACGTAGGTCCCTCGACTTTATCCTACGCCATCACCTCGACGTATTCCGTCGTGATGGTCTCCTTGTCCACATGAAACAAGCGGTAGCCCTTCGAGGTCGTGCCGTCGAAATTCGGGCGGGTCGTCGAGCAACACGCCGTCGTGGTGAAGAGGATGCCGTCGCGTTCCTCCTGCTGGTTCCCGTGATAATGGCCCGACGCGACCAGCTTTAGATTGTGGTTTTTGAAGAGCGCCAGCACGTCCTCCGCGTTCTTCACGCGATACTGCTTCGTGTTCGGGTTCAACGGGTGGTGCGACAACAACGCAATGGGCCTGTCCCCGCCGATTTTCCCAAGCTGCGCGGTGAGCCACTCGACCTGATCCGGCCGGATCGTCACGTCGCTGGCCGTGCCGTTGCAGGAGTCCAGCCCGAGAAACACCCAGCCGCCGCGATCCTCGTCCCAGTTTTCCCAATCGAAGGACTTCGTGAAATTGTCCAGAGGATTCGCGAGCGTCATGTCGACGTCGTGGTTCCCCGGGATAGTGAAGTAGGGCCGCGCGAGCCGGTCGAGGGAATTCTTCGCGAGACGGAATTCCGGGAGCCGTCCATCCGTCGCGAGATCGCCCAGCATCAGCGTGAACTGCGCCGCCTCGGTGGCGTTGATCATCCCCACTGCCTTGTTCACGATCCCCGTGCTGCGTGCATCGAGCACATGGATGTCCCCAATCGCGGCGAAGGTGAAGGTGTCGTCATTGGTCACGATGGCCTTGACCGACTCGAGGTCCATCTTCGCGCAGGACGCCGCGCCCATCGAGGCCATCAGGCCGATAAACTGCCTACGGGAAATATTCATCGTTTCGACTCCAGTTGGTTGATGCGCCTTGGCTATTGTTCGGGATGGGCGGGAAAAAATCAAACGACGACCGCGAAGCGCCGCAGGGGGTACAATTTCGAGCACGGTCGCGGCCCGGCGGTGACATTCGTGGCGCACAATTCGGTGGCACCGCCGATTGAAAGCGAGTGCCCATGGAGAGGTTTGGTATGCGGCTCGATATTGACCATCCGGACAACCAAGGCGTTCTTGCCTACCTTCGGCGCGACGGCGGGGCACAGCGCCCCCCGTGGCAGCATCGTCATCCGTACCCGACGCATACATGGGGTGCGGTAGTCACCCGGACATTGTCGAGCGCGTCTGGGACCAATTGAGCGCGGCGCTGCCCAAATCTTGCCGCTGTCTAGTCCACGGGACGCCGGCGCTTGTTCACGATAAATTGGGCGTGGTGCTGGGCCTGACCTTGGGCACGGAATACGCGTTGCTCTTGCCGAACGGTCGCATGCCGGATGCGGACAAGAAGGCGATGGAGCGCGTCCATGTCTATAAGACGTCGCGAGTCACGCTCGATTTGGGGGATTTCGGCCCCTGTTGGCGTTTCGGGCGATGGAACCGCGAGGAAGAGGAGTGGATGCAGGAAGTCTATCTCGGCGGGGGGGCGGCGACGTAATTGGGGAATCGTCCCAGAACGACTACAGGTACCGGCGGACGGAGGCCTTGTAGGCGAGATATTCGGTGCCGAAGCGGCGCTCGAGGTGCGCCTCCTCGCGGAGAATGGCGTTAAAGTGGAAAAACAGCGCCGCAGGGACGAACATCAGCAGAATCCATCCGCTGTTAAGCCGGAGCGAGACGCTCAGGATGATCCCCAGAAACCCCACGTACGAAGGATTGCGGCTAAACCGGAACGGCCCGCTCGTGACCAAGACCGCCGCCGCCTTGCGATAATTTGTCGTGGTCTTGAAACGGTAGAATTCCCACGCCGCCCAGCAAAGAATGATCACACTCGGGGCAAGCGTACACCAGCCGAGCCACTGAATCGGCACGGCGGAAATCACCGGGATAGGGTCTAGTTGATGAAGAACTCGGCCCCCGACGAGCGCGAGGGTCTGGACGACGCTTGGGGGCAACAATACCCCGGTCGTGTCGGCACCCCCAAGACCGGGCGCGTCGGCCCTGACTATGCTCGAATAATCCATAAAACCCCGATAATCGACGGTTCCACCCGTCGATCCTACAATCGATTCGCGAGAGTGTTACAGGGCGCCGCGTTGGCCGCGACTGTCCAATTCCGATTCGCCGGCAGCGGTCCGGTTCGCGATTACGGCCGCCCATTGGGCAATCTCCGGTCCAATGGGTGGCGGCAAATGTTTTGGCGGGTGATTCCGAATGCCGTCACCAATCGCCCAAGCATGGTAAAGTAAGGTAAACTCAACTTGATGCGTCGAGACGGCCTCGCGTGCCGTTTCGGCCACTGCCGCCTCCGTCGTGGGCGGCGGTACGGATTTCAATCCTCGTCATACGCGGCGCGGGAGGCCAGACCGATGTTTCTTCGTGGCATGGCGTTGACCATTTGTATGCTGGGCGCGGCGGCGCTGGCCTCCGCCCAGGCCGCTGGCCCCCCCAAGGTGGCCACCATCAATTGGGTCAGCACAACTTCCGGCGATTGGAACACGGCGGCCAACTGGGACCTGGGCCGGGTACCAGACTCGTCCGACATCGTCTCAATCGATGTCCCGGGCGATCCGCCCGCTCGAGGTGACGCTCTCGAGCATCGGCGTCACCCTTGCGGGCCTGGTGTGTACCGAATCGCTGGTCCTTGCGTATTCTAATTTGACCATCACGGGGGTCGGCGAACTATCGGGCGCGGTGACTGCCTCCGGTTACAGCAACTACCTGCAGGCCTCCGGGCCCGCGGCGGTCGTGACCCTGTCCGGCCAGACGGCGCTGAACGGGATTAGCCTGTATGCCGCGGGCGGGGGCCAATTGACAGCGACCGGGGTCACCGGCATTACCGGCAGCGATAACTATTACACCTATATCCAAGCGTCCGGGGCGGGTAGCCTCATCGATCTGCCCGCGCTCGTGTCCATCGCGCCCTCGCAGTCCGGGTACTATTTCTATCTCTCGGCGCTCGACGGCGGCGCGATACACACGCCGCTCCTGCAGACAATAGCAACGGGCACGTACGGGGGGTTGCGGATGACCGTGCAAACCGGAGGGGCGATTGAGTTCTCGCCGGCCCTCACGATCTTGGACCGGGTCGAATTGATCGTCGGAAACGCGGCCGGGCTCAACCTCGCCAATGTCGTCCAATTGACCAACGGGTTGCTCCAGGCGGAATCCGGCGCGGTCCTCAACGCCCCGCTGCTGTCCAACATCGACGGCTCGGATATTTACGCCTACAGCGGCGCGTCGCTGACGCTGCCCTCGGTGACGTCGTACGCGGCGCCTTTGGACTACTATAGTTACATTCAGGCGAGCGGCGCGGGCTCCGTGCTGAGTTTCCCCGCGTTGACCGGCGTCACGTCCGCAACAAATTACTATAGCGTGTCGATCGGCGCATACAGCGAGGGTGTCGTGGCCATGCCCCTGCTGGACGCCCTTGACCCTGGCCCGACGGGGTACCTCTACCTCTCGGCGGACGGCGGCACGCTCGAATTCGGCCTGGGACTCGATACCCTGGCTAGAACAGACCTGTACATCTCCAATACAGGCTTTTTTCCCCTGGCCCAGTTGACGTCGTTCACGGAATCGTCCCTCTCCGTCTACAACGCCACGGTTTCCGCGGACGCCTTGGCCAACATCGATGGGTCGAGCATCAACGTGTCTTCGGGCGCAACGCTCTCGCTCCCGCTTGTCACGCAGTACACGGCGAGCGCATCGCGCTCATGTTCCCTGTCGGCATATTACACGGGCTCGGTGCTGAGTTTCCCGGCGTTGAACGCCATCACGCCGCCCACGAGCGGCTATCGCCTAAGCATCGTGGCATACAGCGGGGGGATCGTGGCCATGCCCCTGCTCGACGCCATCGACCCCGGCACGTCGGGCTCCCTCTACCTCAATGCGGACGGCGGCACGCTCGAATTCGGCACGGGGCTCGATAGCTTGAATCGGACCGACCTGTACATCTCGAGTACGGGGACCTTTCCCCTCGCCCAATTGATCTCGTTCACGGAATCGTCCCTCTCCGTCTACAACCCCACGGTTTCCGCGAACGCCCTCGCCAACATCGACGGCTCGAGCATCCACGTGTATTCGGGCGCAACGCTCTCGCTCCCGCTGGTCACGCACTACACCGCGAGCGCGACCCGTTACTGTTACCTCACGGCGTACAACACCGGCTCCGTGTTGAGTTTCCCCGCGTTGACCTCGATTACGCCGCCAACGAACGGCTATAGCCTAAGTATCGATGCTTCCAGCGGGGGCATCGTTTACATGCCCATGCTGGACGCCATCGATCCCGGCCCGTCGGGGTACCTCTACCTCGAGGCGGACGGCGGCGAGCTCCAATTCGGCCCGGGGCTCGATACCTTGGATAGGACCAACCTGTATATATCGAGTTCGGGGACGTTTCCTTTTTCCCAGTTGACCTCGTTCACGGAATCGTTCCTCTCCGTCTACAACACCACGGTTTCCGCGGACGCCCTGGTTAACTTCGACGGCTCGAGCGTCTACCTGAGTTCGGGCGCAACGCTCTCGTTCCCGCTCGTCACGCAGTACACGGCAAGCGCATCGCGCTCGTGCTACCTCGAGGCGTATTACACGGGCTCGGTGCTGAGTTTCCCCGTGCTGACCCGTATCGCGTGCGCCGGTACCGGATACGATCTTTCCCTGGAGGCCTACGACGGGGGGACCCTCGATCTTCCCGCGCTCGATGTCCTCGACACCTCGGCGTACCCCTCCTATATCGTCACCAATTTGTACGCCAGCTCCGGCGGGACGTTCGTGTTGCCTCCCGGTTTTACCGCGTTGGACAAGGTCGAGATTGACCTATACAACGGATCGATCTTCCCGCTCGGTCAGTTCACGTCCATCACGAACAGTTATCTGTACTTGGGGTACCAGACGTCCGTCGAGGCCTCAGCGCTGGCCGACGCCGACGGGACCTCTATCTACATATCGACGGGCACCCAGGCCACCTTCCCCGCGCTCGAGACCTACACCGCGTCACCGGGGTCGTATGATTACAATTTCGGGTTCGAGGCCTACGACGCGGGCGCCGTGCTCGAGTTTCCCGCCCTGCACACCATCGAGTCCTCGCCTGATGGCGATGGAGAAATGCTCATCCAGGCCCAATATGGCGGAAACGTCTTGTTGCCGGCCTTGCAATTCACGGTGAGCCATAGTTCCGGGGGGATCGGATTTCTGGCCTACTACGGCAGCGGAATTTCGTGGCCCGAGACCTTGACCTCCTTCGACAACGTCGACTTCGAGATTGGCGATGGCGGGACGATGCCGATTGACCGTATCGTCTCGTGTACGAACGGCTCGATCTACGTTTACTACCAGACCGTTGTGGCCTCCGCCCTCGAGAATGCCAACGGCTCCTCCTTGAAGGCCTACGACCAGGGGGTCCTCTCGTTTCCCCTCTTGACCCAATACACCGGAAGCTCCAGCAATGAGACGTATTTCGAATCGGCTTACGCCGGGAGCCTGCTCGATCTTTCCGCCCTTGTTCAGTTGAATGCAGGGCCCGGCGGATACTCGATCCAGGTCTATGCGTATGGCGGTGGCGTCATCGACCTCAGCGGCGTGCTGCGGCTCGACAACGGCCCTGTCAACGTCTACGCGCAATACGAGGGGGCCGTGGTCGACTTGACGGGGCTGACGGGGTTCACCACGGGCGAAGCCACGTTCGGTGTGTATAGCGGCGGGGTCATCCTGAGCAACATCGACCTCACGACCGGAGACCCGGGTGAAGGCGAAGGCGAAGGCGAGGGCGAAGGCGAAGGCGAAGGCGAAGGCGAATTGCCATCGAGCGCGGCCATTCGCGGCACGATTGTCGATGCGGAAGGCAACGCCGTCACTTGCGCGGCAGTTCGCGTCACGGCCATCTTCGGCGGCCAGGTCCTGGCGGAATACGTGGTCCCGGTGAACGCCCTCGGCGAATTCGAGATTGCAAACTTGCCCGTGGATGCGGCGGGCGCGCCAACGGCGGATTATGAACTCGAATTCTTCGCGGTGGGATTGGTGTTTCCAGGGGGCCATGTGGATGTCTTCATGGGCGATTTCCCGGCGAATCCGCCCGTTGCCGTTGTTGCCGTCGGCGAGATCGTGTTGGCCCCGGGCACCGGCACACCGGAGGACACCATTACCGGGCGTGTCACCGATACGAACATCTTCAACGAGGGCACCGTTAACGAGGTGTCTTTCGAGGTCGCCCTGTCCGGCGTCCGCGTCGAGGTGTTTTTCAATAACGAACCCTTCGATCCACCCCAGTTCACGTTTACCTGCGCCGACGGGCGCTTCGAACTCGCGGGGATTACGGTCCCCGGCGGGGCGAAGATCGTGGGGCTGAGCGTGCTGGTCTCCGCGCCCGATTACTTGGACAAACCGATCGAAGACGTGGCGCCGGGAGTGGATATCCCGGTCGTCCTCGTAAAAGCCGCCACCTTCTTGCCGAACACCGTGGCGGGCATCGTGACGGACGCGGACGATGCGCCCATCGTGGCCGCCCAGATCAGCATCCAGGCACTCGCCGGCACGCTCGGGTTCAACATCGAGACCAACAATGACGGCCTCTTCGGCACCGCGATTCCCGATTACGGCATCTACACCATCAAGATCACCGCCGAGGGCTTCGAGACGATCGAGGACACCTTCGAGATTTCCGCCGAGCACCAGAACGCGACAGTCGACCTCGCCCTCATGACCCCGGGCGGCGAAGGCGAGGGGGAGGGAGAGGGTGAAGGAGAGGGAGAAGGCGACGACGGAAACTGCGGTTCGAGCGCATACGCCTTCCCCGATTCCGGTTCGGATCGAGGCAGGCTCGCGGGCGAGGCGTTGACCTTGGGATTGACGATCGCGGGTTTGGTCCTATCCCGCCGTCTGGCCGCCGGTGGCGGAAAAACTCATGCGCGGTGGAACTGGTCGAGGGTGTCGCGGTCGCGCACGCCGATGAGGTAGAGAATGCCGTCGAGGCCGACGGTCGAGAGGGCTTGGCGCGCATTGGCTTTCACCACCGGCTTGGCACGGAAGGCGATCCCGAGTCCCGCGATGCCCAGCATCGGCAAGTCATTCGCGCCGTCGCCCACGGCGATGGCTTGTTCAAGCACCAAGTTTTCCTTCGCCACGATTTCGCGGAGCAGCTCCGCCTTGCGCGGCCCGTCGACGATCTCGCCGATTACGTTTCCCGTGACTTTCCCGTCGACGATCTCGAGCTCGTTCGCGTGTAGATAGTCGACGCCGAGCCGTTCCTGCAGGCGCCTCCCGAAATAAGTGAACCCGCCCGAGATGATCGCCACCTTGTAGCCGAGGCGTTTGAGTATCGCAATCAATCGCTCGGCGCCCTCGGTGAAGGGCAGGGCGTCGGCGACGCGCTCGAGCACGCCCACGTCGAGGCCCTTGAGCAAGGCCAGCCGCCGCCGCAGGCTTTCCTTGAAGTCGATCTCGCCGCGCATGGCCGACTCGGTTATCCGCGAGACCTCCTCCCCCACTCCGGCCGCCTTGGCAAGCTCGTCGATGACCTCGGCCTGGATTAGGGTCGAGTCCATGTCGAACGCCACGAGCCGCCGGTTGCGGCGATAGACGTTGTCTGCTTGGAACGCGATGTCCACGCCAAGCTCGCTCGACACATCGAGAAACGCGGCGCGCATGGCATCAGCGTCGGCGGGCGTGCCGCGGACGGACAGCTCGACGCAGGCCATCGTCGGCGGCTCGGGCGCATCGAGCGGGATGCGGCCCGACAATCGCGTGATGACGTCGATGTTGAGCCCCTGGTCGCGGATGATGGCGGTCAATCGCGCCAGGGGCGTGGCGTCGAGTTTCTTGCCAAGGATGGTGACGATGTGGCGCGGCTTGCCCTGCTCGCCGACCCAATGTCCGTATTCGTTGGGCTCAATCGGGTTGAACGCGATCGCGAGGCCCAATTCATAGGCGCGGAACAGTAATTCCTTGGCGACCGGCGGCCAGGCCTCCGCGTCCCTGACCATCACGAGCATGCCCAGCGAAAGCGACTCGTGGATCACCGCCTGCCCGATATCGAGGACCGTGGCCCCATGTTCGGCCAACACCGCCAGAAGCGACGCGCTCACGCCGGGCTTGTCTTCCCCCGACACCGTAATAAGTATGATTTGGTTCATCGATCTATTGTCCCCAAGTCACCAGAAGCCATCCCAAGACACCTCCGAGTCTGTTCCCCGTCATTTCGACGAAAGGGGACTTCCCGAAAGGCCGACCCAAGGGGCCGCCACCGTATGCGTTCGCATGTAGTTCGAGGCCGTGGGCAGGATTTTCGTTGGTTCAATACTGTCCTATTTGTGTGCATTAGTGTCCATTCGTGGTTCTCCATCTCCCCGCCGATCCCGGCATTTGTAACCGCGAATGAACGCGAATGGACACGAATGCAGATGCAATTTTCTGCATCTGTTGTAGCACTCGCAGGCTAGGCTCGCGAACCGGCGTCGACATCAATTGTGCTTACCCTGTTTCAACAGCGGGTTCACCCGCCACTCCGCGTCGGGACCGAAGCGGAACATCTTGGTGGAATGGCCCGCATGCTGTTCGCCGTAGACGATCCGAGTGACCAGGGATTCCGCAAGGACGGCGCCCGCGCAGACGATCAGGGCCATGACGAGCGCGAAGGGCATGGACAACGGCGCGGTGGCGTGGGGCACGTGCCGGTGCGAGTCGCGTTCGCGGGCGGCCAGCACGATGATCAGGGTCACGAGAATCCCGTTGACAATGATCGTCCCCTCGGTCAAGAGGCGTTGGCCGGTGAATCCCGGAATGGCCCGTTGCAGGTTGAACCAAATGACCACCCACAGGAACACGATGAAGAGCAATTGGCCCCGGCCCAGCGCGGAGGCGGGGACCAGCGGCACGGACCTTCGTTGGTGGCGAATGATCAGCGCCGCGATACCCGCCGCGACAATCCAGAATAACATCGAGAACCACGCCTCGGCGGACATCTCGATCGAGTCGAACAGCGGCATCTTCATCTGTTCCGAGACGGCCCCGGCCTCGACCCAGGTCCCTACGGCCTTGCGCCAGTTGACGTAGACGAGATAGAGCAGGACGAAGATGATGGAGAAGGCCTCGGTCCATCGGCGGACCGGGGGCGTGTCGTTGACCGGTTTCGTTTTCACCGCGAGGATCGCGAAGACGACCGCGATGCCGAGGCCGTTGATGAATCCGTAGCTTTGTTCGAGGAAGCTGTGCCAGTTCGCGCCCTGCCAGTGGGCCCAGCGCGCGATGGTGTCTGGGTCGGTGGTCAGGTTGGGGTTGCCGGGGCGCACCATCATCAGCTTGAGAAATGCCGCACCGGAGAATCCGATTCCGCCGATCGTGCCCCCGACGACCGAGGCGTAGGCGACCGGGATGAACCCGTAACGGAGCATGTAGATCAGCATGCCGGCGTAGACGCCGAGGATGCCGGCCCAGTCGTCGCCGCGCGGCGGCGTGAGCCGGACACCGAGCAGGACGGGGAATAGGATGAAACTCGCAAGCCACCCTGTGGACATGTAGAAATAAAGGCGCGAACTTGATCCGGGCGTCCCGAAAAGGGCGAAGTAGAAAATCCAAGCGATACAGACGCCCAGGGTCCAGCCTACGTGAGGAATGAAGCCTTCGTACTCGAAAAAGGCCGGCCAGTTGCTGTAGAGATCTCTTGCGAATGCTCGTTCGTCGTAGTTGTACTTCTCAAGTAACGCAGTCTGTTGTTCCGTAGGATCGCAGGCTGGAGTTCTCCATTCTTCTTCTGCCCGGTAGAATAATTCGACATCGCCTTGCAATCGGACCCAT
>CANKTP010000086.1 GCA_947486375.1 Candidatus Hydrogenedentota bacterium | reverse complement strand
GCCAACGGACATAGGTCTTGAAGGCCTCCGAAGAACCCGCCTCAATGGCGCTCGCGAGAAAATCGACGTGGTAACAAGCATCCTCCAAACAGTGCTTGCGGCCTGCGTCGGTGAAGCGCGCTTTCCACTCCGGGTGCCGCTCGATGAACTGGGCCGTTATTAGCTGGGCAAGCTGCGGTTTTGCCGAGCGCAGTTTGCGCGCGAGGGATTGGCGATGTCCGAAGTCTAGCGCGTTCATGTTGCATCCTTTTTGAACTCATTGTCGAGTTCCTGCAGCGCTTGTCGCCCGCAATCCGGGCAGTAGCCATGGGAAAGAAACTCCGCGTTGGCCCGAAGATAGGTGTGCACATCCTCCCATTTAGCTTCAGCCGACTTTACTTTTCCGCAAACGACGCAAATGGGAAGCACCTCCTGTAACTTACGCAGGTGCCAATGGCTCTTCTTTAGCGTATCAAGAGTCTCCTGAAGGATCCGATTGTCATGCTGCAACTGCGCCACTTCGTCGCCAATCGGTGGAGTGGCTTCTGCCGGAGCAGGGTCGTCTTCGTCAACCAGTGGCAAGCTGTCCAGGAGCTTGCGGTGATCCTCATTTCCCGCGAATCGAGCGGCAGCCCTTTGCACGACTGCCCGAAATGGCTCCGGATCCCAAGGCTTTGAGAAATAGTGGTACAAGTGTCCATCATTCACGGCCTGAACCACAGCATTAATGTCCGCATAGCCGGTAATGAGCGTTCGTACCGTGTTGGGACTTATCCGAGAGGAAAGTTCCAGAAGATTGGCCCCGGTAAAGTTCGGCATTCGTTGGTCCGTAATCAAGACGGCGATGTCTTTGCCTTTCAGTAGCGCCAGGGCTTCATCCAGCATGTCCGTAGCAAGGACGTGAAATTCCTTGCGAAGACTATCAGCAAGACTGTCGAGCACGCCAAGTTCATCATCAACGATGAGCACCTTTGGTCTATCTCGTGGTCCAATGTCGATCATTCCCGGTTTCCCCTAAATGGTTTTTTTGTCAAAACTCTACACGGTTTCGACCGTTCTCCTTGGCCCGATAGAGTGCTCCATCGGCCTTGGCGAATAGGCCCAAGGAATCTTCTCCACTAAGCAGCGATGCTACCCCGAAACTGGCGGTCACGGTTCCCGTGAAGCCGGCGATTGCCGCCTCTTGGAGTGCAGTGCGTAACCTCTCGGCGACCACCATGGCGTCCTCGCCGCGCGTTTCCGGAAGCAGGACAACGAACTCCTCGCCACCGAATCGTCCTGTCATATCGTAGGGCCGCTTACCCGATTCAAGAATCTTCGCCACACCTACCAACACCATGTCGCCAACCGCATGTCCGTGGGTATCGTTTACTTTCTTGAAATGGTCCACGTCGGCGATGATGACCGACAAGGATAGCTTGTGCCTGGCTGACCGCTCGACTTCCATTGCGAACAGTTCGTCCAAATGCCGCCTATTGGACAGTCCCGTCAGCGGATCCTTGCGTGCAAGCTCCGAGATGAGCCGGTTCGAATTCTCCAACTCCTCGGTTCGTGCCTGAAGTTCGCGCGTGCGTTCCGCCACCTGTCCTTCGAGGCCCGTGTTCGCTGCGCGCAGTTGCTCGATCAATTGATCTCGTTCACGCAGGAGTCCGTTATGCTCAAAGGCTTTGTCCACGACGAGATGCAGTTCGTCATCACTCCATGGCTTTGCCAGATAGTAATAAATCTGCCCACTGTTCACCGCCTGAATGACGGCCCCGATGTCGGCGAATCCCGTGAGCAATATCCGGGTAATGGACGGGTTGTATAGCGCCACGCGCGACAAGAGCTCCGCGCCGGTCTCCTGCGGCATACGCTGGTCCGATATGACCACCGAGACATCATGATCCACAACGGACGCATAGGCGTCTGTGGCATTGGATGCGGTGTATACGATGTACTCACGCCGAAACAAATCGGCGATGGATTCCGCGATCGAAGTTTCATCGTCGACCACAAGGAGCGCGCCTTTGGCTTTTCCCGCCTTGGGAGCCCGTACCCTGCCCGCAAATCCTTTGCTTAGCGTGCTCATTGAACCGAGTTATCCCTTTCACCGGTGCTGGACGGGCGTCCCATCCGCCAAGGCAAACGAATCCGGACCGTCGTGCCTTTCCCAGCCTCAGAGTCAATCTCGATCTCGCCATGATGCGCCTTAACGATTTGAAATGCAATTCCGAGCCCCATGCCTGTCCCGGTGCCCACGGGTTTGGTGGTAAAGAACGGGTCGAATACTTTGGGCAGGTCCTCTGGCGAGATCCCGCTTCCATGATCCTGCACTTCGACCACAAAGTCATTGTCATCGCTTCGCGTAGACACCAGCACACGCTCGCCTTTGCGGCTTGCCTGTATAGCATTGGTTACAATGTTGCTGATGGCCTGGTTCAGCAACCCCGGCGCACAGACCAGTGGGGGAGATGCTGAAAGGCGCGTCTCGATTTCGACTCCATGTGCCTGGGTCAGCGGGTTAAGGAAGCGCAAGGAAGCCAGAATGTTTTGGGCAACATCGCAAGGCTTGAATCCGTCGTCGTCCAGCCGGGAAAAAGTTCGCAGGTCAAGCACAATTTGCTTCACGCGCTCCAACCCGTCCTCGTTGTTCGCGATCTTCCTCGGTATCGCCTCCACCAGATAATTCAAATCAATCTCATCCACCTTGGCCAATATCCTGTCACGGATGGACGGGCACGATTGTCCTATTTTCTCTAAGTCGTCGCCGACGATGTTGATAAGCGCCAACAGGTCCTTGAAGTCGCGCATCAGGGTGGCGTGGTTCCCGGCAATGAATGCGATCGGGTTGTTGATTTCATGCGCAATGCCCGCCGTCATCTGGCCGAGCGACGCCATCTTTTCGTGCTGAACCAATTGGGACTGTGCTTCCTTCAGCTCGGCAAGTGCTTTTCCCAAGGCCCGGCTCTTGCGAATGTTCTCGCGTGAAATGGTGGCAAGTTCGTTGTTCAACCGCAGCATTTCTTCCTGCAACGCGGCTTCCTGGCGAAGCGGACGCTCGCCGATGAGGACAAAATAGCCCGGTTGAATGTCGATGTGCGCTTCAACGGAGTACGGCGCGCGGTCTCTATCTACGAAATTAATGAGCCGCTTCTCGTGGAGCACACGCTTGCCTGTGTGCAACTGACCGCGCAAAGCCTGGGCGTCCGCCGCCACCAGGCAATCCCAAATAGGCTGCCCTAGCAGCGTGTCGGCATCTACTTTCAGCGCCGCCGCACAAGCCGTGTTGCACGCATCAATGGTGCCATCCGTCTCGCACAGGAGAAAGTGCGCCGCAGAGGCATTTCCAAGGTAGGAGGCAATCAACGGCGCTGCATCGGCCACCGCGCGCTCTAAGTTGTCACGACGATTGGTTGGTGGAATTCGCTGTAAAATGGATATTTGCGTAAACGATGGGTCGAGCTTGAGGCCTTTCGGGATCCCTGAATGCGACTTATGGTGAGCGGGGCTGGCGTGCCAAGCGGTGTACGACTCGCGGTCCGTCCACCTTGTCAAAAGGTAAAAGTCGGACGCTTGCTTATCGTCCGTGAATACTTCCATGCCAAGAAAGCCGGGAACGTCGTCGACAAGGTGCGGGCGTTCCTGAAACGCCACGCGCACTTCCAGCGCCATGTCGCTCACGACCTTGAATCTTGATAGCGCAACTATCATTCGTGTGGTCCTATGATTACCGACAAGAGTCACGGCCCAGTTATTCCACTGGCGTTGGCACCGGCGTCCTCGTGAGAAATTCTTTACCCGATTGTGACGCGGTTACGTCCAGTCTCCTTGCTTTGAAAGTTGCAGCGCGCGCTTTCCGTGTTGGCCGCTCACTTATTCAAAATCTCGCGTACTTTGTTTGTTGGCTGATTTGCGGAGAAGGGCTTATCCAACAGGTGAGTGCCTGCTTCGAGGACGCCATGCACCGCGATCAACGTATCCCGATCACTTACCACTGAGAAACCGTCGGTTGCTCCTGCCAGCCTGAACGATCATCGCGGATCGCTAGATGGCTAATACTTTTCCGCGATCAATGGACCGGCGAGGCAACCCTAGGCACCGCCGACTTCGCCACCTGGGACTGGACCAGCAGGTACTCGATGCTGTCGACGAGGGCTTCGCAACTGGCGGCGATGATGTTTTCGGAGACGCCGACGGTGTACCAGGTGTCGGCGCCGGAGCGGGACTCGATGAGGACGCGGGTCTTGGCGCGGGTGGCGGATTGGCTGTCGAGGATGCGGACTTTGTAGTCCTCGAGGACGAGGTGCTTGAGCTCGGGGTAAGTTTCCTCGAGGGATTTGCGCAGGGCTTTGTCGAGTGCGTCGACGGGGCCGTGGCCCTCGGCGGCCGTGTGGATGCGGCGGCCGTCGGGGAGGAAGAGTTTCACGGTGGCCTCGGAGAGGGGCGGATGATCGGCGTCGCGTCCGGTGATGCTGACGTGGAAGCCGTCGAGGGTGAAGAATTTGGGGCAAGCGCCGGTGCCGCGGCGGATGAGGAGTTCGAGCGAGGCGTCGGCCCCTTCGAATTCGTACCCTTGGCTTTCGAGGTCCTTGACCTTTTGGAGGATGGCGCGGGTCTCGGGGCGGTCGCGGTCGAGGGTGATGCCGAGTTCCTCGGCTTTCTGGAGGAGGCTCGAGCGGCCCGATACTTCGCTGACCGGGATGGTGGTGAGGTTGCCCACGAGTGAGGGGTCGATGTGTTCGTAGCTCGATTTGAGTTTCCGGACGGCGTCGGCGTGCATCCCGCCTTTGTGCGTGAAGGAGTCCCGGCCCACGAAGGCATCGAATTCGCGCGGGTTGATGTTGGCCAGCTCTGCGACGAGGTTGCTCAGGTGGGTCAGTCCGCGGAGCTGATCCGGCGTGACGACCTCGAGCCCCATCTTGAGTTGGATGGCCGGGATGATCGTGCAGAGGTTCGCGTTGCCGGTGCGTTCGCCGTAGCCGTTGATCGTGCCCTGCACCTGAACGGCGCCCTCGAGCACGGCCTGGAGCGAGTTGGCCACGCCGCAGCCGCAGTCGTTGTGCGTGTGGATGCCGATGGGCGTGCCGGGAAGTTTTTTCTGCAAGGCGCGCACGGCCTCGGCGATTTCCCAGGGGAGGCGTCCGCCGTTCGTGTCGCAGGGGATGACGATCTCGGCCCCGGCGCGGCGGCCCGCTTCCATCGCGGCGAGGGCGTAGCTCGAGTCCTCGAAGTAGCCGTCGAAAAAATGCTCGCCGTCGAGGAAGACGCGGCGCTTCTGCGATTTCAGGTACGCGACGGATTCCTCGATGATCAGGAGGTTCTCATCGAGTGGGATGCGCAACACCTCGGTCACCTGGGTGATCGAGGATTTGGCGAAGATGGTGACGATCTCCGTGCCCGCGCTGAGGAGGGCCTTGATGTTTTCGTCGTCCTCAACGGCGGACTTGGCGTAGCGGGTGCTGCCGAAGGCGCACATCTTGGCGTGCTTGAGGTCGAGATCGCGCGCGCGCTCGAAAAGCTCGACCGCCTTCGGGTTCGATCCGGGCTGTCCGCCCTCGATGTACTGAATGCCGAAATTGTCGAGGGCTTTGACCACGCGGAGCTGGTCCTCGGCGGAGAATTTCACGCGGGCGCCTTGGGCCCCGTCGCGGAGGGTGGTGTCGTAGATTTCGATGCGTCGCGGCACGGGTATTTTCCTCGTGTAATTAACCGGCAATGTCGCAAGTTTTGGCGATCGACCAACATCCCCCTTGATCCCCCTTCAAAGGGAGACTGTGCTAGGTCACTGTATTCGGTGACCGGACGGCGCGGGAGTCAGGCGGGGTTTTGGCGTAATTCTATAGAGTTCGTCTCGTCATTCGCGAATTGGTGAAACGGGGCGATTCCGTTCCTCGCTCAATTGTCGCGACGAGGTAGCGTCTTGGCCTGAATCATATCAGGGACAAGCCGGTGGCCGTCGGGATAGAGGACCCCCGCCTTGGCGGCTTCGGCCTCGGAGTAGGCGGTGAGGCCGTTCGGTTCGATGCCCTCGCCCCAAAGGGCAAAGGGAACCGGGCCGCCCGCGTGGGTCTTGGAGCGGATGGACGTGATGTGGTCCGGCGCGACGAGGACGCGACAGGCGCCGCGGCGCCGCGCTTCGGCGAGGCAGGGGGCCACGACGCGGCGGTCGAAATCGGCGATGGCTTGGAGCTTCAGGTCCGTCCGGCCTTGGTGGCTGGTTTCGTCGGGGGCCTCGATGTGGAGGTAGACGAAATCGACCCGGTCGAGGGCATCGAGGGCGGCGGCGACCTTGGCTTCGTAATCGGTGTCGATCCATCCGGTGGCTCCGGGGACGCGGATGACCTCGAAGCCGGCGTTGCGGCCGATGCCGTTGACGAGGTCGACGGCGGAAATGACGGCCCCGGAGAGGCCGAAGCGTTCGGCGTAGGTTTTCATCGCGGGGGCCTTGCCCTGGCCCCAGAGCCAGATCGAGGTGGCCGGGAGCTCACCGCGAGCGATGCGTGCTAGATTAACAGGATGCTGTTTCAGTATTGTCTTGGAGCGCTCCATGAGGTCGAGCGCAAACTCGCGGCCTTCGCCCTTGGGCAGGTAGGCTTGGATTTGCTGGCCAGTGATATCGTGCGGCGGCGTACACTTTAGGCCCGCGAGACGTTCAAACACGGGGGCATCGGCGGTGACTGTGATAAGATGACGGTAGCTTACGCCGGGATGAAAGTGCGTTCTAGGCCCGCCCAGCGCGTCGTTTAGCGTGGCGATGAGCGCGTGCGAATCCTCGTTCGAGATATGGCCCGAGGTGAAGTCCTTCATCGCGCCGTCCTCGAGCGTCACCAGGTTGCAGCGAAACGCGAGCTGGTCCGGGCCAAGGGCGATCCCTTGGTTCGAGGCCTCGAGCGGCGCGCGGCCCGTGAAGCATTCATCCGGGTCGTATCCGAATAGCGAGAGATTGCCGATGTCGCTGCCCGCGGGGTATTTGTCCGGGATGGGGCAGAACAGGCCGCTGAGTCCTTCGCGGGCCATCGAGTCCATGGCGGGAGTGTCTGCTTTCGCCAAGGGCGTTAGGCCGCCGCATTCCTCGAGCGGGAAGTCGGCCATGCCGTCGCCCAGCAATACCAAGTATTTCACGAACATACCTCGAACTCGTTGCCTAGTTACTCGGGGCCTGAGGTTATCAAATGAAATCGTTTCGGTTCAACCAACGTAGGACGTGGAATGGTTATCAATAAAATGATAGAAACGCGATCAGTATGTCAAACAAAATAGGTATTGCGCTAGATATATTGGGATCAATCCAGATCCCGATTTCTCCGGACACGGGTGATCGCCTCCGCATGTATCTTGAACTCATTCGGGAATGGAACGATACGGTTTCGTTGGTGTCCAGAGGCGATCTTGAGTGGCTTGATGACCATGTGGCGGACTCATTGAGTCTGGCCCCATATATTACTATGGGCAAATCCGAAGAGTATCTGTTGGATATCGGGCCGGGGGCCGGATTTCCGGCGATTCCGTTGGCCATCGTCCTTCCGGAGGTTCGAATCGTGTTGGTGGAGCGTTCGGATCGAAAGTGCGGGTTCCTCCGCAAGGTGATCGCGAAGTTTGGTTTGTTCCACGTGGAACTTAGATGCGGTGCGTATCCGGAGCTTGGACTTCCCGAGTGGCCCCGTTGGATTACCGCGCGGGCGGTCGAACGGCCGGAGGTTCTTCGAGATGCTATCTTGAACGGCCTCGGACCGGAAACGAAGTTTCTCTGTCAAGGCAAGGGGTGTGGGGAACTCGACACTTCCGGATTCGTGGCAACTGAGATTGCGGACGAATGGTCATTGCGAGGGCTTCGCAGGGGTTCCTTGACGGTCATTGGCCGGAGTCGCATTGCATAATCCGAATTGGTTCCACGTGGAACCAGACTTCCGGGGTGCCAATGCCGAGTGTCCTGGGAAATCTCCCAAGGCTCTGTTCTTTCGAGTATGAAGGGGCAACTTGCGGCAAATTCTTGTGGGTAAATCGATTGGGGATAGAATAGTTCGTCCGGTGCTCCCGATTCGGCATTTCGAGCCCAGTGCTGGATGGAAAGCATCGGGAGAGACCGAATGCCCGTCGCGCTTCACCCAGAGGTAGGCTCCCAACAAGCAAGACAACTTTCCGGGGTGTGAAGAGGTCTTGATCTTGTCTCGTAATCAGGGGTTGCGTGCTTGTGCACCATCACAATTCCGTACTCCACTGGATCCGGTGATACTGGATCCACTTGTCGTCCTTGGGTTCTTAATCCAGAACACCGTGAAAAACTTTTGCACTTGATCATGCGGCTTTGGGGTGAAGATTAGATCGCCCCTTTGGGGCTCATCATTCGCTCGGGATCCGATCCCCAGGGCGTTGCCCTAGGCTGGCGTAGTTTGCCCCTTCGGGGTGCTGAGCATGAGGGTACAGCACCGTATCGTCCGGCGGTTGCCCCGCGCGCGCCATTCACTACAGTGCTACAATACTAGTTCTGTAGTTATTATCGGGCGAGATCGTTCCGGGAGCGTATCGCGCGGCTGAGGCGCCTGCGGAAAAACGAGCATGTGCCGTCTGGGCGCGCACGCACCGGGAGATCGGGAGATGGGACTGGGCCGCGCGGACAGCTCGAGGGGCTACGCGAAAAGGCGGCGCATTTTGCCGACGATCCCCGTCGAATTCACGGGTACCGGGGTGCCGCCGTCATGCAACACCGCGTGGCGCGGCGAACCTTCCATCCTGACCAACGCGACGGAAATATTGTCATCGCCGCCCGCCTCGAGGGCTTTTCCCACGAGAATCCGGGCCGCGCCCTGAAGATTCTCCATCTGCATGCACGAGGCGATGTCCTCGTCGCGCACCATGTTCGAGAGGCCATCGGAGCAGATTAACAGGGTGTCCCCTTTTTTCAAGCGCATCGAAAAGAGGTCCACCTGGACGATGTCCTTGATGCCGACCGCCCGGGTGATCAGGTTCTTCAAGGAATGATTCCGGGCCTCCTCCTCGCTAATGATGCCCCCGCGGACTTGCTCTGCAACCAGCGAATGGTCGTGCGTGATTTGGAGGAAATCGCCTTTTCCCCGCGCGAGGTACACGCGGCTATCGCCCACCTGCCCGATGTACGCGCAGTCATGGACGATGGCGACGGCCGACATGGTCGTGCCCATGCCGTGAAGTGCCGGGTCATCCTCGGCCTCGCGAAAGACGACCATGTTGGCCACTTCGATCGACTCGCGCAAATGCTCGGGAATATTGATGAGCGGACCGGAGTAAAATTGGTCGATGGTTGTGCGCAAGGCCACGCGGCTGGCGCGTTCCCCGGCGCTCGCGCCGCCCATGCCGTCGGCGATGGCGAAGAACGCACCGCGTTCATTGGCCATATCCTCGTTCGCCGGCGCGCAGAGGATCATCGAGTCCTCGTTGTGCTTGCGCTTGCGGCCGACATCGGAAATGAGATGCGCCCGAAGCGGCCCCCCGGCCCACTGGTACTCGAAATTACCGGCACCGTCGGGCCCGCAACGAGTCAGCGCGATATCTGCCATCGGTCCCTTTCCAGACTAACGAGAAGCGGAGAACGGCGCGACGCACGCCGTCCCGCCTGACCCCTGCCCATGCGCCATTGGTTCGGCACCCTTATTGTACGAACACACCCGCGCCATTGCAATACCAGTCCAGCCCGGAAATCGGGAACGGCTGCGATCCGAGCCATACTATGTGGGCCATCTGCCATCGAATGCAAGTTTTCACTTGACAAATCCCGGAACTTGTTCTAGGCTCGACGGCGCAGATCGCGGGAGAGCCTTGCTGCGGTTCTTTGTTCCCCCGCGGCAGAATTGATGTTGTCTTCCGAGAGGGCAGCCGAGCAAGCGTCCTTTGATCGATTTGTCACTAAGATTGGGGAAGACGGCTAGATAAGCCGTCGGATTCGAGAGGCACGACATCGAACAGAATTAGCTGGATTTTTTGTCCAGAAACCGAATCGTTGGCCAGACCACGGTAAGATTAAAGGGTAATTGGCGAACAAGGGGAACACCATGAACGGCATGCGCACGAGGAAAGTACTGGGGTGGATTGCGCCCCTAATGCTGGCTATGTTTCTGGCCCTTTCGCTCTCGGGCGACAAGGCCCGGGCCGACAAGGGAGCCGCGTCCCCCGATTCCGGCGTCGATAAGACGCCCGGCACACATGCGGGCAAGACCACCCTGAGCGGCATCCCGTGGGATCCGGCTTCGCTCGCCGGGAAAGTTATCTACGGCAACGACGACCGGCACGACGTGTTCGAGGAAACCGATCCGGCCCGTCAAGCGCTTGCCGCCTCCACCTGCGCCTTGGTCAGCCCCTTTGACGTGAACGACAACGGGGACGGCAGCTATAGCCTGAACCTCCAAGAATATAATATGGGTGCCCCGTGGTGCGACGGGGAAGCTTTCGTCACCCAGCCCACGGCGGCATTCTGCTCGGGATTCATGATTGGGTCCGACCTGATCGCCACCGCCGGTCACTGTATCAACGACTCGAGCCTCTTTGATACCGCATTCGTGTTCGGGTTCCAGATGATCGACGGCGTGACGGTGAACAACACATTTGACGATTCGCAAGTTTATTACGCGACCGAGTTGGTCGCCCACCGTCTCGAGGGTCAATTCGATTTCTCCGTGGTTCGGGTCGACCGGGCGATCGCGGCGCCCGGGGCGGTCGCGCTGACACTGCGCAACACGGGCGCGGTCCCCGTCGGGACCCAAGTCGGGGTCATTGGCCATCCCTCGGGCCTGCCGACCAAGATCGCCTTCGGAGAAAACACCTTGGTGCGCGCGAATTCCTCCGACGGGTTTTTCGTGGCCAATTTAGACACCTACGGCGGCAACTCGGGTTCGGCCGTATTCAACGCCGGCACCGGCGTGGTCGAGGGCATCTTGGTTCGCGGCGCGAGCGATTTTACCTTTGATGGAAACTGCCTCCGCTCGGCGTTCCTCTTGGACGAGGACGGCGCTGAGGAAGTCAGCTCGTCCACGAGCTTCGTGGGCCTAATCCAAATCAGCGCGGGCATGATCGCGATGGACAAGGAGTCATACCAGTGCAGCGACACCGTCGGCCTGACGCTCACCGATCATGACTTGCAGGGCACGGGTTCGGCGTTCGCGGAACTGTCCGCTTCGGGCGGCGATATTGAGACCGTAACCTTGACGGAAACCGGGGCCCCGGGCTATTTCCAAGCCGATGTCCCTGTCTCCGCCGGTGAACCGGTGGCGGACAATGGCACGATTGAGGTCGGCGAGGGACAAACCGTCACCGCGACGTATCATGACGAGAACGATGGCTCGGGGAGCCCCGCGGAATCGGTGGCGACCGCCGCCGTCGACTGCACCCCGCCCACCATCTCGAATGTGGCCGTCGAATCGGTCGGCGGAATGTTGGCGGTCATCTCCTTCACGACCGACGAGCCCGCGATGGGCTACGTGCATGCCGGGCCCGACTGCGAAACGGTGACGAACGAAGGTTCCGGCATCCTGACCACGACCCACTCGGTACACGTCAGCGGACTCGCGCCCCTGACCTCCTATTCCTTCAGCGTCTTGGCCGCGGATTCGGCCGGCAACTCCGCATCGGACAACAACGGCGGCGCGTGTTACGGCTTCGCCACCATCGACTATGTCGACTCCATCACCCAGGGCTTTTTCGATTTCAATTGGGACTTCTCCGGAAACGCGATCACCCTTGTGCCCGATGACTCGGCCGCGGGCTATGCCGTCTGCCGGACCGAGGGCGCCTCGCTCTCGACGCCGCCCGCCTGCGGCGTCCGGTACCCTCTTGCCGACGACGCTTTCTTCGAATACGCCCTTCCCGAGGGCATGACCTTCCCCTTCAACGGCCAGGCACACGCCTCGATCTTCGTCGGAAGCAACGGCTACATCACCTTCGGCGAGGGCGACACGGCCAGCGAACCCACGTTCGACAATCACTTTGCCCTGCCCCGCATCAGCGGATACTTCGGGGACCTTGACCCGTACAACGGAATTCTCGTGGCCGCCTTCGAGGACCGCATCGCCGTCACCTACGACTATGCCTACGACTGGAACGTCAACACCGACCAACGCTTCCAGATCGAGCTGTTCTTCGACGGGGCCATCCGCATTACATGGCAATATGTGTACCCCTACGGCATCGTCGGGATTTCCGCCGGCGGCGGCACGCCCGCGGGCTTTGTCGAGAGCGATGGCCTGTCATATCCGGTTTGCGTCGATTCGCCCCACGGTACGGCCGGCTGCGGTCTCGAACCCGAAAACGACGATTGCGCAACCGCGCTTCCGGCGCTCGTGGGCGAAACCTACGCAGGCGACACCGCGTATGCCCTCGACGGCGATGTCTGGTATTCCTTCACGCCCGAAACCACCGGCGGCTACAATTTTTCGCTCTGTGGAAGCGACTACGACACCATCATCGAGATATTCGCGGGCGATTGCGGGAATTTGACCCCGCTCACGGGGAACGATGACTCGTGCGGCCTCCAATCCGAGGCATTCTTGGACGCCGTCTCGGGTGCCACCTACCTGGTTCGCATTCGCGGGTACGGCGGCGAAACCGGCGCATACTATTTCGGAATCGAGGGGCCAATCGAACCGTCGGCAGGGGAAGTCTGCCAGTCCGCCGAGCCGCTTTATGCGGACGTCGAGGCTTACGGGGACACCTACGATTCGCTCGATGGACACGTGTGGCACTCGTTCACGCCGGACACGGCGGGAACCTACTCGATTTCCATCTATGACGATTACAACGGGACGGTGGTCGACGTCTACTCCGGAACCTGCGATGGCCTCGAATGGATCGGCTCCAGCGAGTCGTATTACAGCCCTGCGGTCGTCGAACTTGCCGCAGGCCAGACCTACCATTTCGAGGTCTACAACTACTTCGGCGATAGGACGGACTACTCGCTCCTGGTCGAGGGCCCACTGCTCCCGCCGGCGAACGACGAATGCGTCGCCGCCGAACAGGTACTCGCGGGCGTTACGGCGTACGGGTCGACGGCCGAAACGGTGGACGGCGACGTTTGGTACGCTTTCACGCCGGACACCGCCGGCGCGTATTCCGTGTCGTTGTACGACGATTACTACGCCAACAGTTTTGAGGTGTATTCCGGCGCTTGCGACGCCTTGGTTCATGCCGGCGGCGGATATCCGTACGGCGCATACACCTTCACCCTGTCGGCGCTGGATACGTACTACATCCGGGTCTATGGATATGGCGGCGAGGGTGAGGGTGAGGGCGAGGGAGAAGGGGAAGGGGAAGGGGAAGGTGAGGGAGAAGGCGCGAAGGGCTGGAAATACTTTGGCGAGTTTACGCTCCTCGTCGAGGGCCCGCTGCTTCCACCGGCGAATGACGATTGCATCACCGCAGAGCCGGTTTACGCGGGCGTCGAGACTAATGGGTCGACATCGCGGTCGGTCGACGGCGAGGTTTGGTACGCCTTCACCCCAGATACGGCCGGCGAATACTACATCTCGTTGTACGACTACAATTACGTCAACGCGTTCGAGGTCTATTCCGGCTCCTGCGAGGCCCCGGTATACACCGGCAGCGGGTATCCTTTCGGACAATATAATTTCAGCCTGTCGGCTCTTGATACATACTTCATCCGGGTCTATGGATATGGCGGCGCGGGCGAAGGGGAAGGCGAAGGGGAAGGCGAAGGGGAAGGCGAGGGCGAGGGCGAGGGCGAAAAGGGCCGGAAGAATTTCGGCGAGTTTACGCTCCTCGTCGAGGGCCCGCTTGTGCCGGCCGAAAACGATGATTGCGCGACGGCGTTGCCGGTTCAGCTAGGAACGGAAGTTTACGGAGAGACCGCGGGTTCGAGCGACGGCGAAGTGTGGTACACATTTACGCCGGACTCGGCGGGCACGTACTCGATCTCGTTGGATGGAGGCGGGGACATGGCGGCAATCGTCTATACCGGCGCCTGCGCAGACCTCAATGAGGTCGGTACTGCCGTATCCTATGGTTACCCAGCGATCGTCGAGCTCGCGGCGGGTCAGGCCTATCCCATCGCCGTCCATGACTACCTTGGAGAATCGGGATACTTCTACCTATACATCGAGAAACAGATTGCGCGGGTGATCCCGAGCGCCGTCTTCGGGGAGGTCCCGGCCAAGTCGAACGCCATCGGTATCGGCGCGATTGGCGCGCTATACGAAACGTCGTTCGAGGGCGTCGGCATCAAATCCCTGGGCACCGACGAAGCCCTTACTTCTCTCGGATATCTTGCGTTCTCTGAATCTCTCCTATTCGGGGCGCTCGCGGATCGCATCCCCGCCGACACCGCCCAATCGTTCGGCTCGGATACCGAGCTCAGTCTGTGGGCATTCGGCGTAGACCTCTTTAACGACCCCGAAGCCGGCACGACCGTCATTGGCGCCACGGACGGATTGGACGCGGGTAGTCCGGCGAGTGTCTTGGTCGGCGAAAATTCGATCGAATTGCCCAGCCTCACCGACAGCGGCGAGTGCGACAGCGAATGGGGCAATCTCTGCGACTCGATCTACTCGCTCGGGTACTTCAACTCGGCCGGACTCGAGGTTCCGGATCGCCCCGCCGGTGTCGACTTCGCCTTCCCCGGAGGCGCCGACATAGACGGATTCGCCGCGACGGTCGGGATTCCCGAGCCGTTGGAAATGTTGAGTCCGGCGACCGAAAACGCGGGTGTGCTCGATCCGTCGCAACCCATGACCGTCTCTTGGCTGCCAAGCGCGGATCCACGCTCGCGACTTCTGTTCTTGCTAATTAGCTATACCTTCACGGAACCCGCTACTGCGGGTGCGAAGCAGGACTTCGAGCCGCATTTCCTATTGGCCACCGCCACCGATGACGGCGAGTATACGTTTGCCTCCAGCGACCTGACGGCGCTTGTCGCTGCGGACGGATCGGCGGAGTTGCAGATGCAGGTGTATCGCGTTCTTGTCGACGAAGCGCAAGTGAACCGCGCTGGCGCTGGCGCGGGCGCCGAACTTGTGAGCCTTTACGGCATGAGTCAAGACGCGATGTTCAGCACCTATCTTTACCCGGATAGCGGTGAAGGCGAGGGTGAAGGAGAGGGCGAGGGCGAGGAGGGCGAAGGCGAGGGCGAGTTCGATCCGGTTGCCGCCGCGAACGCCTTGCTGGAGCAGTTCGATGACTTGGATTCGGACCACAATGGAATCCTGACCATCGGCGAAGCGCGCACCGCAATTCCAGGCATGTCCGAAGCCGATTACGCCGTGCTCGATTTTGGCGCGGGTGGACTTACTCGGGACGATTTGACTGAGCACGCGGGCGGCGAGGGCGAGGGTGAAGGCGAAGGCGAAGGCGAAGGCGAGGGCGAGGGCGAGGGCGAGGGTGAAGGCGAAGGCGAAGGCGAAGGCGAAAATCATGCGCCTGTCCTCGCGGTTCCGGGAACGCAGGCCGTCAAGAACGGCGATGTGGTGTCCTTCACGGTGTCCGTGATCGATTCCGACGCTGACGACGTCGTGACCCTTAGCGCAACCGGCACCCCCGCAGGCTCCACTTTCGATCCGGCAACCGGAAGCTTCTCATGGACTGCGGATGTCACCGGTAGTTTTAGCGTGAACTTCACGGCGACGGACGACGGCACCCCGGCGTTGAGCGATACCAAGACCGTGACGATCAAGGTGACGGCAGCCGGAATTGGCGGCATCTTCATCAACTGCAACAATTCGGCGGGCGCGCCTGCGGGCGGCGCAACAGGCACCGGCGGCGATCTTGCCGCGTTGCTGCTTGCGGTGGCGGCGCTTGTGGCTGCGGGCGAACGTGGCATGCGCCGTGTCCGCTCCCATGAGTCCGCCGATAGGCGATAGAGAAACGGTCTCCCCGCGCGAGGGTGCGCGGATACGGACAATCGAGATCGGTGTAGGGGCGGGTTAAACTCCCGCCCCTACCCGTTCCCTCGACCTGGCATGTATTGGCTTTATCCTAAAAACGGCAGTTGAAGGTCCCTTTCACGCAAAAATACATCAGGACAATCACGTTGCGACCATCTGGGCGACAACCCAGAGGGTGAGGGACAGACACCGCGTTCTGCCCCCTCCTTCGCCAAGGCTACGAAGGGCAGACAAACCGCCGGGCAAAAGGCGGATTCAGTCCCCTGCAGTTGCCGTTTTTAGGTTTATCGAGTTGGTGTCGCTTCGACTTCCGTTACGTCGCTGCCCCACGGTCTCCCAAAGAATAACTCGAGTTCCGCCGCCGCGAGGTGTTTGTCGCGCTCGGCGCGGAGCCGCTCGGTGCGCAGTTGCATGAGGTTGCGCATGCTTTCGAGGAGCATCGGGAAACTGGCCTCGGGATCGCCCGCGACGTAGCCCTCGGTCAAGGCTTGCAGCGCGGACTCTTCCTTCGGGACGAGTTCGTTTTCGTATAGCGCCAGCCGACGCTCGGCGTCGTCCCACTGGAAGCGCGCCATCCGGGCCATGCTTTCCATGCCTTGCGCCTCGTCCTCCTTGTGCCAGGCTTGCGATTGCGCCTCGTGTTCCTTCTCCGCGACGGCGGCCTTGCGTTTCTTCTTCCAGATCGGCACGTTCACGCCGACGCTCACGGAGAATTCGTCCTCGGATCCGCGAATCGGGTCCTTGTAGGCGAATGTGTCGTAGGCGTCGATGCCCATGCCGAGGTCCGGCAGGACCTGGCCCGTGGCCACCCGCGCGATGTCGCGGTAGGTGGAGAGCCGTCCCGGCGCGAAGGGATCGCGCGGGTCGCGGCGCTCGTCTCTGTCCCGGGTGTACTCGAGGCCGATCGTCACGTCCGGGCGGTTTGCGCGGCGGGCCAGCTCGGCTTCCGTTTCGCGGGCGCGAATCGTCGCGTCGAACATCTTGAGCGAGGGGTTTTGCGAACGAATCAGGGCGCCCAACGAGTCGCTCGGCGGGGGATCGGAGGGGAACTCCGCCGCTTGCGGCCATGGCATCTCGACATCCTGCGGCCGCCCGGTGGAGCGCGCCAGCGCGGAGCCCAGGGCGGGGCGCATCTGCCGCATCTCGGCGAGCATGTCGCGCATCTTGGCCAGCTCGATGTCGATGCGCACGAGTTCGGACTGTGAGCCGTACCCGCTCTCGTAGCGACCGTTGGCGAAATCGAGCACCGACTCCACGATATGGATCTGGCCCTCCGTGGCCTCGGCGCGCCCCTCGAGGAAGGCATACTCATGATAGGCCTTCTTCACTTCGTTGAAGATGAAGTTTCGCTGCGCGTAGAGGTGCTCGAGCCAATAGTCCGCCTC
>CANKTP010000085.1 GCA_947486375.1 Candidatus Hydrogenedentota bacterium | reverse complement strand
CGTTCCCGATGGAGTTGGCGCTGAAGATTGCGCATGAGAACGAGCCGTCGCAATCCCTATATAATGAACTCATCGGCGGGCTCGAGCGGCTCTCGGGTTGGCAGGGCGACGTGCGGGCGCATACCTGCCATCACGCCTTGCGGATGTTGGCGGCGGCGGGCTTTGAACCGGCGCTGCGCGCCTGTTGCCTTTGCGGCAAGGAAGCCCTCGACGGCGCGGGATTCAGTTTCGAGGGCGGGGTGACTTGCCGTTCTTGCCCGGCGGACCGGCGTCTTGGCGCCGGGGAGCATCGCACATTGATCGAGTTTAATGCGCCCGCGCTTGCGCCGGGGGCCATGGCCTCGCCGGAATTGTTCCGGCTGGTGGGCCGCTACGCGTCTCGGCAGATCGAGGCGGATTTTAGAAGTGTTCGCGTGATCGCGCAGATACTTGGGTAGGTTAAATTAGGGACAGTCACCTATTATTTGGCTTGGGAATTGATCGATCGCGATGGGATCGACCAAATAATAGGTGACTGTCCCTAATTTAACCCGCCGGCGCGATCGCTACTAACTGCAGGATTGTAGAAGGTACATGGGCACCCCCATCGAACGCATACGAAATTTTTCGATCATCGCGCACATCGATCACGGAAAGTCGACGCTAGCCGACCGGCTCCTCGAATACACGCACTCTGTCGACGAGCGCAAGCTGAAGGCGCAGACGCTGGACTCGATGGACATCGAGCGCGAGCGCGGCATTACCATCAAGTCGGTGGCCGTGCGGATGAACTACAAGGCGCGCGACGGCCACGACTACGTGCTCAACCTGATCGATACGCCGGGGCACGTTGATTTCGCCTACGAGGTCTCGCGCAGCCTGGCCGCCTGCGAGGGCGCGTTGCTCTTGGTGGATGCGGCGCAGGGGGTCGAGGCGCAGACGCTCGCGAATGCGTACAAGGCGATCGACCAGAACCTCGAGATTATCCCCGTCATCAACAAGATCGACTTGCCCAGCGCGGACATTCCCGGCGTCATCCGGCAAATCGACGATATCCTCGGGCTCGACGGCAGCAGCGCCGTCCACGCGAGCGCCAAGGCCGGCATCGGCACCGAGGATGTGCTTGAGGCCGTGGTCGCGCGCATCCCCGCGCCCACGGGCGACCGCGACAAGCCGCTCCGTTGCCTGATTTTCGACGCGGTGTACAACAGTTACCGCGGGGTCATCATTTATATCCGCGTCGTCGAGGGCCGGGTCAAGCCGGGCGCGAAAATCCAGCTCATGGCGAGCGGCACCAAGTTCGAGGTGATCGAGCTGGGCGTGCTCAGTCCCGAGACGACGCCGACGAGCCTGCTCGAGGCCGGCGAGGTCGGATATCTCATCTGCAACATCAAGTCGCTCGATGTCGCGAAGATCGGCGACACCGTCACCGATGTCATTAACCCGGCGACGGAACCCCTGCCCGGTTACGAGGAAGTCCAGCCCGTCGTATTTTGCGGGATGTATCCGGCGGTCGCGAACGATTACACCGAATTGCGCGACGCGCTCGAGAAGCTCCAGATCAACGACGCCTCGTTCCAATATCACGCGGACAGCTCGGACGCGCTCGGGTTCGGTTATCGCCTTGGGTTCCTCGGGCTGCTGCATATGGAGATCGTGCAGGAACGCCTCGAGCGCGAGTTCAACCTGACGCTCGTCACCACCGTCCCGAACGTCGCGTACCACATCATCATGACGAACGGTGCCGACATGATGATCGAGAACGCCTCGAAAATGCCGCCCACTGGGGAGATCGACGTCATCGAGGAACCCTACATCGAGGCGGACATCATCTGCCCGACCGAATTTCTTAGCGCCGTCATCGACTTGTGCAAGAAGAAACGCGGCATCCACGTGCGGGTCGATTACATCGACAGCCGGCGCTGCATGGCCATCTACCAGATGCCGCTGGCGGAGATCGTCCTCGATTTCTACGACAAACTCAAGAGCCTCTCGCGAGGCTACGGCTCCCTCGAGTACCGCATCATCGGGTATCGCCCCGGCGATCTGGTCAAGCTCGACATCATGCTCAACGGCGACCGGGTCGACGCGCTCTCGTGCATTGTCCATCGCGAGCGCGCCTCGTGGGTCGGGAAACAATTGGCGTCCCGGTTACAGAAACTCATCCCGCGCCAGCAGTTCGAGGTGGCCATCCAGGCGGCGATCGGTGGTAAGATCATCGTGCGCGAAACAGTCCGGGCGATGCGCAAGAACGTGACGGCCAAGTGTTACGGCGGCGACATCACCCGGAAACGGAAGCTCCTCGAGAAGCAAAAGGAAGGTAAAAAGCGCATGAAGCAAGTGGGTAGCGTCGAGGTTCCGCAGGAGGCCTTCATGGCCTTGCTCAAAGTCAACGAAGACGGCGACTAGGCCCGTGGCCGCATCCCCGAGGAAGCCCGGCCCGTCGCCCTTGGCCTACGTCCAGTCTGCGATCGAGGCGATCACCGGGCCTTGGACCGCCGCGAACGCGAAAAGCTGGATAAAGCTGATCGGCGCGCTTCTCCTCATCAACTGGCTGTTTGTCCAGCTCTACCGGATTCCGTCTGGATCGATGGAGCCGACGCTCATGGGCGACCCGCATATCCTCTATGGCGATCGGGTTGCGGTGAACAAGGCGGCCTTTGGCCCCCGCATTCCATTCACCACGAAGCGGCTGTTCAAACTCGGAAGCCCGAATCGCTGGGACATCGTCGTGCTGCGAAGCCCCGATCCGAACGCGGAGAATCCTGTCCTCATCAAGCGTGTCGTGGGATTGCCCGGGGAGCGCGTCCACATCAAGGACGGGCAGTTGTTCGTCGATGGAACGGCGGTGGAAGTCCCCGAACGACTGAAGCCGATACTCTATTACACGACGACCTTTACGCCGCAGCCGGCGGATTGGACCGTGTCCGCCCTCTTATATTACGCCAAGGAGGGCCACGTTCCCGAGGGCGTTAATCCGGACAGTCCCGGCTCGAAACGGCTACTGGAAGAAATGGCGCAGATCCATGCTGAAATGGCGAAGGTGGACGACGTCGAGAAATTGCCCGCCGCGGATCGCGATCGGCTCGTCGGCGTCTTCTCGCATTCGAGCCGCCTGCTGGTGGGATCATGGGTGGCCGAGAAGGCCAAGATTTCCGTGGGCCAACGCGCGGAGCTGAAATATGGCATCCTCGAGGAGGATCAATACGCGGTCGTCCCGCCGGATCGCTACCTTGTGCTCGGCGATAACAGCGGCAACAGCTACGACGGGCGCGTCTACGGCTGGGTCCCCCACGACAATCTCTACGGCCGCGCCTTCGGGATCGCGTTTCCCCCGAAGCATTGGTCGGACCTGAGCGGATTCACCCGGCTCTGGTGGGGCTATCCGGTATTGTTCGGCATCCCGTTGTTGATCGTGATGTGGGAACTCAAGCGGTCGTTTGTCGCGTTTTCGTGGCGCCTGCACGAGGGCTCGGCCGCCCTGGACCTTCGCAAGGGCGACCGCGTGCGTATCAGCCGGATCGCATTCGGGCTGCGCGTCCCGTTTTTCCGCGGCCTCGCCCTGTGGCGGCAGGCCCCCAAGCCGGACGATGTGGTCGCGTACCTCGGCGCGGACGAACACGGACACTCGATCCTCCACGTCGGGGTGCTTGTCGATCCGGCTACCGTCGTGCGCAAGAAGAAAAGCGACCACGACACCCCGATTCATTTCGTCAAGGACCCGGATGCCGAGGACGGCCTTGCTGTCGAGGTGTCCGGCGAAGAACTGGTCGGCCGCGTCTCGGCCGTGATCTGGCCGTTGTCCCGGCGCCGCCGCATCGACGTGCCCGCACCGGGCGAAACGGCCCCGGCGTAGCTTCCCGATGCACGGCGGAACATCGCGATGAGGCTCTATCTGGTCCGCCATGGGAAGGCGGAAGAGGGACGCAATGACGATCTGCGGCGCTTGTCGGCGCGAGGCCGCGACGACATTCGGCGGTTGGGGGAATGGTGCCGCCGCAAGGGAATCGACCCCGCCGAGATTTGGCATAGCCCGAAGGTGCGGGCCCGCGAGACCGCGACGCTACTCGCCGGACTGATCGACTGTCCCGGCGGCGCCGTCGAGCGCGAGGGACTCCTGCCGGAAGATGACCCCGGATCGGTCGCCGAGCTCCTGGACTCCGCGGAAGGCGACCTTTGCATCGTAAGCCATCTCCCCTTCGTGGGACTGCTTGCGGGCCACCTTGCCCGGGACTCGATGCATTTGGAATTCTCGACGAGCTCGATGTGGTGCGCCCTTCGCGCGGCGGACGGCGCGTGGACGACCGAATGGTTCGTGTCGCCCAAGTCGTTGGAGGAATGACGGCGGCGCATTACCTAAATTCGACAGTTGGAAGTCAGTCCCCGCAACTACCGAATTTGGGTAAATGGGTCACCGCATTGTCCGTTTTCGTCAGGACATGCCCAAGCCCGGCACGCCGTTACTTGTCATTGCTGAACGAAAATGTCACCCGCATGCTGAATGGCCCCAGGTCGCTATTGAACGGGACCTCCAACCACATCGCCCCGGATGGATAGTCGACCTTGTATCCGGTTCCCCGGACGACCGTCGGCAAGCTCAACGCCATCGGCTCGCCATCTCCAATAGGAAACTTCGCCTTGGCCCCGCCAGCGACGATGTTCACCAATTCGGCGACCGCGTCCGATACCGTGTCGTCAAGGGCCTGGATCTCCATCCCCAAAAGACGGTTCACCATGTTGAGTGCGGTCACTGCGGGGAACGACAGCGATACCATGCCGCGCGCCCGGCCGCTGATCCCGATAAGGGCCGTGATTTCGTGAGGGTTTGCGCTCGCGCCGTCCTTGGATACCCCGATGTCGCCGCGCGCCGCCTTCGCCGAAAGCATCGTTGTAAATAGTTCGTATACGCTCTCGATGAAGGGATTGACATACTCGACTTTCATGCAAGACCTCTGATGGGCTCGAAACACGCCCCGGTAAGGCGTGACCGCCATTGGAACCGGCCGTCGTCAATTCGCCTGATTGAACCCGACATCGCGGAACGGGGTCACCCCCGTATGACATTTACAAGAAGCGAGACTAACAAAATCCCGGAAACCTGTCAAATAAATCCATTATATGCCCGAAATCCGAAAGGTTTCGCGGGGCCGATCGCCAGTATATAGAAATTAATCGAATAGCCGCATTTGTGCGAGCGGCGGGAATATCTGTTCAAACGCCCTTGAATCTCGGCTCGCGGCGCTCGACGAAGGATGCCACTCCCTCGGCGGCGTCCTCGGTCGCGCTTAAACGCCGCTGAATCTCGGGGAAATTCGCGACGGCGGCGGCCTCTCCCTCGACCACATAGGTTGCCGAGTTGACCTTTGTGGCTTGGATGGCGAGCGGCGCCATGCGGGCGATCTCCTCGCCGATCGCGAGGGCGCGTTCCAACTGTTTGCCCGGTTCGACGATCTCCTGCACCAGCCCGATGCGGTATGCCTCCGCCGAATCGAACACGTCGCAGCGCAGCAAGTGGTACATCGCGTTACCCCAGCCGCAGCGCTGGACGAAGCGGATCGTCGCGCCGCCGGCGGCCATGATGCCGCGCTTGGGTTCGAGCTGCGAGAAGCGGCAGTCGGATGCCGCCACGACGATGTCGCCGCCGAGCATCAGCTCGATCCCGAGCGTGTAGGTAATCCCTTGGACAGCCGCGATCAAGGGCTTCGAGAGTTTCGTGCGCAGGCCGTATACGTCCACGCCGTCGGTTTCATAGGACCGTTTTCCCGCCTGCATCTCGGCGCGAAATTTCGGAAGGTCGAGACCGGCGGTGAAATGATCTCCGTGCGCGAAGAGAATCCCCACGCGGAGCCCGGGGTCTTCCTCGAGCTGGCGGTAGGCGGCCGTGAGCTGGGCGAACATCTTCGGGGTGAAGCCATTGCGCTTTTCGACGCGGTCGATTCCCATCAGGAACAAATGACCGCGCACCTCGGTGGTGATGCACCCCTCGGGGTCTCGTTCGGGCATGCGGGAATTCCTTTCGATAATTCGTTCGAGCTACGGTTTGCGAAACACGCCCGAGTTCGCGTAGTCCGCCGGGCTACCCCAGAGGGGCCGCCATGCGACCACGGCGGCATCGTCGTCGTCGTTGACCCGGTTAATATCGAGGTCGTTCATGACCACGTTGATTCGCACGGAGGTCCAGTCCGTGCCGCCCGCCGCCTCGACCACCGCCAGGGGAACGGCGAGTTCGACGGCGAACCCCTCGTCATTGATCGAGGACTTGAGGATCGCCCCATCGGGCAACGCCGGCAGCTTGGCGCGTGTATCCGCCGACGCGGGATCTTGGCCGGCGATCGCGGCCACATGGATGAAATCGACACCCGGCTTTCCCGCGGCGCGGGCGGCCGCGGGGCGGGAATCGATGTAAATCTCCAGGCTGTCGTTGCTCCGGAAGCCGCGGCGCTCGTCGAGTTCAATCTCGTCGTCTTGCGCCTGCGCGGCGATGTAGAGGTACTTCGGGCCGTACGCCGCGGAAAACCGGGCGGCGCCGTCGCGCGGGCCGTTCCATGAATCGACATCGGTCGTCATGCTGCCGGGCTCGGCCGGGATGGTGAGGGTCCCCCATTCGGTTAGATCGCCGTCCACTTCGGCATTTCGAGGGGCAGGCGCCAAGGCGTATTCCGTGTCCACCACGATTCGATGCTGGCCCCGGAGCCGGATGGGTTGCACGTCTTGCCCGGGCGCGAACACCAAGTTCCACGAGACGACTAGGGGTGCCAGGGCCAGGGGCAAGACCGGGGTGCGCGCCGTCAATTCGACGGGAACCGTCTTCACGGAATTGGGCGGAATGGAATCGAAAATTCGATCCACCGAACAGGCGACTTGGTTCGTTTCCTGGATGGATAGCGACACCTGCATCGGCACGTCCGCGTCGTTGGTCAATCGAAGCACGGTTTGCGCCTTCTCGAAGGTCCCGGAATCGACGACGATTCCGTCGGTCGTGACCGCGCTGCCGCTCATCACGGGGCGCATGATTTCGATACGTTCGTCCGTCAACACGTTGGCGTCCCAGATTCCGTCGAGGAGCAAGTTGGCGAACCTGGGCCCCTTGTCGGTCATCGTCACCCACATGAAGTGATCGAACTCGCCGAAGTTGGGTCCCCGCAGTTGAGTTCCCCCGCCCATGGTCGCCAGGACGATGTACTCCGAATCGTTGCGGGTGTATTTCTGGTAGTTGTGCGTGTGGCCGGCGAAGACGCTGTGCGGACGTCCCTTCAAGAGCGGCTCGAATTTTTCCCAGCCGGTCGGTTTGTCGTGGGTCCACAGCGGCTTGTGCAGGAATACCAGCGTCCAGCGCACGTCCGGGTTTTCCTCGAGGGCCTTTTTCATGTACGCCACTTGTTCGTCGCTCATGCGCGAGGCGGGCGGGTCCTCGCTATCGAGGCATAGGAAGAGCACGTCCTTGTAGACGAAGTGGTAGTAGAGCTTTCCGAAGCGTTTCTTCCAGTCCTCGACCATCGTCATGTTGCTCGCGTCGTGGTTGCCGGGGACGAAAAAGAAGGGCATCTCGAGCGCGTTCACGAACCCCATGAATTCGTTCCATTGAAGGTCGATTTCTGTCTGGTCCTCGGTGTAGCCTTCGATCAGGTCGCCGACGCTCATGACGAATTCGGGCTGCAACAGATTGATCTTCCGGACGCCGTCCTCGAAGATGCCGTCGCGGTGGCCCCCTGTCCTATCGGTCACGATGACGAATTGGAATTGGTCCGGGTCCGCGTTGACCTCGAGCGAGGTCCACGGATTTACGGTGGGCCCCTTCTTGACCTCGATGGCGTCCTGCGCACCCGCGGATAGGAGCAGGGTCAGCGCCGCGAAAAAGAGTAGTCGATTCATGCCGTCATTCTCCGGTGTTCCGTTTGATTGCCGGGGCGATTCCCGCCGGGTCGATCGCCATGCCGTGGACCTGCTGATTGTGGCTGTGTCCCAGTTGGTGCAACGCGAACGCGAGGTTGAACGCGGACACGCGGCCTTGGGCATCCTGCGCGCCGTTGATGGCCTCCTTCGCCAGCTTCAGCGCGAACGCGGGTTTCTTCGCGATCCGGACGGCCAGCTCGAGCGTCGCCTCGCCCAACCGCTCGCGGGGCACGACGCGGTTCACCATCCCGAGGCGGTGCGCTTCCTGCGCCGTCAGCCAGTCGGCGGTGAACAAATATTCCTTCGCCTGCCGTACCCCCAGCTCCCACGGGTGCGCGAAGTATTCGACGCCCGGCATCCCGAGATCGAGGGTGTTGTCCTGGAACATCGCGTCGTCCGCGGCCACGATCAAGTCGCAGGGCCACACAAGCATGAGGCCCCCCGAAATGCATTTGCCCTGGACCTGGGCGATCGTTGGCTTCGGAATATTTCGCCACCGCTCGCTGAAGCCGAGGTACATCTCCTTCTCGCGCGCCATCGTCGCCTCGGCACCGGGGCTTCCGAATCCGCCCCAGGTCCCCACGGTACCGTGGGCTTGCTTGTGCCCGAGATGGTCCGTCTCCCGCAGGTCGTGGCCCGACGAAAAATGCGGGCCCGCGGAGGCGAGAATGATGACGTGTACGGCGTCATCGTGCGCCGCGAGGTCGAATGCCTCGTTCAATTCATAGAGTAGTTGGGTGTCTTGCGCATTCCGGGTGGCCACGCGGTTCAAAACGATCCGAACGACCCCGACTGCCGGCGTCTCGTACAAGATGTGTTCCCAACCCGTCATGCGCTTCTCCCTTCGACGAACAGCGATTGCCGCAAACCCCCGGTCAGGCGATCTTGCGGCGCAGGAGATGCCGGCGCACCCACCACGCGCCGCCCGCGAGGAGTACCGCCAGGCACACGTAATCGATCTGGTGCGAGTATTCGTGGACCAGCTCCCAGCGTTCGCCGAGTTTGACCCCGAGCCAGAGCAGGAACACGTTCCATGCGGTCCCGCCGAGCAGGGTGAAAAGACAAAAGCGCGGAAGATTCATCCGTCCGACGCCGGCGGGAATCGAGATCAGGTGGCGGACGATGGGAACGAAGCGGCACACGAACACGGTAATCTCTCCGCGTTTCTCGAACCATGCGACCGTCGCCTCGAGATGTTCTTTTTCGAGGAGCATGTATCGGCCGAAACGGTGGACCAGCGGGTATCCGCCATACCGCCCCATCGCGTAGCCCAAGAGCGAGCCGATCAGGGTCCCCAGCGACGAGGCGAGCGTGGCGCCCAAGAACGTGAACTGGCCCTGCGCCACCAGGAACCCCGCGAAGGGCATGACGACTTCCGACGGCACGGGCGCAATCATGCTCTCGAAGCCCATCATGATGACGAGCCCCGGATATCCCAGGGCAGACATGAACGAGGTTATCCATTCGGCAATATGCGCGACCACTACGGTTCTCCCGGGGTTCCTAATTTCCGATAACTATCTTAAAAATGCTTGCATTTGGACATGCTGGGCACAGATCGGGCCGCCCTTTCAGGGCTTGTATTCATGTGGATCCACTTTCCCAGGGCGTTGCCCTGGGCTGGCTTAGTTTGCCCCTTCGGGGCGCCATGCTGGAACGAATATCCCGATGCGTGCGACCGCGAGAGTCTGCCTCACACGCGGACACGATTACAATGTCCCCGTGGCCCCCGTGGCCCCCGTGGGCGCAAGGGAAATTCCGCCGGCGCCGCACGCCGGGCGGGCGTCCGGAACATAGGCACGGGCGATTTATTGCGGCTTTGGCGTTTTCGAGCAACCGCGAGAGGTACGGGCGATTTCTGGCCACTTTTCCATGGTCGCATGGGCAAGATGCGCATGCCACGGCGGGAGGGACAGGGTATCGGCACGGTGCTATGTCCCCGGCATCGCGGGGCCGTCGAGAATCTCGCGGAGTTTGTCCGACAGCTGGGCAATCTGGTAGGGCTTTTGCAGGAAGCCCGCCAGCCCTTTGCCAGTAAAGCGGCTGATGACGTCTTGTTCGTTGTATCCGCTGCACAAGATGACCCGCACATCGGCCCGGATGCGGCGCATCTCGCGGAACGCCTCCTCGCCCCCCATCCGCGGCATCGTCATGTCCATGAGGACCGCCCGGATTTCCGCGCTGTGTTGCCGGAACAGATCCACCCCCGCCTGGCCGTCTTCGGCGGCGATTACGGTGAACCCCATGTGTTCGAGCACCCGGATCGACATCGTCCGCACGATTTCCTCGTCGTCCACCACGAGCACGGTCCCGCTGCCCGCGAACATTCCCAGCCCCGCACTGGGCACCGGGGCCGGGTGCGGTTCCGCCGCCGACACGGGGAACAGGACCTTGAATGTCGTCCCCTTGCCCACCTCGCTGTAGACCTTGATCGCGCCCCTATGTCCGCGGACGATGCCGAGGACCGCCGCCATGCCCAGGCCGCGCCCGGTGAATTTCGTGGTGAAGAAGGGATCGAAGAGGCGGCGCAAGGTCTCCTCGTCCATGCCGCACCCGGTGTCGGAGACTTCCATGAAGACGTATCGGCCGGGGTCGGATTCATCGGCGACGTAGGTGCTGGCCAGATAGGCTGCGTCGCAATCCATCGTCCCCGTGGCGATCGAGATTTGCCCGTTCATGTCCCCGAGGGCCTCGGAGGCGTTCGTGATCAGGTTCATGATCACCTGCCGGACCTGCGTCGCGTCCCCCTCGATCGAGGGCAGCCCCTCGACGAAACGGTAGAGGAGTTTTCCTTTCTTCGAGACGGAGACCTCAAGCAGGTGGGCCATGTCGGCGGCGATCTCGCCAAGATTGAGCGCTTGGATGACGAATTTTCCCTTGCCCGAGTAGGCCAGCATCTGCTTGCACAGGTCCGCCGCGCGCTGCGAGGTCTTGACGATGTCGGCCAAGTATTCGCGCCCGGCCGCCGTCGGGGCCATTTCCATCAACGCGAGGTCCGCGTTCCCGAGAATGCCGACGAGCAGGTTATTGAAATCGTGGGCGATTCCCCCGGCCAAGACCCCGAGGCTCTCGAGTTTCTGCGCATGCTGGATTTGCGCCTCGAGTTTTTGCCGTTCGGTCTCGGCATGCTTGCGCTCGGTCAAGTCCTGGACAAACGCGCTGAACCCGAACGTCCCCTCGGGATCGCGGAACGCCGAGACGGAGATCTCGATGGGGAATAGCGCGCCGTCCCGCCTCAGCGCCGTGAGCTCTATCACGCGATCCAACACGGGCCCCTGACCCGTCTCCAGAAAATGCGCGATCCCCCGCCGGTGCGCGTCCCGGAATTCGGGCGGGACGATCGTGTCCGCCAGGGACGTCCCGAGGACCTCGTCCAGGCGCCATCCGAAGAGGCGCTCGGCGCGCGCGTTCCAGCCGGTGACCCGTCCTTCCGCGTCGATGCTAATGACGGCATCGAGCGCGCTGTCGATGATGCCGCGGATTCGGGCCTCGTTGTCGCTGAGGGTGACCTCGGCCCTGCGGCGAATTTCGTCGCCGCGAAATGCCATGATGATGCTCGAGCAGGTGCCCAGGAGGGGCTGCAGATACTCGATGACCCCCTCGTCGTAGCCGCGCCCGTTGGCGCGGTTGGCGAGCCCCACCATGCCGATGAGCTCGGTCCCATGGTAGAGCGGCAGCCCGAGGAACGCGTTCATCGGGGGATGGCCCGAAGGAAGTCCCGTCCGGCGCGGGTCGTTCGCCGGGTCGTTCGCGATGACTGCCTCGCCCGTCACCATCACCGCGCCGAAGAGCGACTTGAGGTTGTGAAACTCGAGCCCCTGGGCCACGTTGGCGTCGTAAAAGGCCCGGGTCTCGTCGTTCCAGGCGATGTTGGTGATGGCGCGGGTCTTGAGGTAGCGCGCGCCGCCGGGGCCGGTCAGCACGTCGCCGATGAAGCCGTATTCGCTCGAGGTGAGCGAGAGGGCCGAATCGAGGATTCCCTCGAACAGGTCGGAGGGGCGCGCGTCTTGGATATACAAGGCCTGAATCCGGCTCAGCGCATCGAGTAGGTCGCGGTGGCCCCGCAGTTCCGTTTCCCTGATCTTGCGCTCCGTGATGTCCCGGACGAACCCCAAGATTCCGGTGACCACCCCGTTCTCGTACATGGGCCCAGTGGCGAATTCCATGTGAAGGTGGTGGCCCTGCCTGGCGAGGATTCGCAACTCGAAGAGCGGGGACGTTGCCCCGGACATCAATTCCCCGAACTTGATCTCCGCCAAGGCCAGGTCCTCCGGATGGAGCAATTCGCCGAAGTGTCTCCCGATCCATTCTTCGTGCGGCCACCCCGTGACGGCGTCGAAGGCCGGGTTGAGCGAGGTAACGACCCCCTCCGGCGACAGGGTGTACACCGGTTCGCTGGCCATCTCGATTAATTGCCGGTATCGCGTCTCAGAATTTCGGAGGTCGTTTTGTGCCGCGCCGACCCGCGCCGCCATGCTGTCGAAGGCCCGGCCGAGTCGCGCCAGGTCGCCCGTGCCCGAGATGTCGGCGCGCGCGTCCAAGTCCCCCGCCGCGAACCGCCGGGCCGCGGCAATAATATTCCCCATGCGGGCCGTGATGGCGAAGTGGAGCCCAAGCCAGAGCAGGAAGGCCAGGAACACAACGGGCAGCGCCGTTATCGCCACGAGAATCTCGAAGGCACGCCGCTCTTCCGCCAGTCGCCCCGATAGGTCCGTCTCCATGAACAGGATCCCCTGCCGGTCTGGGCGCAACTGGCCGGCCCTCGAGCCCAAGAGCACGGGTTCGACCCCCATAATCCACGGTCCTTCCGGATGGCGCACGACGGTGCCGGTGCGGTACACGTCTTGGTCGAGCAATCCTTCCATCGGAAGAACCCCCGGGTGGAGATCGCGGAGGACTTCCTCGAGCTGTCTGCCGATGTGCCGCCGCTCCATCGAGGCCATGACGGCGCCGGTCTCGTCCGCGAGCAACAACGCGGTAGTGTCCTGCAAGGGAAACGTGACGATCTTGCGCCGCACTTCAATCATGTCGCCGCGCGCGATCATGTACTCGATGTGCTGTTGCCACCGCACCAACCTCCCGCGCATGTCCTCGCGGGCTTCCCGGTCGACTTCGCGCGACGCGATCGGGACTCCAACGAGCAAGGCGGCGATCGAGGACATTGCGATAAACCCGAGGAGAAGCAGGGGAATGAGCACACGCAATGACGAAAACATGCCGGGCCGGCGGCGCCGCACCGGTGTGTCCCCGAACTCGGCGCTCTTCATGGGGCGGTCATCCATGAGGTTGTGGCACGGGCGTCTCGCCCGTGGACGCGACCGGGCGCGAGGCGAAAGCACATGGGCGGGACCGGGCGCGAGGCGAAAGCACATGGGCGGGACGCCCATGCCACGCCCTGTGACCTGCCTCGTGGCACGGGCGTCCCGCCCGTGGACGCGACCGGGCGATCGATTTTCAAGACCGCCCTCATGGCGTTCGTGTCCGCATATACGAATCCAGCGGACGTAGATCGATCAGGTCCCCGGGGGAAATTTCCCCGGCGACCAACTGGTGCTTAACCATCGTCTCCATCAGGCGGTTTGCGGTGGCCTCGAGGGGCGGCGGCGTCCCGCGCAATAACTCGGCGTTCTTGGCCTCGTCGCCCAAGATCAGCTTGCCGTACGCGGCAGCGGATTCATCGGCGGAAAGTTCCATCTGCGCCCCGAGGATGCGGTGGGATTCGTCCGGGTCACGCTTAATGTCCGCCATTTCCCGGAACCATCCCCCCAGCAGGGAGACCAGGTTGTCCTCGTGTTCATCGATCATCGCGCGGCGCGCCACGAGCACGTCGACTATCTCGCCGGGAATCTGGCTGCTATCGAACAACGGAACGGCGCCCAAGGCGCGGAGCCTCGTCGCCGTGGGTTCGAAGGTCACGATGGCGTCGGCCTCGCCGTTGTGGTACGCCTCCTCTCCCCGGTCGACATCCACGCGCAGGGGATGAATGTCCGCCGCGGACATCCCGGCGGTCTCGAGGGCGCGGGTAATCATGTACGCCCCGAGCGCCGTCATCTCGAAGGCGACGCGCTTGCCTTTCAATTGGGAGAGTTCGGCGATTCCGGGTTTGCCGAGGATGACGTCCGCCCCGTGGCTGACATCGAGCACGGCGATGACACAGGCGTCCGGGACGTCCCGGTGCAACAGCAGGAATTCGTCGAGCGTAATCGCGGCGACCTCGATGTCGCCGTTTCTAAATGTGGCCAAGACCTCCGAAGCGGAGGTGAATGGGACAAGTCGATACTCATGGCCGGCCAGGTACCCCTTGTCCTTGGCCATGACAATGGGTTCATAACCCGGCCATAGGATCATTCCCACCCGGGTGGGGAGATCGGGGACCTTGGTGCAGGAGAGCGCGAGGAGCACCGCCGGCAAGGCAAAGGCCAGCCGAACGGCCCGCCAAGTGAGGCAGCGGGGCAATGAGCAGCCAAGAAACATAACGCAACCCCCGAAAGTTGTACGCCTGAACTAGCCTAGCCGAGCGGGACAGACAAATCAACTATATGCGCGCGGATTCTGGGCACGCTCCTATCGTTAATCCGGGGTAAACCCGATGGCCCGCTTTTTCTTGGGCGCGGGCCCGGCCATGAGTTGGCGGATGGCGTCGAACACGGCCTTGAACTGGGTGTCGTACTTCTTTTCGAGGGCCGCGAGTTTGCGGGCCAACCCCGCATTGGATCTTAACATCCGGCGAATCCGCACGAAGGCCCGCATGATTTCGATATTCACCATCACCGCGCGCTGGCTGCGCAGGACGGTCGACAACATGGCGACTCCTTGCTCGGTGAAGGCGTAGGGTTGGTACTTTCGGTGCTTGCCTCGTCCCGCGTTTAAGGTCACAATTTGTGACCTTAAAGAGCTGGCTTCCCCCAGGGTCAATTGGAACATGAAGTCCGGGGGAAATCGATCGATATTGCGTTTTACCGCTTGGTTCGTAACTGTCTAGCAGCCTGCGGCAAAAAAGCCGCAATTGTGGCATGGGACCTATGGGACTGATGGGAAGTATGTGAGGTACGGGGGTCGATTTTGCCGGAGGCACCTTGAAATAGGGTAGCCCAGACACTTTAGCCAGAGTCAATTCAACTTTCAAATCCAACCGACAGGCGGCTAGACAGTTACCAGCGAAGAAGGATCATATGCGGCTTTTCCCGATATCGGAAAGGGCGATGCGGAGTTGTTGGCAATCGGTATAGCGTCTTTCGGGCTTTTTTTCGAGCAACTTCATGATGATGTCGCCCAAGGGCCTGGGACATTCCTTGTTGATCAACGAGGGATTGACCGGGACGACTTGGAGATGGCTCATGTAGAGGTGCTGCAAATTGTCGGAATCGAAGGGGGCCTTGAGCCCGAACATCAGGTACAGCATCGCGCCCAGGGAATAGAGGTCCGATAGCGGGGTCGCTTTTTCTTTCCGAATTACCTCCGGGCACACGTACATCGGGGTGAACTGTTCCATTCCGCGTCCGTCGAGGAGGTTGAGGAGGCGATTGGTCCCGGTGAGGGAGAAGTCGCAGAGCTTGGCCTGTCCCTTGCGCGTGAACAGGACATTGCCCGGCTTGAGATCGTGATGGATGAAGCCTTGCTCGTGCAAATATCCGAGCCCATTGCAGATTTGCGCGGCAATGACGAGGCGCTCGTTGAGGATGAAGGGGCGATTGTTCAAGTACCACCGGAGGTCCGGGCCGTCGATGTACTCGAGCACGAGGGCGTCGCCTTCCTTTCCCGAGAGAAACTCGTAAATTTTTACCACGTTGGGGTGGTCGAGCTTGGCGAATTTCTTGACGGCGCGGGCGAGGTCCTTCTGGTGCAGGGCATTGCGGAAAAAGTTCGCGCGGAAAAATTTTACCGCGACCAGGGTCCCCGATTTCGGATCGAGTCCCCGGTAGACCGTGCCGGTGCCGCCTTCCCCGACGATGACATCCACCTTGTACTGGTAGATGGCGGCGCGGTCGGCCTTTTTCGGGAATATGGTCTCGGTCACCATGCGTCGGCGCGGCTCCCGGGGGCTAGTCGAGGTCCAACGCTACTTGCGGCGCATCGCCCCACAAGCCATCGAGATCGTAGAATTCGCGCGCGGTCTCGCGAAACACATGCAAGACGATATTGCCATAGTCCACGATGAGCCATCCGCCGGTCACTTCGCCCTCGACACGGAGCGGGCTGACGCCGACGGTCTTCATGCCCTCGCGGACGCCGTTGTAGACGGCTTTGAACTGGGGCTCGCTCGAGACGCTGCACAGGACGAAACAGTCGGCCACGACGGTCAGCTCGCGCAGGTCATAGGCCTTGATGAGTTTACCTTTGAAACTAGCGAGGATCTCGGCGATACGCAGCACATTGGGCAGGAAATCGGGCTGATCTTGCGGAGTTTTTTGCACCAATGTGGGGGACATCGTTCTCGGTACCTCGGGTTGTGGGTTAATTCGGGGACGGGCCACGAATTACTCCTTTTCGCGATTGCATCTGGGCAAAGCCGCACGGTGAGTAATTCGTGGCCCGTCCCCGAATTGACCCGATTCTATCACGATCGATGCGAATCCGTCAGTCGGGTCGATACTCGAGTTCGGCCTCGCCGATAAGGATCGTTTGGCCTTCTTGGGCGCCGAGGCGCTTGAGGGCCTTGAACAGGCCCATGCGCTCGAGCCGGTGCTGCATGTGGCGCACGGCCTCGTCGTTCGTAAAGTCGGTCATTTTCATCAGGCGCTCGATATTCTTGCCCTCGACGCGAAATCCCCCGCGCGTTGCCTCGATTTCGTAGGGCGCGGAGTAGGTGTACTCGACCTGGGGCTCGGGCTTCGCGACGCTGGCCGCCTCGGCCTCCTCGATTCGGAGCCGCTCGACCGTGTTCCATAGGACCTCGAGCAGCGGCGCCATTCCCTCGCCGGTGACGCCGGAAATGCAATAGGCATCCGGCATCTCGACGCGCAGTTCCCCGAAGCGCTCGCGGTACTCGGTAACGTCGCATTTGTTGAAGACGACAAAACGCGGGCGCGTCGCGAACACCTCGCTGTGCGCCTCGAGTTCCTGTTCGAGGACGCGCAGGGTGTCGAAAGGATCCGGGTCGCCCAAGTCGATCAGGAAGACAAGGACCTTGGTGCGCTCGATGTGGCGCAGGAACTCGTGGCCGAGGCCCTTGCCCTCGGCGGCGCCCTCGATGATCCCGGGAATGTCGGCGATCGTCAGCGTGCGGTACTCGGACAGTTGGCTTACGCCGAGATTGGGCGAAAGCGTCGTGAACGGGTAGTCGGCGATCTTGGGAGTGGCCGCGGTGACGCGCGAGAGAAACGTGGACTTGCCGGCGTTCGGAAGTCCGACCAGGCCGATCTCGGCGATAATCTTCAGCTCGAGCGCGAGGTCCCGCTCTTCGCCCGGCTCGCCTTTCTCGGCAAACATGGGGGCGCGGTTCTTGTTCGAGAGAAACCGCGCGTTCCCGCGCCCGCCTTTGCCGCCATCGGCAACCAAGTGGGGCTTCTCGGGATCGGTGAGGTCGGCGATGAATTCGCCTGTCCCCCAATTGCGCACGACCGTCCCCTCGGGGACCTTGATATAGGTTGGCTCGCCGCGTTTGCCGTG
>CANKTP010000084.1 GCA_947486375.1 Candidatus Hydrogenedentota bacterium | reverse complement strand
GGCTCCAACCTGGCGCTGAATTTCGCGAGCAAGGGATTTACCGTTGCGGGATACGATCGCGATGCGAAGTACCTCGACTCGTTCCGCAAGGACCATGCGGCCAATTCCTCGATTACCGCGTGCGATTCCATCGAGTCCTTTTGCGCGGCGCTCGAGCGTCCCCGGCGGATCATGCTGATGGTGACGGCGGGCAAGGCGGTGGATTGGTGCATCGATTCGCTCCTGCCGCACCTCGAAGCGGGCGACATCCTGATTGACGGCGGCAACAGCCATTTCGAGGACACGCAGCGGCGCGTGAAGCACGTCGAGTCCAAGGGCCTGCTCTACATCGGCACGGGCGTCAGCGGAGGCGAGGAAGGCGCGCGGAAAGGCCCCTCGCTCATGCCGGGCGGTTCGCCTGCGGCGTGGCCCCATGTGCGGGCGATGTTTGAGGCGATTGCGGCGAAGGTCGCCGACGGCCCGCCTTGCTGCGCGTTTCTTGGTCCGGATGGCGCGGGGCACTATGTGAAGATGGTCCACAACGGCATCGAGTATGGCGACATGCAATTGATTGCCGAGGCCTATGCGTTGCTGCGCGGGGTACTCGGCATGACGCCCGCCGATCAAGCGAAGGTGTTCGCGGAGTGGAATAAGGGCGAACTCGACAGTTACCTCATCGACATCACTGCGCGCATTCTCGCGACGAACGACCCCGAGACCGGCAAGCCGATGGTCGACGTGGTCCTCGATACTGCGGGGCAGAAGGGCACGGGCAAGTGGACCTCGGTCAGCGGCCTCGATCTGGGGGTGCCCATCCCGACTATTGCCGAGGCGGTATTCGCGCGATGTGTGTCCGCCATCAAGGACGAACGTGTCGCGGCTTCCGGTTTATTGTCCGGCCCCACGAAGACATTTTCCGGAGATCGCGACGCATTCGCCGAGGATGTTCGCCAGGCGCTGTACGCATCGAAGATTTGCTCTTACGCCCAGGGTTTTCAATTGCTGCGGGCGGCATCAGCCGAATATACGTGGGACCTGAACTACGGCGACATTGCGTTGCTTTGGCGCGGCGGGTGCATCATCCGGGCGCGTTTCCTCGATCACATCAAGGACGTCTTTACGAACGATCCGGGGTGCGAAAACCTGCTGGTGACGCCGTTCTTCCGCGAGGCCATCGCCAAGGCGCAATCGGCATGGCGCAGGGCGATCGTCGCGGCAATCGAGCACGGCGTGCCGACGCCGGCGTTTTCGTCGGCATTAGGATATTACGACAGCTACCGTTCGGCGATTCTCCCTGCGAATTTGTTGCAGGCGCAACGGGACTACTTTGGCGCGCACCGGTACGAGCGCGTGGATAAGGCGAGGGGGGAGATCTTTCATACGCATTGGGGAAATTAGGGACAGTCGCCTATTATTCGAGCAAAGTAGTATTGCTAGGTTTTACTCTCGACCCTGGGGCACCCGCCATAGTCGAGATTTTCGGCTGAACATCGAATAATAGGTGACTGTCCCTAATTTCCCCCACGATGGAGAATGGGTATGCGCGAATCGTTGCATGACTATATGCGGGTTGGCCTGGTTCACTTCATGGCGTATCCCGAATGCATGGGGGGCGACGGCCCGATTGTGGAGACCGTCCAGCGGCTTTGTACCGATCCGTTTTTCGAGGTGCTTGAGATTACGCGCATCAACGATGCGGAGCAGCGGCGGCAGGTTCGGGAGTGTTGCGAGCAGGCGGGGGTCATGCTTGGGTTCGGGGCGCAGCCAATCCTTTTGGGTGGGACGCTAGACCTGAACCACCCGGATGCGGCGGATCGTGGGCGTGCGGTCGCGGCGGTCGTGGCGGGGATTGACCAAGCGGCGGAGATGGGCATTGGCCGGGTGGCGGTCTTGAGCGGGCGAGTGTCCGAAGACAAGGCGGCGGCGATGGATCGGTTGATCGAGTCCCTCCTTGGGCTATGCGATCATGCGGCCACGCATGGAATCGAGGTAGTCCTCGAGACCTTTGACCAAGTGTCGTATGGGAAGAATTGCCTAATCGGATCGACGCGAGATGCGGTGCAGGTTTCCGAAGCGGTTCGGCGGCGTCATCCGAGTTTCGGGTTGATGCTGGACATGAGCCATTTGCCGTTACAGGGGGAGGAGTTTGCTGCGGCGATCGCGGAGGCGGGCGATCATTTGGTGCACGCGCACATCGGCAATTGCGCGATGGACGATCCGGCGCATCCGGCGTATGGGGACAATCACCCGCGGTTTGGCGCGCCGGGAACGCGGAATGGGGTGAAGGAACTCACTGCATTTTTGCGGGTGTTGTTAGACGCGGGGTATATCGGCCGGGAGGCGCGGCGCATCGTGAGTTTCGAGGTGAAGCCGATGGCCGGGGAGATGCCGGACGCGGTCGTTGCCGGATCGAAGCGGGCGTTGGTGGAGGCGTGGCGGCGGGTGTGAGGATGGAAGGGTTTGAAGGGTGGAAGGGTGGGAAGGGTGGGAAGCAAATCCGGCTTGTGGGGGCACTCATCGTTTCGTGTGGTTGGTTGAGATTTGTGTATACTTTCGGCTCGTTATCGGGGCGGCAATGGTCAAGGAGCGTCAATGTACATCGGGCGAATCGTTTGTGTGGCGATGACGGCGGACCGGCGGGTCTGCGCGTCGTATCGGGTGTCGAGCCGGTCGTTTCCGAATCGGACGGCGGTGGTTTCGGCGGACAAGGTGAGCATTGTCCCGAAGCCGGGATTCGAGGCGGATGTGCAGAAGAACCCGTACATCGCCTATAACTGCGTGCGGTTGGTGTGCGGGGGCCAAGTGGCAGTGGTGACCAATGGGAGCCACACCGACCCGATCGCGGAGAAGATCGCGTCGGGCATGTCGCCGCGCGATTCGTTGGCGCTCAATTCGCTGGCGTTGGATTACGAAAAGGACGATTTTAACACGCCGCGCGTGAGCGCGGTGGCGGATCGGCGCGATGGATCGGGTTGGCTGGGCGTGGTTCGCGAGGACGGCATCGAGGTTCGGCGCATGCCGCTCGAGCCCGGACGATATTTCTATATCGCCACCTATGAAGAGAACCGTATATCGAACGACCTTTGCGGGGATTACGATGCGGGGTCGGCCGATGATGCCTGCGACTTCGTCCTCGGGAAGTCGCTGTTCGCGTATCGCGAGAAGCCGGTGACGGCGGTCGCGGCGATGGGTACGGCGCATGGTTTTGACCTTGCCGCGAAGGACGCCCCCCCCGCATGACGAACCGGAAGGTAAGGGACAGACACCGCGTTTTGCCCCCTCCTTCGCCAAGGCTACGAAGGGCAGACAAACTGCCGGGCAAAAGGCGGAGTCAGTCCCTGTCGACTGCCGAATTTGGGATCTCCGGAGCCTGCCGATGACCTCAATCTACACGAGCCCCCTGGTGGAGCGATTCGCCACGCGCGAGATGGCCGAGTTGTGGGGCGCGCAGAAGAAATTCTCGACTTGGCGGCGTTGTTGGATTGCGCTGGCGGAAGCGGAAAAGGAACTCGGCCTGCCGATCACGGACGCGCAGATTTCCGAGATGAAGGCGCATGTCGACGACATCGATTTCGAGGCGGCGAAACGCCTCGAGCGCGAACTGCGCCACGACGTGATGGCGCATATCCATGCGTACGCGATGGTCGCGCCGAAGGCGAAGCCGATCATCCACCTCGGGGCGACGAGTTGTTTCGTTGGGGACAACACCGATCTCATCCTAATGCGCGATGGGCTTCATATTCTCCTCACGAAGGCGGTCAACGTGCTCGCCAAGCTCAAGGCCTTCGCGCTCCAGTGGAAGGACTTGCCGACGCTCGGGTACACCCACTATCAGCCCGCGCAGGTCGTCACCGTGGGCAAGCGGGCGTGTTTGTGGGCGCAGGACCTCGTGTTCGACATCGAGGACATCGAGCAGGCCATCGAACGGCTCCGTTGCCGGGGCGTCAAGGGGACGACCGGGACGCAAGCTTCGTTCATGGCCTTGTTCGACGGGGATTCGGACAAAGTGCGGATGCTCGACCAGCTCGTGGCCGAGCGTCTCGGGTTCGAGAGTTCCTATCCGGTGACGGGCCAGACGTACCCGCGCAAGGTGGACACGCATGTGCTGCGGGTGCTGGCGGCGGTGGGGGAGAGCGTGCATAAATTCGGGACGGACATGCGGCTCTTGCAGAACCTCAAGGAGGTTGAAGAGCCCTTCGAGGACACCCAGGTGGGCAGTTCGGCGATGGCGTACAAGCGCAATCCAATGCGATGCGAGCGGGCCTGCGCGCTGGCGCGCTTCTTGATGGTCGCGCCGCTGCACTCGGAATTCACCTCGGCCACGCAATGGTTCGAACGCACGCTGGATGACTCGGCGATTCGGCGGCTTAGTCTTCCGGAATCGTTCCTGGCATGCGATGGGATCCTGAATTTGTATTTGAACATCATGGAGAACCCGAGCGTCTACCCGAAGGTGATCGAGAAACATCTTTGGGCGGAGTTGCCCTTCATGGCGACGGAGAACATTCTCATGGCCTGCGTGAAGAAGGGCGGCGACCGGCAGGAACTTCACGAGGTCATCCGCACGCACAGCCAGGCCGCGGGCCGGCGGGTGAAGGAAGAGGGCGGAGACAATGACTTGCTCGATCGGCTTGCCGGGGACAAGGCGATCGGGATGAGCCGGGCCGAGATTGAGGCGACGCTCAGCATGCGGGAGTTTGTCGGGCGGGCACCGGAACAGGTGGTCGAGTTTGTCTCGATGCACGTCGACCCAATTCTCGACCGCCATGCGGACCGCATGGGCGTCGCCTCGGATGTCCGGGTGTAGGATTGGGCGGGAAACCTGAGAAGTTCGCTGTTGTATTGAATCCTTCCTCGGCGAACGGTCGTTGCGGGCGGCATTGGGGCAGGCTCGAGCGGGAGGTGCGCGAGGCCGTCGGCGATTTTACGCTGTTGGTTTCGCGGGACGGGGCCGAGGCGTCGGATTCGGTGCGCGAGGCGCTGCGCACGGGCCATGACCGGATCGTCAGCGCCGGGGGCGACGGCACGAACTACGCCGTGGTAAACGGGTTCTTCGACGGCCTGGCCCCGATAAATCCCGCGGCCTCGATGGCGTTGCTTCCGCTGGGTACGAGTTCGGATTTTCGCAAGTCAATCGGGATTCCATATGGGCGCGCGGCGATTCCCTATCTGGCCTCTCCAGACTCGCTCCCGATCGATTCCGTTCGGCTTTATACGACGAATGCGGTTGGTGACGAAACGATGCAATACTTCGTCAACATCCTGCATATGGGGCTGGGCGGATTCGTGGTGGAATACGCCGAGCGCGGGGGACACAAGGGGGCGGGCGGTTTTCTCGCCTTCCTAATGGCGCTTGTCAAGACGCTTGTCCTACATCGCCCGATTCCGATGGAGATTGACCTGGACGGCGAGACCGTCGCGGGCCGCATCATCGAGGTCATTGTCGCGAATGGACAATACGATGGCGGGGGGATTCACTCGGCGCCCAAGGCCTTGCTGGACGACGGTCTCCTGGACGTGTATGTGATCGGGGAGGTGCAGTGGCTGAAGGCGTTTTTTCTCTTGCACCATTTGTATCGGGGCACGCTGGAGAAGATCCCGTTTATCACGTATAGGCGCGTGGCCCGACTGGCGGTGGCGGCGCAGTCGCGGACCTTGGCGGCACCCGATGGGGAACTCGCGGGGGTGTTGCCGGCTCGGATGGAGGTGGTGCCGAGGGCGATCAACCTGGTTGTGGGGCGGGATGCGGTGGGAGTGGGTGGATAGGACTTATGCGACCCATGGGACCTATGGGGCTTTGGGGAGGAATTGCGAAGATGGGGGTCGATCTTATTTTCCCGTGAGTATCTGTCCTTCGGGGCCGATCGCCAAGGCCTCGGGATTTTTGGGCCAAGCATGTCCCTTGGACCGTTCGACGAATTCATCGAGGGTGAGGGCGAAGCGGGGACTAATTTCGATTTTGGAGATTATGGCCCCGCCCGCGCTTCGCTTGACCGCGGCGCCCGCCGCCTCGAGCCAGCCGCCCCAGAGTTGATTCATGTCGTCCTGGGCTTCCTCGACGCTGTTGGGGCCGGTGGGTTGTTTTGTGGGGGTGTATTCGCCGAGCCGTCCGATTTCGAGAACGATGGGGGGATGGTTGGTATATTGCAGGGCGTCGAAGACGAAGGTCTCGAATTTGTAGCCATTGTTCTTGGACGGTTTGACGAGGGCACCGCTATCGTCCAAGTACGGGATTTTCTTGTGCGAACAGTGCCAGGGGAAGTTCGCGAAATTCCGGTTCGTTTCCTCGACGAAGTCGACGGAGAGAACGTGGATGGCGGTATTCCCGGCGAAGTGGATGAGATTGCCGCCGGGGCCGGTTTCCAACAACTGGGGATAGATGTCGAGTTCGGTGTACTCGATCACCTGATAGACGCCATCGCAGAGACAATGCACGCCCACGGATTCGCGCGGTTCGGTCTTCGGACAAACCTTGGATGACATCCGTCCGTTGCGTAGGACGTGGTGGCCGATGAACAAGGGGTCGGCGACTTTCACGGCCCAGTTGTCGACTTGGAAATAGCTGAGGGTATCGAGGCCGCGGCGCTTGGCGTCGGCGATGACGCCACACTCGACCATCGCTGGAATGCAGCCGCCATGGCCGTTGGGATTCGAGGCGAGGCGGAAGGGGGTCTCCAACAGGAGCTTTCCGTCCTCGCTGACACAGGGCATCATGTGCTGGGTGAAGAAGACGATGTTGGCGGGATCTAGGCCGAAGTGGCCGTGCTTGCCGAAGAAGGCCTTGGTCTGGGCCTCGTTGGTCTCGCCGACCATGATATACCAGGGCAGTGTGCAGCCGTAGCGGCGTTGGAGATTGTGAATCTTGTCGGCGTGGAACTCGAAGATTGTCCTGCCGGTGACGGAGCCGATGGGGTAGGCGCCCTTGGGCCCGTCGAAGCCGAGGCGCGTGCCTTGACCGCCAGCAACGAGGACCAAGCCGACGCGGCCTGCGCGAAGCGCGGCTTCGCCCGCGGTGGAGGCCTCCTGATCCGTGGACGACAAAGGGGAACTCGTCTTGATTACGGGGACGGGATCAATTTTGGAGAAATGCGCGGGGGCCGGGGTGTCTCGTATCCACCTTTGCGTCAATGAGTCGACAAGCACGAGGTCGAGGGAGTCGATTTGTGCGAGCAGCGCGGCGCGATCCGGCTCGGCCAGATCGTTCCAAAAGCGCAATGCGTGCTCCTGCCCATGCCGCGCCAGTTTCTCACGCGCCGCAGCGGCATCCCGCATTTTAGGACTGGCTCCTCATGCGGCCGATTTTGTTCATGGCCTCGCGTTGGGCGCGGTTGGGAAGTAGTCCGGGCAGGGTCCCCGAGACCAGTTCAAACTTCGAGCCGCAGCCGTCGCAGGTCCCATATTCGAAGGCGGGCTGTTCGAGGAATTCCTCGCACTTGGGACACACGGGGAGGCTTCGGCCGTATAGCGCGGCGGGATTCTCGAAGGCCAGGCCACAACATTCGCATTGCTTGAGCGGGAAGTTTCGGCGCCAACAATTGGTGAGGACTTTTTCGGCCCGGCAGATCCGGCAATAGGCGCGGTTGGGCAGGGTGGGGGTCTTGAGGGGATTCTTGGGGGAATCCGGCTCGTTCCTGCGAAACAGGGCCACGGCGTAATCTCCGTCGGGTGTCTATTGGGGCGCGGGCGCGGTGGGCGCGGGGCCGGGCGCGGGAGCTCCATTGGGAGCGGGGAGTGGGGCGGCCGGAGCGCCGATGCCTTCTTGCTCCTTTAGGATGGCGAGCACCTTTATCTTCTCCTCGAACACGGCGCCCCCGGCGGTGACGACGAAGGCCCATGTGTCGCGTTGGACGCGCTCGGTGGCATCGGCCGCGACGGTGAGGTCGAAAACGACGGTGTTCGGCGCGTCTCCGGGACGGGTCTTGACGCTTAGCGCGGGGTTGAGCGCCTCGAGTTTAGTAATCTCGACGGGGACTTGGGAGGTCAGGGTGAGGACGCCGGCGAGGGTCTCGCCGGGGGTGACGGAGCGCAGGGTGATCATTGAGGGCTCGATGGTATACGCGGCGGTGATCCCAATCTTGATGGGGATGGAGATGCGGGGTATGCGTTTGATTCCGTCGAGGCTGACGATGAGTTGGGCAGTGAGCTCGCCGGCAGGCAATTGCCCGTCGGAGGCGATGGTGATTTTGAACTCCGTTTTCGAGGGGTCCTTTCGCTCGCCCGGGGTGACCTCGACAAAGGTGGCCTTGAGGGCGTCGAGTTTTGAGCCGGCAATACCGGCGCGGGCGATGGTGAAGGGCGCGGTTTCCTCGCGGATTACGAGGGACAATTCCGCGGGGGTCCCCTTGGGCATCGAGCCGAAATCGAGGAGCTTGGGTTCCCACGAGACTTCGGGAACCACATTCGCGGTGACGTCGATGGCAATCTCGGGTTTCTTGGGATCGTTCGAGGAAACGGTCAGGGTTTTCCGGGAAGTGAACATCGGGATTCGAAAGGGATCGACGGTGATTCTCATAATCCCTTCGCCCCCGGGCGGGACGATTTTGTCCTTCATTTCGCCCTCGGTGCAGTGGCATGAGGTCTTGATTTCGGTGATCTCGAGAGGCGCGTTCCCGAGGTTGCGAATCTTGAATTCGCGCTCGGCTATTTTGTCGTTTGCGATAAGGCCCATGTCGAGCACGTCGGACTCGATTTCGATTTGGGGCGAACCGGCACCTGAGGAGGCCGGTGGAAGCGTGGCGTTTTTTTCGCCGGGGGATTCGGGCGCTGCGTTCGCCGCGTCGCGCGATTCCGCCAGAAATTCCTCCTCGGACTGCGTTGCGCCGTCCCTGAAGGAGTCCAAGTAGGCGTAGACGCCGACGCCAATGATCGCGGCGACCGTGAGGCCGATCAATAAAGGTCCCGTATTTTTCATGCATCACCTGCCTTAAAGTTGACTTGATAGCGTAGTTGCGAGTCCATGAGACTCCCGGAGAGCCGGGAGTACCGGGCGTCCGTCACGGGGCCGTCAATCTCGAATGCCATGAGGAGCGCCCCGACGACCGGCTCGAAGAGCGGTACCGCGAGAGTCGCCCTCGGGCACACGTCCAAGATGGCCTGGCGCATGGCGTCGACCAAGACGGGGCTGGCGCCCTTGAAGACGCTGCCGACCATGACCACTTCAAATGCATCCTGACCCATATCGAGGCGGCGCGCGACGGCGTTTACCATTGCGCCGAGATATCGACCGCCAGCGTCGAGAATAGCACAGGCGGCGGGATCGCCGTCAACCGCGGCGTCGAAGACTAGCTTGGCCATGGGCTCGAGGTGTGCCTGGGTAATCTCGCGGCGGTATAGCTTGATGAATAGTTCCTCGATATCGCCGCATCCGGATTGGGCGACGAATTTCGCGGCCAAGAGCGTGGGAGGGACGATGCCGTCCCGTGCCCGCCATACGGTCCGGAGGCCTTCCTCGCCGATCGAGGTCCCCGTGCATTGATCGCCGAATTCGGGCCCGAGCCCGCCGACGCGGGTCTCGCGTCCCGCGGCATTTCGGCCGGCGCAGACCGCGCCCGTGCCGCAGGCGATGACAATTCCCGTGGCATCGCGGGTGCCGCCGCGGAGGCCGGCCATGGAATCGTTCTTGAAGGCCCTGGGGATATCGCCGAACAAGGGCGTGTAAATCTCGCGCTCGAGCATGACGAAGTCCTCGGGCAGATCGGCGCCGGCGACGCCCATGCCGATGGCGGAGATGGCGTCGAGGGAGAGGCCGGCGGAATCGAGGGCCATGACGACGGCCTTGAAGTTCTCGACGGCGGCGGCCTCGGCGCCGTGGTATTCGTAGTTTCCGGTGCCGGCTTTTCCGAAGCCTTTTATCTGGCCCGATTCATCGGCGATAAGGCAGTGGGTCTTCGTGCCCCCGACATCGAGGCCCATGTAATGGCGCATGAAATTATGAATTCCAATTCATTGCAGGTCCGCCGAAGGCGGCTCGATTTTGGCGGGAGTGTACCAGAGTGGGGGGCGGCAAGCCGAAAAAGGGCGCGGAGGGACGCCAGGAAATTTTTCCATTTGCCCGTGGGGGAGATGCCCGTGCCACGACATTCAGGCGGGCGCGATCATTTGGACGGCCCGATGCGCCGAGGCGACGCAATCGTTCAAGGAGACGCCGCGGTAAGCGTTCCCGGCGATGGCCAGACCGGGATGGCGCGCCTCGGCGGCCTCGAGGGCGCGAAGCACGTCACCGTGGTCCAGCCGGTACTGCGGGATGCCGTGGCGATGCCGGTATATGCGGACGAATTCGGGGGTGCGGGTTATCCCGAGCAATGGGTGTACCTCGCGGGCGACGTGGCCGAGGAGGGCGGCATCGGGGAGGGCGGCGTCCTCGGGATGAATGTCGCCCCCGATCATCGAGCGAAGGAACACCCAGCCCTCGGGGGCACTTTGGGGAAAGACCGAACTTGTCCAGATGCAGCCGAGTAGGCGCTGGGCTTGGTTGGGCGGGGCGAGGAAGCCGAAGCCGTTCATGTCGTGGCTAACGTCCTCTCGCCGGTAAGCGGTACAGACGACGGCGATCGGGGCATGCGCGATGGTGGCGCACGCGCGGCTCAACTCCGCGTCCAACCCCGCCATGAGTTCCGCCGTCACATGCGCCGGCGTCGCCACGACGACGAACTCCGACTCGATTTCATTTCCATCCTGGAGGCAAACGCGCCATGCCGATCCGGATCGTTCGACCGCCGTTGCCTTGTTGCCCAGGCGCAACGAGTGGCCGAGGCGTTCTGCGGCGCGTTCGGCCAATGCGCCGATCCCCCCGCGAAACGTCGTCAGCACGCCGCCGGATCCCATGGGACCGCCGGCTCCGCCGCGCATCGCCAGCATCGCGCGAAACAAGCCCCCGTGTTCGCGCTCCATCGCAGCCATCCGCGGAAAACAATGCTCGAGCGAAAGGCGGTGCGCATCGCCGCCGAACACGCCGAGCACCATCGCGCTGACCAACGTATCGGCGGCCTCGGGACCGATGCGCCGCGCCGCGAAATCCCATATCGATTCCGGTTCGCCGTTGCGTTTCGCGCGGATTAACGGCTCGGCCAACAGCCGCGCGCGCCCCCCAACGGACAACAACGGCGACACAAAGAAACGCGGAGGCCCGACGATCTCGACGAGACGGCCATCCTTGAGAATGAACCGGTGCGCGGCAGCCTCATTGGCCCGCACCCGCTCGTCCCCGAGGCCCAGTTCCTCGACCCATTGGGTGAGGCGCGGCTCGCGCGGAAGGTATCCGTTCGGGCCCGAATCGCAGAGAAAGCCCTCGGCCCGCTCGGTGTGGGCGTAGCCCCCCGGCCGGTCTGCGGCATCGATCACCATCACCGAGCCGGCACCGAATCGTTTTACAAGTTCATGCGCCGCGCACAGGCCGGTAATCCCGGCCCCAATCACGGCCACGCGCGTTTGCTCAGTCATGCGGAAATGGTACCACGAGCCTCCGGCGGGTTGGAGGCGGTCGTTCATGAGGCTGACGCCTCATCCATAGCGATGAAAACGAGAAGTTTTGAGCGAAGGCGTGGGCGAAGGTTGAGAATCCGGCTGGTGTGGACGCGAGCGTCCACGGGCAGAGCGGCGGCAAGCCACCGCACTCCAGACGAGCCCGCCCGATCATCAATTCACGAAGCAGCCCCTTCGCGATCGGCGGCAGCCCCCTTGGCGATCAGCCTACTCTCCCTATCATTTCCAAATGTCCTTGGTGCGTTCCGCGGCGACTGGGAAGGGGGGGAGGGGGGTGCTGGGGACGGGTTCGTACCAGAAGGCGGCGGCGGACCAGTCGTCTTGGCGTTCGTAGAGTTGGTTCATGTATTGGCCGGGGGTCATGTCGGTGCCTTTGTGGCCGATTTGTTGCATGGTGACGCGGATGTTTTCTTTCCAGTAGATGGGATCGGGCAGGTGCCAGCGGTACATGGTCACGAAGCCTTTCTCGTTCAGGGCGCAGCCGTGGTAGCGGTAGGGGGTTGCTTGGATGCCGAAGGAGAGGCCGACGTAGTCTTCGGAGCCGGTGCCGACGAGGGTGGCGAATTCCTTGTCGCCGTCGAGGTACATCTTGATCTCGCCCTCGCCCCACCAGGGCTTCAGCTCGATTGCGCGTATGCCGATCAGGCAACCGATGAAGCGTCCCTTGCCGGAGCGCGCGGGGAGGATTTCGAAGTCTTTGCCCAGGGTCGTGAGGTTTTCGCGGCGAAAGGAGACGTGCATCCGCCCGACGTCCGCCGGGTGCGTGTCCTTGATGGTGTAGTCGATTTGGTAGAAGACGGGCATCTCGATCCCGGACTCGTTGGTGAAGGTGATGCGGGCGCGTTTCGTGAAGGGCATCGGGAGCCAGAAGTTTAGGGCCGTGCGTTCGCCGACGCTATGGACGGCCGACTCGTAGGCCACGGTCTTGCCGTGGGAGACGCCGAAGAAATCGCCCAGCGGCGCCTCGATGCTCGGGTGTTCCTGGCCGTCCCACCAGGCGCGGATGACGCCGCCGCGCAGCATCATGGGGGAGGTATAGGTGGTCAACCAGATGTGGCGGATCGTGCCGGGGCCCTCGATGTCGCAGAGCTGCACTTCCTCGCCCGGGGCGATGCGGCGGGCGGGAGCGCCTTTGCGTCCGACGCCGAGCGGGCTGGCGGCTTTTCCTCCCGCGCCGCGCTCGCCCGTGGGGTTCTCGAAGGAGATGGAGCGGGTTTCGAGGCCGGTATCGAGCAGGTAGGGCGTTTCCTCGAGCGTGTTGTCCTGTGCCAGGGCAAAGGGCGCGGCGAGGAAGAGAGCGATGGCGCATCTGCCGAGCGTGCGAAAGTGGCGGTACATGACGATCCTCCTTTTGGGGTTGGAGATTCGAGTATACCCGGGGGGCGCTCGCCGGGGAAATATTGCACGCCGACGATGCGTTAGGCGTAAAATCAGTTGGATCGTTTCCATCCGACATTGGCAATGGGACGGAAAAGACGGAGGGGACGGAAATGGGGGTTGTCCATTTTTTTTGCGTTCTTGAAGGAGGATATGCCGTGTCAATCAAGCCTAGAATTCTTGCATTTGCCGGGAGCGCCCGCTCGGCCTCGTTTAACGTGCGGCTGTTGCGTCTTGGCGCCGAGGTGACGGTGGCGGATATGCGGGAGTATGCGCTTCCGCTGATGGATGAGGATTACGAATCGGCCGAAGGGGTTCCGGAGAACGCGCGAACGCTCAAGGCCTTGATGAAGTCGCATCACGGGTTCCTGGTCGCGTGCCCGGAGTACAACAGCTCGATCACGCCGATGCTGAAGAACGTCATCGACTGGACTTCGCGGCGCGAAGAAGGGGAAAGGCCGCTCGAATGTTTCGGGGGCAAGACCGTGGGCTTGATTAGCGCGTCGCCAGGGGCGTTGGGGGGATTGCGCGGCTTGGTCCACGTGCGGTCGATTTTCGGCAATGTGGGCGCGCTGGTCATTGGCGAGCAATTCGCATTGGCCAAGGCCCACGAGGCGTTCACGGCGGAGGGGGCCTTGAAGGATGCGGGACATGCGGGACTTCTCGCGAGCGTGGCGGGACGGCTCGTCGAGGTGACGGGCAAGCTCGCGTAGATTCCTTCTGACGCGGGTCGAGCAGACCGCTCCGCAAAAGGGAGCGTGCGCCGCGGAAGGGACTCCGCAGCGCACAAACTGGGGGAAGAACAATGGGACTCGCTTGCCAACTTCTGGGTGCCGGGACAAGCACCCTGGCCGAATGAATCCCCATCGCTGATGTAGTCGACATCCGTGTCGAGTGTTGACCTTCACATCCTTGTGTCGGCCTTCTGGCACAAGCTATCGGCGGGGCGGGGAAAAAACTTGAGCGGGGACGGTGTCTTTCCGGCGCGAGGACATCGGGCAGGGCGAAATGGTCCACCGATGACACCGATTTTCACCGATGGGGGGAATTAACCGCAAGGAACGCAGCGCGGCATAGCCGCAACCAAAAGCTCAACCACGGACAACGCGGATGGCACGGATATAAAAGAACGGGGATTGAACCGCAAAGAACGCATAGAGCGCAAAGAAAAGAACTATCAGTCGCATGAAAATCCGCGAAAGAAAACAAGATTCCGACGGGTAGCAGTGCGGATGGGATGGATAAAGATGGCGGGAATTGGATCGCGACGTACGTAGCTCGCCATGGCCGAAACCCAACCAGGGAATGGCTTCACTGCGTTCCTGGTGTACGCGATGCCGATGAAGCGTTGGGTAGGAACGAGAACCACGAATGAACACCAATGGACAGGAATAGGATTGTCCATCAGCGTGGGACGTCGCCGAAATTCGTGTTCATTGGTGTTCATTCGTGGTTACTGTTTTTTTGCGCGGGGACATAGATCGGGATCTTTGCGGGTCGATTTGTCGGGTCGGAAATATCGCCAAGGAACGCAGGCATCGCGAAGAAAGGGAGTTTTCGGAGAATGGAGTTTTGCGAAGGAAAACAAGATTCTGACGGGTAGCAATGCAATGCAATGCAAAGAAATGCCCAGCGCGTCTTACGCCTCTTGTTCGAGGCCGGTGACTTTTTTGAGCACGGAGATTTCGCGGTCGTTGAGGTAGCGCCATTCGCCGGGTTGGAGACCGGTGGCGCGGACGGAGCCGATGGCGAGGCGCTGGAGGTCGCGGACGGGGTGGCCGACGGCGGCGCACATACGCTTGACGAGATGTTTCCGGCCCTCGTGGATCACGAGGCGGACCAGCGTGGCGGTTGCGGTGGTCTTGAGGATGGCGACGCGGGCGGGGGCGGTCTCGCCGTCGTCGAGGGTGATGCCGGTCTCGAGTTGGCGGGCGGTTTCGGGCTTCATGATGCCGTCTACCCAGGCGAGGTAGACCTTGTGTACTTGGTATTTGGGGTGCGTGAGGCGGAAGGCCATTTCGCCGTCGTTGGTGAGGAGCAGGGTGCCGGCGACGTCGTAGTCCAGGCGCCCGACGGGGAAGACGCGGGCGCTGACGCCATTGACGCAATCGAGGACGGTCTTGCGGTCATGGGTGTCGTGGGCGGTGGTGACGACGCCCTTGGGCTTGTTGAGCACGACGTAGACCTTGCGGTCGCGGCCCACGTCGCGGCCGTCGAACTGGACGGCATCGGTATCGGGGTCGATCGTCTGCCCGACAATCGCCTGCGTTCCATTCACGGACACGCGGCCTGCCGCGATGTGTCCTTCGGCTTCCCGGCGCGAGGCGACACCGCACTCGGCCAGATATTTCTGCAGCCTCATAGACCCTCAATTCGATACGCGCGGGGATCGGGGTACAGCGGCTTCGCTCAGCCCATCTCGCGCAACTCTTCAATCGACGGGAGCTCTTTCAAGCCCGCAATGCCGAAATGAAGTAAAAACTCGTCGGTGGTGCGATACAACCTCGGCCTGCCCGGCACCTCGGCGACGCCGACGGCCTTGATGAGGCGGCGATCTTGGAGTTGCTCGAAGGCATGGGCCACGCTGACGCCGCGGATGGACTCGACGTCCGGGCGCGTCACGGGTTGGCGATACGCGATGATGGCCAGGGTCTCGAGGACGGTCTTGGTCAGTTTTTTGCTCTTCTTGAGTTTGAGCAGACGACGGATGTAGGGGGCGTGCTCGGGGCGCGTGGTGAGTTGGTAGCCGCCGGCAATCTCGCGCATCAAGTAGGGCAAGGCCTGTGCGTTGACTTCCTCGGTCAGCTCGGCGATGAGGTTCGCGACGATGTCCGGGTCGATGTCCCCGAGGGCCTCGGCGATGCGGCCAACGCTCAACGGCCTGTCGCTGACAAAGAGCATCGCGTAGATGGCTTGGCGCGTCTCGTCGCGCCCGAGCATTTCTCCCGGGACAAATTCCTCGGCCTCGTCACTGGCCTCGGCATCGGCAGCGTCCGGCTCGACGTTGTCGGGGAGGTGTTTCGCCGCGATGGGGTCGGTCAGCGGCGTCTCTTCGACGGCGGTCCCGTTTTTCTTCTTTCTGGCCATATGTCTTATTGGTCGCCCAGTGACTTGGATCGGAATAATTAAGCAGCACTCAAACCCACATCCCCCTTGATCCCCCTTCAAAGGGGGACTTACCGCGCCCCCCTTGCAGGGGGGACTTGCCGTGCCAGCGTCAACGAGGAGTTAACCAAGTCCCCCGTTGAAGGAGCATCGCCTACATAGTCCCCCTTTGAAGGGGGATCAAGGGGGATGTTAGCGCAACTCATTCGTGTCTTGTTACAACCCTAACTACCCCCGCCACCCTAGCGCATTTTCTTTCCCATGAGTTCCACGAAGGGAGCAATCTCCCGCATCATCTTCGCGAAGAGTTTCGGCTTGAGCGACTGCGCGCCGTCCGAGAATGCCTCGGCGGGATTTGCGTGGACCTCGACCATGAGGCCGTCCGCGCCGGAAGCCGCCGCAGCCTTGCACATGGGGACGACGTATTCCCAATTGCCGGTGCCGTGGCTCGGGTCGATGAATACGGGAAGGTTCGAGAGTTTCTTCAGGACGGGGACGGCGCTAAGGTCGAGCGTGTTGCGGGTCTCGGTCTCGAAGGTGCGGATGCCGCGTTCGCACAGGACGACGTTGGGGTTGCCCTCGGCCATGATGTATTCGGCGGACATGAGGAGCTCGTTAATCGTCGACATCATCCCACGTTTCAGGAACACCGGAAGTTTGAATTTCCCGACGGCCTTGAGCAGGCCATAATTCTGCATGTTGCGCGCGCCGATCTGGAACATGTCGGCGTACTCGGCGACTAGCGGGGCCTGCTCCGGCGTCATTACTTCGGTGACGAAAGGAAGACCGGTGGCCTCGCGGGCCTCCTTCAACAACTTGAGGCCTTCTTCTTCCATCCCCTGGAAACTATAGGGGGAGGTGCGGGGTTTATACGCGCCTCCCCGGAGCATTTGTGCCCCGGCGTCCTTGACCTTCTGGGCGATGTCGAGGATCTGCTCGCGGCCCTCGACCGAACAGGGCCCGGCCATGACGATAAATGTTCCGCCGCCGATCTGGACCGGCCCGACGTTGATGACGCTGTCTTCGGTCCGGGCTTCACGACCGGCCAGCTTGAATCCCTTTAGAATCGGGAAAACTTTCTCGACATGCGGCAGGGACTCGAGGGATTGGAGCCGGTGTTTGCCCCGATCGTCCCCGACGGCCGCGATGACGGTCCGTTCGACCCCCTCGATGATATGCGCCTTGTAGCCGAGTTCCTCGACCCTTCGCACGACGTTCTCGATGTCTTCCCGATTCCGGGAAGCCATGACGATGACCATGAAACAATTCCTTGTCAAGTTAGGGACCGTGGCGCCTGCCGGGTCCACCCCCCCGCGGAATGCCGAAAACGCGACTCTGGGCCAGAAATGCCGTACGCGGGGGGACACGCCAACGATGCCCAGTATACCCGCCGGGCACCGCGTAACGCAAAGGACCGGGGCGGCTGGGGGTTAATTCAGGCTCGGCCGGTATCGCGCCGCGAGCGTCGAGGCCTTGGCGGAAACGCCCTTGGCGGCGTTCGATTCGAGGACCGAGAGGGCGGTTTTGAGATGCCCGAGTACGATGGACT